>NZ_JBSFER010000014.1:0-247239 GCF_053594535.1 Streptomyces sp. NPDC001889
AGGGCGTCCGGCGCGCCGTGCAGCCCCAGCTCACCGGTGATCAGCAGCTCGGGCCGGAGCGCACCGGTCGCGACCAGGGACACGCACGGCGGGGAGGGGGCGCGGCGGGGCGCGGGCGCGGGGCCTCCGGCGGGTGCGCCGGCCCGGACCCGGACCGGCGGACCCGGACCGGCGGACCCGGACCCGGACTCGGACCCGGGCGGGCGGGTGCGGGTGCGCCGGCCCGGACCGGCGGACCCGGACTCGGACCCGGGCGGGCGGGTGCGGGTGCGGCGTAGGGTTGCCGGGTGCTGCTGACGGTCGATGCCACCTTCGGGGCCGTGCTGGCCGTCCTGCTCGCCGTGGCGGCGGCGGTGGCCGCGCTCGCCCACCTCGGACGGTCCCGGGAGATCCTGGTCGCGGGGGTCCGGGCCGCCGCTCAGCTCGCCGCCGTCTCCCTGGTCATCGGGTGGGTGGTGCGCTCCGTGCCCCTGCTCCTCGCCTTCGTGCTGCTGATGTACGCCGTCGCCGTACGCACCGCCGGCCGCCGGATCACCCCGAACGGGAGCTGGTGGTGGGCCGCGCCGCCGATCGCCGCCGGTGTCTTCCCGGTCCTGGCCGCGCTGCTGCTCACCGGGCTCGTACCGCTCAAGGGCATCGCCCTGGTGCCGGTCGCCGGGATTCTCATCGGCGGCGCCCTCACCGTGACCGTGCTGGCCGGGCGGCGCGCGCTGGACGAGCTGCGGACCCGGCACGGCGAGGTGGAGGCCGGTCTCGCCCTCGGGCTGCTCGACCGGGACGCCCGGCTGGAGGTGGCCCGGGGTCCGGCGGCGGACGCCCTGCTCCCGGGTCTCGACCAGACCAGGACCGTGGGGCTCGTCACCCTGCCCGGCGCCTTCGTCGGGATGCTGCTGGGCGGGGCCTCGCCGCTGCTGGCGGGCGCGGTGCAGCTCTTCGTCCTGGTCGGGCTGATGGCGGTGCAGGCGGTGGCCGTGGCGGTGGTGCTGGAGCTGGTGGCGCGGGGGAGGCTGCACCGGGCCGGGTGAGGCCGGGCGCGGGCGCCGGGGGTGGCGTACCCTGAACGGAGCAGAAGGGGAGTAGCTCTTCGCCGGAACGTCGACATACTGCTGGGCCCTGGGCCCGGCCGGCGCCCGGAGGCGGACCGTTCAGCGGACCGCCAGCGAGACCTTCGGCCGCAGTGTTCATTGGACGCTGCCGTGCCGAAGCGACCCCTTTTCACGTCTGGTCTCTCGGTGCGGACAGCCCGACCGATTGAGGAATCACAGCCGTGATCAGCTTCACCGTCCTGGCGATCACCTTCGGGGTCGTCTTTCTCGCCGAGCTCCCCGACAAGACCGCGCTCGCCGGTCTGATGCTGGGCACCCGCTACCGGGCGTCCTATGTCTTCGCCGGCGTCGCCGCCGCCTTCGTCGTCCATGTGGCGCTCGCGATCGCCGCCGGCAGCGTGCTGACGCTGCTGCCGCAGCGGCTGGTGCAGGCGGTGGTGGGCGCGCTCTTCCTGGCGGGGGCGCTGGTGCTGCTCCTGCGGAAGCACGACGAGGACGGGGAGAGCATCAAGCCGCCCGCCGACCAGTCCTTCTGGAAGGTCTCCGGCGCGGGGTTCATGCTGATCCTGGTCGCGGAGTTCGGCGATCTGACCCAGATCATGACCGCGAACCTGGCGGCGCGGTACGACGACCCGGTGTCGGTGGGGCTGGGGGCCGTCCTGGCGCTCTGGGCCGTGGCGGGGATCGGAATCCTCGGCGGGCGGACGCTGATGAAGTATGTGCCGCTGAAGCTGATCACGAAGGTGGCGGCGGGGCTGATGCTGGCGCTGGCCGGGTTCAGCCTCTACGAGGCGATCACGGGCTGACCCGGTGGGGTGTCCGCGCCGCCCGGCGGCTTCGCCGGCACCCGGCGCTGTTCCGCCACGAGGGCCTGGGCGAGCCAGCAGTGGGAGCTGCCCAGGCTGAAGGGGGTGTCGCCCCGGAGGGTGGCGATGTGCTGCCAGTAGAGGCGGAACGGGCGCAGGGAGGGGCGGATCTCCTCGCGCATGGAGGCGCGGAAGAGGGGGGTGTCGTCGACGCCCTTGGCGCGGGCGCAGGCGCCCGTGAACCGGTTGAGCGCCTCGCCGCGCTGGGGCGGGAGGCCGCTGGCGACGGCGGCGGAGGCCAGCAGCGAGGCGTCGAGCTGGGCGGAGTAGAGGGATGCCCGGTCCCGGACGGCGGGCGGGGTCCAGTAGCCCCGGAAGCCGGGGTGCTCGACGAGGGTGTGCAGTTCCGCGTAGGCCAGTACCGACTGGGGGGAGGGGTCGCGGGGCGGGTCGGGGACGGCCTGCGAGGTGATCAGGTCGGTGAGGTGGGCCGGGACGTCCCGGGGGATCATCCGCTCCCAGGCGCGGGCGAGGTCGAGGCGGGCGTCCGGTAATCGCTGGACGCGGGAGAGCACGGTGAGGCGGCGCAGGCGCTCCTGGTCGGAGCAGTCGTCGAGGGCCTCCAGGGTGGCCTGGCGCCACTGGAGCTCCGCGAGGTGGGAGCGGGTGCGGTCGAGGGCCTCCGCGACCAGGTCGGCGAGGCTGCGCTCACCGGTGGTGACCTGGGTGATGGTGGCGATGGGGGTGCCGAGGGCGCGGAGCTGCTGGATCAGGGTGAGGTGGTTCAGGGCTTCGGGGGCGTAGCGGCGGTGGCCGCCGGGGGAGCGGCCGGAGAGGGGGAGCAGGCCGATGTCGGAGTAGTACCGGACGGTCTTGACCGGCAGCCCGGTGCGGGCTGCCAGCTCGCCGATTGTCCATGTGATCTGGCTCACCATTGCTTGAACCTCCGGTGTGCTGGAGGTTCTAGCCTACGAAGCGCGGGGGCTGCCGGGGGCCCGTTGTCCTGGATGCGCCACGGGGGTGCGCATCCCTCTGGGCCACGGGTGCCCGCAGGGTGCGGGCCACGGTCGGGGGCCGGCCCCCGAACCTCCGCGCCTCAATCGCCGGCGGGGCTGGGTTGAGCTGCCTCTGGGGGGTGTCCCCGGCGGGGCTGGGTTGGGCCCCCTCTGGGAGGTGACCCCGCCCGGGTCGGTTGCCCCGGGCTCATGTCGTCGCCGGGCTGGGGGCGGAAGCCGTCACCTGGAAAGCGCCGTGCGGGGTGCTCCTCACCGTGAGGGCGCGGAGGTCGTCGACGTGGAGGTCGGGGGAGTGGGGGAGGGCGCGCGGGCCCACGCCCACCACGCGGACCCCGGCCGCGCGGGCCGCCGCGATCCCCGCCTCCGAGTCCTCGAAGGCTATGCACTCCGCAGGAGCCACCCCCAGCGCCGCCGCCCCCTTCAGAAACCCCTCCGGATGCGGCTTGCTCGCCCCCACGCTCTCCGCCGTCACCCGCACGACCGGCATCCGCAGCCCCGCCGCCGTCATCCGCGCCCGTGCCAGCGCCTCGTCCGCCGAGGTCACCAGCGCGTGCGGCAGGTCCTCGATCGCCGCCATGAGGGCCGGGGCGCCCGGAACCGGCACCACCCCCTCCACGTCCGCCGTCTCGCGCGCCAGCATCACCGCGTTCTCCGCGTGGTTCAGCTCCATCGGCCGCTCCGGCAGCAGCGCCGCCATGGTGGCGTACCCCTGCCGGCCGTGCACGACCCTCAGCGCGTCGTCCGGGTCGAGCCCGTGCCCCACCGCCCACTCGCGCCACAGCCGCTCCACCACCGCGTCCGAGTTGACGAGGGTGCCGTCCATGTCGAGCAGCAGGGCACGGGCGGTGAGGGTGTTCTCCGGCATGGGTGTGCTCCGTACGTCCGTGGTGCGGGGGAACAAGGCGGTCCCGCCCGCCGGTCAGGGAGTACGGACGGAACCACTTTGTTTTGTCATGGTACAAATCATTCCGCCCGGACACCACCCCCGGCCCCCCTCCGCAGGCCAGAACCGCCCCCACCCCACACGATGGAAAGGACCCGGCCCCGAGGAGACGGCATGGCTCAGGAAGTGAGCAGCCCCACGAGCCCGGCCCCCGGCGAGGGGCAGAACAGCCGTTCCGTGATGATCGCCATCGGGGCCCTGCTCTTCGGCATGCTGCTCGCCGCCCTCGACCAGACGATCGTCTCCACCGCCCTCCCCACCATCGTCAGCGAGCTGGGCGGCCTGGAGCACCTCTCCTGGGTCGTCACCGCCTATCTCCTCGCCTCCACCGCCGCCACCCCCCTCTGGGGCAAACTCGGCGACCAGTACGGCCGCAAGAAGCTCTTCCAGGCCGCGATCGTCATCTTCCTGATCGGCTCCGCGCTCTGCGGCATCGCCCAGAACATGCCCCAGCTCATCGGCTTCCGCGCGCTCCAGGGGCTCGGCGGCGGCGGGCTGATGGTCCTGTCGATGGCGATCGTCGGCGACATCGTCGCGCCCCGCGAGCGCGGCAAGTACCAGGGGCTCTTCGGCGCGGTCTTCGGCGCCAGCAGCGTCCTCGGCCCGCTGCTCGGCGGATTCTTCACCGACAACCTGAGCTGGCGCTGGGTCTTCTACATCAATCTCCCCATCGGGATCGTCGCCCTGCTGGTGATCGCGGCCGTCCTGCACATCCCGGTCCGCTCCACCCCCCACACCATCGACTACCTGGGCACCTTCCTCATCGCCTCCGTCGCCACCTGTCTGGTTCTCGTCGCCTCGCTCGGCGGCACCACCTGGCCCTGGGACTCGGCCCGGATCATCGGGCTCGCGGTCCTCGGCCTGGTGCTGCTGGTCTTCTTCATCCGGGTCGAGCGCCGGGCCGCCGAACCCGTGCTGCCGCTGCGGCTCTTCCGTATCCGCACCTTCACCCTGGTCGCCGTCATCAGCTTCATCATCGGCTTCGCGATGTTCGGCTCCATGACCTTCCTGCCGACCTTCCTCCAGGTCGTCCACGGCATCAGCCCGACCCTCTCCGGTGTGCACATGCTGCCGATGGTCATCGGGCTGCTGACCGCCTCCACCGTCTCCGGGCAGATCGTCAGCCGCACCGGCCGCTGGAAGGTCTTCCCGATCGCCGGGACCGGCATCACGGTGATCGGGCTGCTGCTGCTCCACCGGCTCACCGAGACCAGCTCCAACTGGCAGATCAGCGCCTACTTCTTCGTCTTCGGCACCGGACTCGGCCTGGTCATGCAGGTGCTGGTGCTGGTGGTGCAGAACGCCGTGCGCTACGAGGACCTGGGCGTGGCCACCTCCGGGGCCACCTTCTTCCGCTCCATCGGGGCCTCCTTCGGTGTCGCCATCTTCGGCACGATCTTCTCCAACGGGCTCAACACCAAGCTCGCCGATGTCCTCCGGGGCCGCCCGGTGCCGCCCGGCGCGCAGGCGGGCGATCTCGCCGCCGACCCGCAGGACATCGCCAAGCTCCCGCCGGGGCTCCGGCAGCCGGTGATCCACGCTTTCGCCTCCGCGATCACCGATGTCTTCCTCTGGGCGGTGCCGGTGGTCCTCGTCGCCTTCGTTGTCGCCTGGTTCCTCAAGGAGGACCGGCTGCGCGGCTCGGTCACCGCCCCCGAGGCCAGCCAGACCCTCGCCTCCAACCCGGTGGAGCGCTCCTCCCAGGAGGAGTGCGCCCGCGCGCTCTCCGTCCTCGGCTCGCGCGACGGCCGCCGCAAGGTGTACGAGAAGATCACCGCGAAGGCGGGGTACGACCTGCTGCCGGCCGCCAGCTGGGTCCTGCTGCGCATCCGCCGCCACGGGACCGTGGAACCCGGTCTGCTCGCCGACACCACCCCCGTACCGCTGGAAGTGATCACCGACGCCTCCCGGCAGCTGGAGGAGCGCGGTCTCGTCCGCCGCGAGGGGGTGCAGCTCATGCTCAGCGAGAGCGGGCTGCGGACCGCCGTACGGCTGGCCAAGGCGCGCGAGGACTCCCTCGCCGAGCTGCTGGGCGACTGGTGGGGACCCGAGCGGCCCACCGACCTCGTCCAGCTGGTGGAGGAGCTGAACGCGGAGCTGTGCGGCTCCGACGGCGAACGGCCGCACGGGCCGGGGCCCGAGCGCGACCACCGGGCTCCCTGACCCGAGCGCGGCCACCGGGCTCCCTGACCCGAGCGGGGTCAGAGACGCTTGCCGTACCAGATGTCCATGTACGGACCGGTGCGGTACGCCGGGATCTCGGCGTACCCGTGGCGCGTGTACAGCGCCCGCGCCTCGACCAGGTCCAGCCGGGTGTTGAGCACCATCCGCCGCGCCCCCAGCCCGCGCGCCCGCTCCTCCAGCGCGTCCATCAGCAGCCCGGCGCCCCGCTTCCCGCGGTACGCGTGGCGCACGAAGACCCGGGTCAGCTCGGCGCGGTCCGCGTCCAGCAGCAGGACCCCGCCACAGGCCGCCGCCACCCCGTCGTACCGCCCGACCAGGAAATCCCCGGTGGGCGGCGTCAGCAGCTCCACACCGTCACCGGCGAGCCCGCCCGCGACCTCGCCCGCGGTCGCCGGCCGCTTCCAGTAGCGGCCGGCGACATCGGCGTAGTAGTCGTGGCGCAACCGGGTCGCGTCGGGCGAGTCGAAGACTTCGGGGGCTATGGTCCAGGAGGTCACAGCGCCCTGTGTATCCCGGTAAGAGCCCCTTTGGCCAGGGGTTTTCGGCCCCGGGCCGGCCGGTGTGCCTTCCGCCGGGTTCAGCTCTTCGGGCCCGCCGACTGCACGACCTCGAACGACCAGAGCGTCGAACCGGTCGCGGCCGGCTTCGGCTTCTCGCCACCCGCGCCGTCCGCAGCTCCGGGGCCGCCCTGTCCGCCCCCGGCTCCGGACGCCGGCGCGTGCGCCCCGCGCATCGAGCCCGCCATCCACGCCTCGAAATCGGCCTCACTGCGCCACCTTGTGTACACCAGGTAGTCGTCGGTGCCCTCCAGCGGACGCAGCAGCTCGAACCACTCGAATCCGTCGGCGCTGTCCACGGACCCGGCGCGGGCGGCGAAGCGCTTCTCCAGCACCTCGCGCTGATCGGCCGGAACGTTCAGAACATTGATCTTCACCACACTGGCCACGGGGCAGTCCTTCGCAGAATTCGCAGGAACGGAGCGGGATTCGACCGTACCTCCCCGGCGACAGGACATTTGTCCGGGGGAGCGGGCTGTGGCAAGGTCAAAGCTCCGGGCCGCCCCCGGCCCCCTTCCCCCTCCCCGCCGACGTGCTCCCCGCTGCCCCTTCGCCGCATGTCCGAGCACCAACCAGGAGCGCCCGGTGTCCTCAGCGTCCTCAGCATCCTCAGAGTCCGCAGTGCCCAGGGTTCACTGGACCGAGGCCGGCACCCCCCGGTCCGCCCGCTGGCACTCAGAGAACGCGACCCCCGCGCCCCGGCGCGTCGAGGTCGCCGACGACCGGATGAACGCCGCCACCGCCCACCGCCTCGTCTGCGAGGGCACGGCGCTGCTCTGGCGCGGAGACTTCCCCGGCGCGCGCTCGCTGCTCCAGGCGATGGGCCGCCGGGTCGACCGGAAGACCCCCGGTCCCGTCCCCGGGGCGACCGCCGCGGAATCCTTCCACCTCCACCGCCGGGCCCGCGGCCACCGCGCCCGTGTCCTCGGCCGGCTGCTGGTGCTCCTCGACGGCGACCACGGCCTGGACCTGCGCCGCTCCCCCGATGTCCGCCGCGCGTGCACCGAGGCGTACGGGCCGCCGGACGGGTCGGCCGTGGTCTCCCTCCGTGAGCTGCTGGGCGTGATCGGGGCCCACCAGTGGCGCACGAAGGGGGTGGAGATCCCGGCCCTGGACGCCAGGGTCCATCCGCACTACGGGGTGTTCTCGCCGGTCAGGGGCGAGTACGTCGACCTGGTGGCCGAGGCCCCGCTGCCCGCCCCCGCGGCGGGCCGCACCGCGTTCGACCTCGGTACGGGGACGGGGGTGCTGGCCGCCGTCCTGGACCGCCGGGGGTTCGGGCGCACCGTCGCCACCGACATCAGCCCGCGCGCCCTGGTCTGCGCCCGGGAGAACGTCCGCCGGCTCTGCCCCGCCGGCCGGGTCGAGGTCACCGGCCCGGCGCTCTTCCCGGAGGGCCGCGCCGACCTCGCCGTCTGCAATCCGCCCTGGCTGCCCGCCCGGCCGTCCTCCGCCGTCGAGCAGGGCGTCTACGACCCCGGCGGCACGATGCTGCACGGCTTTCTCACCGGGCTGCCGGACCATCTGCTGCCCGGTGGCGAGGGCTGGCTCGTGCTCTCGGACCTGGCCGAGCGGCTGGGGCTTCGGGCGCCCGGCGAACTGACGGACGCGATCGGGGCCGCGGGGCTGCGGGTGGTGGACCGGATCGACACCCGGCCGAGGCACCCGCGGGCCAGGGACGCCGACGACCCGCTGCACACCGCCCGGGCGGGGGAGATCACGTCGCTCTGGCGGCTCGCGGTCCGCTGACCCGGGCGCCGTCCCCGGGGCCGGGCCCGTCCCCGAGCACCGGCCCCACCCGGACGGACGTATCCGGGCCCGCCCCGATCGCCGGGCCCGGGGTCCCTCCCTACCGTGGAAGTGCCTCGGGCCGACGACGGAAGCGAGGACCCCGATGCCCGCTCTTCCCTGGGTCACCCCCCAGCCGGCGACCCCCGGCACCAGCGCCTATGTCATGGCGTCCCGGCTGGAGGTCCGCTCCCTGGCCGATGTCCCCCGCTTCCTGCTGAAGTCGTTCTCCGTCTGGCAGCAGGTCCGGACGGCGCCGGGAGCCCTCGGCGCCTCGCTCGACGCCCAGCCGGCGAAACGGGTCTTCTACACGCTCTCCGCGTGGGTGGACCGGGACGCGCTCTACGCCTTCGTGCGGACCGAGCCGCACAAGAGCGTGATGACCACGATCCGGCCCACCATGCGGTCGACGACCTTCACCTTCTGGGAGGTGCCGGTGGAGCGGCTGCCCATCGACTGGAAGGACGCCAGACGCCGGATCGAGGAGCAGGCCCGCGCCGACGCCCGGGGGTAGCCGTCCGTCCGGGGCCGTCCGTCTGCCCGGGGTCGTCCGTCCGGGGTCGTCCGTCCGTCCGGGGTCGTCCGTCCGGCGGCGGGCCCCGGCGGCGGGCTCCCGGGGCCCGGGGCGCGGCGCGAGGAGGCCCGCCGGCTCAGGAGACGACCCGGGCGATCAGGAACCCGTCGTACCCCTTCGTCCCCACCGTCTGCACCGCCGTCGCCTCCAGTCTGGGCTCCCGCGCCACCAGCTCGTACATCGCCCGGGTGCCCGCGACCGACGGGTCGGCACCGTCGTCCGACAGGATCGCGCCGCCCCGGACCACGTTGTCGACGATGATCACGCTGCCGGGGCGGGAGAGCTTGAGCGCCCACTCCACATAGCGCGGGTTGTTCTTCTTGTCCGCGTCGATGAAGAAGAGATCGAAGGGCCCCGCCCCCGGCTCCGCCGCCAGCAGCGGCAGCGTCTCCAGCGCCGCCCCCGTCCGCACCTCCGCGACGGCGTCCAGACCCGCGCGGGCGATGTTGGTCCGGGCCACCTCGGCGTGCTCCGCGCTGTACTCCAGGGAGATCAGCCTGCCGCCCTCCGGCAGCGCGCGAGCCAGCCAGATGGTGCTGTAGCCGCCCAGGGTGCCGATCTCCAGCACCGTGCGCGCGCCCTGCGTTCTCGCCAGCAGATGGAGCAGCTTTCCCTGGTTGCCCGCGACGGCGATCTCCGGCAGACCGGCCCGGTCGCTCTCCGCCAGAGCGGCGGTCAGCACAGCGTCATCAGGGGCGAGAAGGCCGGTGATGTAGCGGTCGACGTCCCGCCATACTTCGTCGTTGTGGCCCCGGGGCTGCTGAGTCCTCTGATTCATGCGTCAAACTTAGGTCAGTGAGGGGTTCCGGGTCCGTCCCGAGCAGCCGTGGTGGGCAGACGTCCGCCGCGGTTCTTGTATGTTCCCCCCGCATGCCCCCTCGGGCACCCCGCACCCGTCGCACCACCCGGCGCCCGCCGGGAAGAGCCGGCGGAAAACGGCCGCATTCCGGTCGCCTGTCAGGCAACGAGGGGGTTGCCCGGGTCTTCCGGAACGGGCAGTGCAAGGCTCTGGGAAACCAGAGGAAGACCGGACACAACGGAACGAAGACGTAGGGGAGGCGCGGCGCGACGTGGCAAACGCGGAGCACAGCGTGCGCGGGAGTGCGACGACGGACACGAGGACGGGTGCGGCGAGGGTCGCCCTGTGGCTCGTGGCCGCCGTCCTCGCCATACGGCAGACGGCGGCGGTGCTGAGACTGCCCCCCGGCGAGCGCTTCCTGGATCTGGAGACCTGGCTCGGCGACAACGGCGTCCTGCGTGTCGAGGGATCGCTGTACGACACCGACCGGTTCACCGGCACCCCCTTCGCCGGGCTGGTCCTCAAACCCCTCACCCGCGCCGCCGAACAGGGCCTGGGCGTCGCCTGGACCTTCGGCACCCTGCTGCTCGTCGTCGGGATCGCCCTCGTCGTCGCACGCGCCCTGCCCGGGCCCGTCTCGCGCCGCAGCTCACTGCTGGCCGCGCCGGTCGCGCTCAGCCTGCTGATGATCTCGCTGCCGGTGCGCAACAGCTTCCACCTCGGCCAGACCAGCATCATCCCGGTCCTCCTGGTCCTCCTCGGCTGCTTCGCCGTGCGCGGCGAGAGACCGTCCGGCCTGCTGATCGGTGTCGCCGCGGCCCTCCAGCCGACCGTGCTGCTCTTCGCGCCGCTGCTCTGGTTCACCGGGCGCCGCAGGGCGGCCGTCACCTCCGCCGCGACCTTCGCCGCCTGCACGGTGCTGGCCTGGGCCGCGATGCCGGGCGACTCCCTGACGTACTGGGTGGACCATGCGGCGGGCGCCGGGCTCGGCAGCCACGCCGACGGCCTCGCCAACCAGTCGCTCCACGGCGCGCTGCTCCGTTTCGGCCTCGAAGGGCCGCTGGAGATCGCGCTCTATCTGCTGCTGGCCGCCGGGGTGGCCTGGCTGGGCCTGCGCCGCGCCGTCCGGTACGCCCGCGACGGCCAGCTGCTGCTGGCCGTCGCCATCACCGGCTGTGTCGCCGTCGCCGTCTCGCCCACCACCTGGCAGCACCAGCTGATCTGGGTCCTGCTCGCGGTCGTCGGCCGGGTCGGCACGCGCCGGTCGGACCGGATGCTCTGGCCGGTGCTGACCGTGCTGACGGTGACCCTGCCCAGCAAGATGCTGCTGCCGAACATCGTCGTGCTCCACCCCGTCCGGGACAACGCCGTCCTGATCGCCGCGCTCGCCGCGGCCTGCGCGGTGCCGTTCCTGCCGCGCACCTCACCGCACTTCCGGCGGCCCGTCCCCACCGAGTACGTCGCCCCGCTGCCCTCGCGCTGGAGCCGGATTCCGCTGCTGCCGTTCTGGCGGCGCGTGGTCAGCCGGCCGAATCTGCTGCTCGAACTGATCGTGATCCGGGTCGGCTACTCGATCTACTCGCAGATCCGGCTCGCCGCGACCGGCAGTGTGGAGGCGGCCCGTGAGCACGGCCGTCAGATCCACTCGATCGAGCAGGCCATCGGCATCGACATCGAGCACTGGGTCAATCACGCGGTGGTGGACGTGGCGTGGCTGGAGGGCTTCTTCAACTTCTACTACACGTCGTTCCACTTCCCGGTGCCGCTGCTGATTCTCGCGGTGCTCTACATCCGCCGTCCCGCGGACTACCGCTGGGCGCGCTCGGCGCTGGCCTTCGCCACGCTGCTGGCGCTGGTCGGGTTCTGGCTCTATCCGCTCTCCCCGCCGAGGCTGATGCCGGGGATGGGCTTCATCGACACCGTGCACCGCACCAAGGATCTCGCCAATCCGGAGTTCGGCCCGCTCACCCAGCTCACCAACCAGTACGCGGCGATGCCCTCGCTGCACTTCGGCTGGTCGCTCTGGTGCGGTGTGGTCGTGGTGCTGCTCGCGCCGAAGCTCTGGATGAAGCTGCTGGGCCTGGTCCATCCGCTGATCACGATCTGTGTCATCGTCGGCACGGCCAACCACTGGATTCTGGACGCGCTGGGCGGCGCGGTCGTCGTCGCCGCGGGCTTCGGCCTCACCTGGCTGCTGTCGGGGCGGCGGGGGCTCCGGCCGCGGCCGGAGCCGGGCGCCGCCGCCGAGGTGGTGGCGGTCGCGGTTCCGGCGGCGCGGGAGCCGGGCGGGAGCACCGGGGAGAAGAAGGCCCCGGTGGAGGAGGACAGGGCCGCGGAGCCGGGGGAGCCGAAGGGGAAGCCGGGGAAGCCGGCGGTCCCGGCGCCGTAGACCGGACACGGGTGCGGCCCCGGGGGGTACGGGTGCGGCCCGGGGGGTACGGGAGGGCTCCCGCACCCCCCGGGGTGGATCGCCGCGTCCCGCCAGCATCCGCCCGTACGGGGCGCTCCGCCACCGGAGCGGCTGCGGAGCGGGCCGGGGCCCGGGCTCAGCCTCCCGCGGTGACCTGGAGTTCCTTCACACCGTTCAGCCACGCCGAGCGGAGCCGGCGCGGATCGCCCGCGAGCCGGAGGTCCGGGAGGGTGTCCGCGAGCGCGTTGAACATCAGATCGATCTCCAGCACCGCCAGTGACCTCCCCAGGCAGAAGTGGGGTCCGCCGCCGCCGAACCCCAGATGGGGATTGGGGTCACGGGTGATGTCGAACTCCCCGGGGCGGTCGAAGACCTCGGGGTCGTTGTTGGCGGAGGAGTAGAAGAGACCCACCCGGTCCCCCTTCCTGATCTCCTGCCCGTCGAGGAGGCAGTCCTCGGTGGCGGTGCGCTGGAACGAGACGATGGGGGAGGCCCAGCGCACGATCTCCTCGGCCGCCGTCGCGGGGCGCTCCCGTTTGAACAGCTCCCACTGCTCGGGGTGGGTCAGCAGGGCGTGCATGCCGTGGGTGATGGCGTTGCGGGTGGTCTCGTTGCCCGCCACGGCCAGCAGGATGACGAAGAACCCGAACTCGTCCGACGAGAGATTGCCGGCGCCCTCGGCGGCGACCAGCTGGGAGACGATGTCCTGGGCGGGGCACTCCTTGCGGGCCGCCGCGAGGTTCATCGAGTACGCCATGAACGCCATGGTCGCCTCGATCCCGGCGGCCTCGGTGACGGCGAACTCGGGGTCGTCGTACGAGGCCATGGTGTTGGACCAGCCGAAGATCCGGGCCCGGTCGTCCTGGGGGACGCCGATCAGTTCGGCGATGGCCTGGAGCGGGAGTTCGACCGCGATGTTGCTGACGAAGTCGAAGGAGCCGCCGGCCGAGGCCGGACCGCCGAGCGCGGTCTCCACGATCCCCCGGGCGCGGTCGCGCAGGGCCGCCTCCAGGGAGTTGACCGAGCGGGGGGTGAAGCCGCGCTGGACGATCTGCCGGACCCGGGTGTGCTCCGGCGGGTCCATATTGAGCATGATCAGCCGCTGGACGTCGATCTGGTCGCGCCGGATCGACTCGTTGAAGCGGATGACCGCCGTGTTCCGGTAGGAGGAGAACAGCTCCGGGTGGGTGGAGACGTGTCTGACGTCCGCGTGCCGGGTCACCGCCCAGTACCCCTCGTCGTCGAAGCCCGAGATGCCGCGCCGCTGGGGTATCCAGGAGACCGGGGCGGTCTCCCTCATCAGAGCGAACTCGGGGTGGGGCACGCGGGCCTGGAGGAGATCGGGGTCGGTGAAGTCGAACCCTTCGGGCAGATGGGGGCAGGGCATGGGCAGCTCCAGCTCTGGCGTCGGTCTCTGACGACCCATCAGAAGTGGCCCGAAAGCTAGTGACGAGTGCCGCAAGTGGCAAGGGGCGCGGCGGTGTCCGTTGTCCGCCACGGGGTGCGGTAAGGGCGTGCAGGACCCTTGCGTACCGAAGGTAACTCTCAGCAGACTGGCGGGAGAACTAGAACGCGTACTAGTTCCCGCGCGGAGTGCCGGGACGCCCGTGCAGCGAGGAGAGGACGAGTCATGGCCGCGGAACCCGTCATCGTCGAAGCCGTGCGCACCCCGATCGGCAGGCGCGGAGGGGCGCTCGCCAATCTGCACCCCGCCTACCTCCTGGGCGAGACCTACCGCGAACTCCTCGGCCGCACCGGAATCCAGCCCGACTGCGTCGAGCAGATCGTCGGCGGCACGGTCACCCACGCCGGTGAGCAGTCCATGAACCCGGCGCGCACCGCCTGGCTCGCGATGGGGCTGCCCTACGAGACGGCCGCGACCACCGTGGACTGCCAGTGCGGGTCGTCGCAGCAGGCCGCGCACATGGTCGCGAACATGATCTCCTCGGGGGTCATCGACGTGGGGATCAGCTGCGGGGTCGAGTCGATGTCCCGGGTGCCGCTCGGGAGCGGGTCCAAGCACGGGCCGGGGAAGCCGTTCCCCGACGAGTGGAACGTGGACCTGCCGAACCAGTTCGAGGCGGCCGAGCGCATCGCCCGCCACCGGGGGCTGACCCGGGAGCGCGTCGACGCCCTCGGCCTCCTCTCGCAGCGGCGCGCGCACACCGCCTGGGCGGAGGAGCGCTTCAAGGACGAGACCTTCGCGGTGCAGGTCCCCACCACGGAGGAGGAGCAGGGGGCGGGCCAGGGGATGTGGCGGCTCGTCGACCGCGACGAGGGGCTCCGGGACACCAGCACGGAGGCGCTGGCCACCCTGAAGCCGGTGATGCCGACGGCGGTGCACACCGCGGGCAACTCCTCCCAGATCTCCGACGGCGCGGCCGCCCTGCTGTGGACCTCCAAGCGGATGGCCCGCGCGCTGCGGCTCCGCCCCCGCGCGAGGATCGTCGCCCAGGCCCTGGTCGGCGCGGACCCCCGCTTCCACCTGGACGGCCCGATCGACGCGACCCGCGCGGTGCTGGGGAAGGCGGGGATGTCCCTGAGGGACATCGACCTGGTCGAGATCAACGAGGCCTTCGCCTCGGTGGTGCTGAGCTGGGCGCAGGTCTTCGACCAGGACCTGGAGAAGGTGAATGTGAACGGGGGAGCGATCGCCCTGGGGCACCCGGTGGGGGCGACGGGGGCGCGGCTGATGGCGACGGGGCTGCATGAGCTGGAGCGCCGCGACAAGGAGTTTCTGCTGGTGACGATGTGTGCGGGGGGAGGGTTGGCGACGGCGACGATCCTTCAGCGGGTGTAGCCCTGCGGGGGCGGGGATGTGTGCCGCCGGGCTCCCGCCCGGCGCGGCCCGCCCGGGGCGCGAGGTCTGTCCTCAAGCGCCGGACGGGCTGGTGGTTCCTCCGGACGGGCTGAGTTACCGAGCCCCTCCGGCGATTGAGGAGCGGGGGTTCGGGGGCTGGCCCCCGACGAGGGGGCGGAATCGGGTGCTTCCGAGCCCCGGGGCGCGGGTCTGTCCTCAAGCGCCGGACGGGCTGGTGATTCCTCCGGGTGGGCCGGTGGTTTCTCCGGACGGGCCGGTGGGTCTTCCGGGCGGGCCGAGTTGTTCAGCCCCTCCGGCGATTGAGGAGCGGGGGTTCGGGGGCCGGCCCCCGGCGAAGGGGCGGACACCGGCCCGGGCGGCCACCCGGAGGGTCAGTACCAGCCCTGGGTCTGCCAGATGGTCCACGCCTGGCACGGGCTCCCGTACCGCTCGTTCATGTACCCCAGCCCCCACTCGATCTGCGTCTCCGGATTCGTCTTCCAGTCCGCCCCCGCCGTCGCCATCTTCCCGCCCGGCAGCGCCTGCACCAGCCCGTACGCCCCGCTCGACGGGTTCTGCGCGTTCACATCCCAGTTGCTCTCCTTCGCGACGATCTCGCTGAAGCACGTGAACTGCGCCTCATCCTTGATCACCTTCTTCGCGATGGCCTTCGCCGACGCCGCCGTGGGAGCCGCCGGAGCGGCCGGGGCCGCCGACGCCGCCGACACGTTCACACCCAGCACCAGCGCGGCGGAACCGGCCACGAGGGCCGAGCCGGCCAGGGCGGTGCGGGGGCGGAGGGCGATACGGCTGAGCAGGGAGGAGCGCGACACAGAGAACACCTAACGTCGGGGACATTGCCGTCGCACGGGCTGCCGGGCTCCCGGACCGGAACGAACCGGAACGGACGCGAGCACAGGACGCGCCGTGCGACCGGACCCATGTGAGCAGCCCGCCGGCCCCGGCGCAACGACCCCCGGTACTAGCCGGGATCGCACCGCCCCCGCGCTCGACCCGCCCCGCCCCCGCCCCGGGCCCCCGCCACGCCCCTATCCCGCTTAGTGGAGGACCTAAGCCCTGTGGGCCGCCTCACCGCCCGGCCCCTCCGCCGGCCCCTCGAATGTGACCCGCGCCTCGAAGGCGGCCCGCCGGGTCGCCCGGCGCAGCGCCTTGAGGAGCGTCGGCCCCAGCGTGAGGGTCAGCACCAGCGTCAGCACCGCCCGCCCCAGGTCCCAGCCGAGTGAGGTCGCCACACAGTAGGCGAGGAAGCGCACCAGGTTCTCGTGCACCGGATCGCCCGGGTGGAAGGAGATCCCCGACGACAGCCCGCCGATGAAGATCCACCCCTGGAGGTTCATGACCGTGCCGTACGCGAACGACGCGACCGTCCCGTACACCCCCAGCAGCAGCACCTCCCCGCGCCCGCGCAGCCGCTCCGGGCCCGGGAGCAGCCCCGCGCCCATGGTGAACCAGCCCATCGCCAGCATCTGGAACGGCATCCAGGGCCCGACCCCGCCCGTCAGCAGCGCCGAGGCGAACATCGTCACCGAGCCCAGCACGAAACCGAAGCCCGGCCCCAGCACCCGCCCGCTGAGCACCATCAGGAAGAACATCGGCTCCAGACCGGCCGTGCCCGCGCCCAGCGGGCGCAGCGCGGCCCCCACCGCCGCGAGCACCCCCAGCATCGCCACCGCCTTGGCGTCCATCCCGGTGTCGGCGATCGTCGCCACCACCACGGCCACGAGCAGCGGCAGCAGCAGGGCGAAGAGCCAGGGGGCGTCGGCGCGGTGGGCGACCAGACCCGAGCCGGGGTCGGCGAGCAGCGGCCAGCCGAACGCGACCACACCGATCGCGCTGACCAGCGCGAGGGCGGCGACGGAACGCGGGCCGAGCCGGATGGGCCGCGCGGCGGCGGTGCGCCCGCTCACAGCGCCTCCTCGACCTGGGCGACGGTCAGCCACTGCTGGGGGGCGAGGATCTTGGCGACCTGGGGGGCGAAGGCGGGCGACGAGACGACGACCTCGGCCGTCGGCCCGTCCGCGACGACCTCCCCGTCGGCGAGGATCACCACCCGGTGCGCCAGCTCGGCGGCCAGCTCCACATCGTGGGTGGCGAGCACGATGGTGTGCCCCTCGGCGGCGAGCCCCCGCAGGACCGCGACCAGCCGGGCCTTGGCCGCGTAGTCCAGACCCCGGGTCGGCTCGTCGAGCAGCAGCAGCGGTGGACGGCCGGTGAGGACCAGCGCGAGCGCGAGCGCCAGCCGCTGCCCCTCGGAGAGATCACGGGGGTGGGTGTCGTCGGGCACTCCGGGAAGCAGCCCGCTGACCAGGGCGCGGCAGGTACCGGGCGCGGCGCCCGCGTCGGTGTCGGCCGCGGCGCACTCGGCCGCCACGGTGTCCGCGTACAGCAGATCGCGCGGCTCCTGCGGCACCAGACCGACCCGGCGGACCAGCGCGGCGGGGGCGGTGCGGTGCGGGGCGAGGCCACCGGTGGTGACGGTGCCCGAGGTGGGTTCGAGCAGGCCGACGAGGGCGGAGAGCAGGGTGGACTTGCCCGCGCCGTTGCGGCCCATGAGGGCGACGGTCTCACCGGGCGAGAGGGTGAGAGCGACCTCGCGGAGAGCGGTGACCCGGCCCCGGCGCACGGTCAGCCGCTCCACGGCGGCGGTGGCGGTGCCGGTGGGCGCGGCGGCGGGCGCGGCGGCCCCGCGCCCGGAGAACAGACCCCTGCGCCGCCGGGGCGCGGGCTCGGGGAGGGGCTCCGGGGGCGGGCCCGTGAACCGGGGTACGGAGGGTGAGCGGTCCGCGAGGCGCTCCCGGAGCGCCGGGGCGCGCCGGCGGGCGTCCCGGACGGTGAGCGGCAGCGGCTCCCACCCGGCGAGCCGCCCCAGCTCCACCACCGGGGGCCGCACCGGCGAGACCGCCATCACATCGGCCGGGGCGCCCAGCACCGGGGCCAGCCCCGGGCCGGGGAGCAGGATCACCTGGTCCGCGTACTGCACCACGCGCTCCAGCCGGTGCTCGGCCATCAGCACGGTCGTCCCCAGGTCGTGCACGAGCCGCTGGAGCACCGCGAGGACCTCCTCGGCCGCCGCCGGGTCGAGCGCCGAGGTGGGCTCGTCCATGACCAGCACCCTGGGGTGCGGGGTGAGGACCGAACCGATCGCCACCCGCTGCTGCTGCCCGCCCGACAGGGTCGCGATCGGCCGCTCCCGCAGCTCCGCGAGGCCCAGCAGATCGAGGGTCTCCTCCACCCGGCGGCGCATCACGGCCGGGGCGAGACCCAGCGACTCCATGCCGTAGGCCAGCTCGTCCTCGACGGTGTCGGTGACGAAGTGCGCGGCCGGGTCCTGGCCCACCGTGCCGACCACATCGGCCAGCTCGCGCGGGCGGTGGGTGCGGGTGTCCCGGCCGTCGACGGTGACCCGGCCGCGCAGGGTGCCGCCGGTGAAGTGCGGGACGAGCCCGGAGACCGTACCGAGCAGGGTCGACTTGCCGACCCCCGAGGGGCCGACGAGCAGCACCAGCTCCCCCTCGGGGACGGTGAGGTCGACGTGCCGGAGCGTCGGGCCCGGCGCCCCGTCGTAGGTGACCGACACCGCGTCGAACCGGATCACGGGGACTCCTTGGGTACGGGGGCGACAGACGCGGGGAGCAGGCCGATGCCGATCGCCAGGGCCGGCCACACGGGGAGGGAGGGGGGTGTCAGCGGGACGACGGAGGGGTGGAGGGCGGCGGGGTCGTGCGCCCCGGCCCAGATCATCGCCGCGGCGACGGCCGCGCCCGACGCCGCGACCAGCCAGGAGCGCGGGCCGAACCGGTCGGGGCGGTAGCGGGTGCGCAGGGAGCGGCGACCGCCGAGGCGCAGCCCGACGACGGCGGCGGCGAGCCCGGCGCCGAGCAGCGGGAGCCCGTACACCGCGCCCTCGGCGGCGAGCAGTCCATAGGTGCCCGCGCACACCCCGAGGAGCCCGCCGAGGGTGAGGGCGGTGGTGGTGCGGCGCACGGCGGGCGGGACCTCGGCGCTGCGGCCGTAGCCCCGGGCGTCCATGGAGGCGGCGACGGCGACGGACCGCTCCAGCGCGCCCTCCAGGACCGGGAGCCCGATCTGGGCGACGGCCCTGATCCCGCCGGTGGGCCGGCCGCGCAGCCGGCGGGCCGTGCGGAGGCGGGCGATGTCGGTGACCATGTTCGGCGCGAAGGTCATCGCGACAACGACGGCGACCCCGGCCTCGTAGAGGGCGCCGGGGAGGCACTTGAGCAGCCGGGCGGGGTTGGCCAGGGCGTTGGCGGCGCCGACGCAGACGAGGAGCGCGGCGAGCTTCGCGCCGTCGTACAGCGCGAACACCACTTGCTCGGCGGTGACCCGGCCGCCGACGCGGATGCCGCGCGCCCAGTCGGGGAGGGGGACCTCGGGGAGGGTGAAGAGGGTGTGGGAGCCGGGGATGGGGGAGCCGAGGAGGGTGGAGAAGAGGACGCGGATGAGGATGACGGCGAGGCCGAGCTTGAGGAAGGCGGTGTAGGAGCGGGACCAGGGGGCGCTGGTGCGGCGGGCGGCGACGACGTAGCCGGCGACGGCGACGAGGAGGCCGAGGAGGAGGGGGTTGGTGGTGCGCGAGGCGGCGACGGCGAGCCCGAGCGCCCACAGCCACCAGGCCCCCGGGTGCAGCCCCTTCCCCCGGACCTCCTCGGGAGCCCGCCACCACCGCCCGCCACGCCCCTCGGCCGGGGGTCGGCCTCCGGCCCGGGGGCGTGCCTCGATCGCCGGCGGGGCAGGGTGTGCCTCGGGCAGGGCCGGGTTCTCCAGCCCGCCCCGTGTTTGGGGGTGGGCTTCGTGCCTTGGGTGTGCTGTGGGATCGGCCTCTCGCAGGGTGCGGTCCTCCGCTTGGGGGGTCGGGGGTTTCTGCCTGTCCGGTGTTTGGGGGTGGGCTTCGTGCCTTGGGTGTGCTGTGGGATTGGCCTCTCGCAGGGTGCGGCTCTCCGCTGGGGGGGCCGGGGATTTCAGCCCGTCCGGCGTTTGAGGACGGACCCTCGGGCTCCAGGTGCCGAGCCGGCGGAGGGCCCGGAAGGCGGGGAGCGGGAAGCGCGCACCGCGCCCCGGCGCGGCGCTCATCGGGTCCGGCGGCGGCGGGACTGCCACAGGGTCGCGGCGGCCAGCGCCGCGATCGCCGAGGCGCCCGCGATCACGCCGAGGGAGGGACCGCCCTCATCGGAGGCGGGCGCGGGTGCGGAGGCGGAGGCGGACGGCTCCCGGGCGGACACCTGTTCGCCGCAGCCCGTCCCCGGGTACCCGGAGATCGCGCAGAGCAGCGCCTGCCCGTTGTAGCGGAGCGGCTTCGCCACGCTCGCCAGAGCGTCCGCGGTCGTCGCCGCCCCGGGCACCTTCGCACAGGCCGTCCGCGGCGGCGGCGGCGTCTCCCCGGACGGCGCGTCCCCCGCGGTCCCGGGATCGATGACCAGCGCGACGCGCTTGCTGCCCGGCTCCGCGTCCGTCCCCCCGCAGATCGCGGCGAAACCGGGCTCCCGGCGCGGCTGCGCCGCGTCCGCGCTGTTCTCGCTCACGGAGAACCGGAACCCGCTGACCGACCCGTCGGCGGGCCGGGCCGTCGCCGGACCCTCCGTGGCGTACACCCACGTCCCGCCGTCGCCCTGCCAGTACGACCAGTAGCGGTACCCCGCCGCCTGCGCCGCCCCCGCCCCCGCACCGAACAGCGTCAGCACGGCGGCGAGCACCAGCAGCAGCGCGCCGCCCCGCCTCACCGCTGCGACCTGCGGCGCCCGCCGAACAGCACACCCACACCGACGAGCGCGGCGGCGCCGGCCCCGACGAACCACCAGGTGCCGCCGCCGGAGTCCCCGTCCTTCGCCGCGGACTCCTTCCGCGGCTCGGGCCCGGTCGCGTTCAACGCCGCCACCAGGTCCGTTTTCCCGAACTTCGACGGGTCCGCGCCCGCCGCCTCCGCCGCCAGGATCAGCTGCGCGTACGCCGCCGGCCCGGACTCCTCGGCCCAGTCCGCCGCGTTCCGCTCCAGCCACGCCAGCGGCTTCTTCACCTGCTCGGCCATCCCCTGCGCGCTCAGCGCGACCACCGCGTCCGCCGTGTTGCCGTGGTCCGGCTTCTCGGCCGGGTCGTCGGAGCCGGGCATCGGCGGGGTGGTGAGATAGCCGGTCTTCGCGAGCGCGGCGCCGAGGTAGGCGGCGCCGTTGTGCGCGGCGCCCTGGACGGTCTTGGAGGGCCCGCAGGACCGGCCCCGGACATCCTTCACATCCGTCCGCACCACCATGCCCTCGCCCTTCGCGGCCACCACCGCAGCCGCCGTGGAGTCGGCGACGATCCCGGGCTGCTTCGGCTGGAAGACGAAGGCCCCGCCGTTCTTCCCGCCGCACGGCCGCGCGAAGGTCAGCAGCGCGTCGTACGGCGACTGCCCGTCCTTCGACAGCACGTCCTCGGGCGTCTCACCGGCCGCCGCGAGCGCGCCGATCACCACGGAGGTGGAGTTGGCGTCGCTGGCGCCGCCGGGGTTGTACCCCCAGCCGCCGTCCGGGTTCTGCACGGCCTTCAGCCAGCCCACCGACTCCTCGACGGCCTTCTCCTCACCCCCGAGCGCGGCGAGCGCCTGCACGGCGGCGGCCGTGGCGTTGGAGTCCAGCGGCAGCTTGGGGCCGCAGGGCGCGGTGGTGTCGGCGCGGTACGAGGCGTACGCACCGCTGTCGCACTGCTGCCCGGTCAGCCACTCGACGGCCTGCGCGGCGGGCCTCACCCCGGCGGTGTCCTGCGCGAGCAGCGCGAGGGACTGCCGCCAGACACCGTCGTACGTGGGGTCGCCGGTGCCGTACAGACCGGCGGGGAGCTTCCCGGCGGGCGACGGCGTGGGGGCCGCGGAGGCGGCCGGGGCCGCGGTGGCGACGGCCACGGAGAGGACGGCGGACACGGCGAGCGCGGCTGCGCTGCGGCGGGCGGTGGTCATGAGCGGGGCGGGCCTCTCCTGCGGGAGCCGGGCACGGGCACACGCGGGCACCAGGGCTCCGGCTCCGTATTCCTCGACGGTGCCGGTCACCGGCGGGCTGCCGGTGGCACGAGCCGTTCACGGTCGCGTACGGGGCATTCCGGCTCGCCGCCCCCGGTGATCGGCGGGCGGCTCACGGCTGCGGGTCAGTGCCGGATTCGCACCGGCTTCCCCCCGTACGGGTGTGATGACGACCTGCCCACTCTACCGGCCGGTCACCGCGCATCCGGAAGTTGCGCCCCCGCTTCCCTCCGGCCTCCCGCTCCGCACCGCCGCGCACCGCACCGGAACCCCCGGCGGCTCCTCCGCGAGCCCCGGCCTCACCGGTCTCCGCGGAGGTGCCTCCGCCCGCGCCACCGCGATGGTCCGCGCCCCAGCTCCTCGCGGTGGCCGGGCGGCTCCCGGACCCGCCCGGGAGCCGAGGGGGCGGTGGGCGCGGCGTCGTCCGGCCCGGCGCGCGGCGTGCCCCCGTGCGGCGGATGGTCCCCGGGGAGGAGCTGCCCCCTCCCCGGCGGACGCGCCCCGGTTGCCGCTCCTCCGCCTCCGGCGCCCGGCGCCCCCCGCCCGGCTGCGGCGCCGTGTGCTCATCGGCCCCCCGGCGCGCCCCCCCGCTCGGCGAGGCGGCCGGGCTCCGCCTCCCGGGGCCCGCGCAGCCCCTCCGCGCCCCCGGCGGGCATCGCCTCACGAGCATTGCCCACGATAACTAGAACTGATATCAGTTCTGAAGCAGTGTCAGCTACCGCGTCGGGGCGCAGGAGGCAGCAGCATGACCCAGCTCGTGGAACACGGAAAGCTCTTCATCGGCGGCGAGTTGGCCGATCCGCTCGGCACCGGAACCATCGAGGTCGTCTCCCCGCACACCGAGCAGGTCATCGGCCGGGTCCCGCACGCCTCCCGCGCCGACGTGGACCGAGCGGTCGCCGCCGCCCGCCGGGCATTCGACGAGGGGCCCTGGCCCCGGACGCCGCTCGCCGAGCGGATCGCCGTGGTCGAGCGGATCAAGGACGCGATCACCGCCCGCCACGACGAGCTGGCCCGCTCGATCAGCGCGCAGAACGGCTCCCCGTACTCCTGGAGCGTCTTCGCCCAGGCGCTGGGCGCGGTGCTGGTGTGGGACTCGTATCTCAAGGTCGCCCGGGACTTCACCCACGAGGAGCGGCGGGCCGGCGCGCTCGGCGGGATTCTGGTGCGGCGGGAGCCGGTGGGGGTCGTCGCGGCGGTGCTGCCCTGGAACGTCCCGCAGTTCACCGCCGCTGCCAAGCTCGCCCCGGCGCTGCTCTCCGGCTGCACGGCGGTGCTCAAGCCGTCCCCCGAGGCGCCGCTCGACTCCTATCTCCTCGCCGAGATCACCCAGGAGGCCGGGCTGCCCGAGGGCGTGCTCTCCATCCTCCCGGCGGACCGCGAGGTCAGCGAGTATCTGGTCGGGCACCCCGGGGTCGACAAGGTCTCCTTCACCGGCTCCGTCGCGGCGGGCCGGCGGGTCATGGAGGTGGCCTCCCGCAACCTCACCCGTGTCACCCTCGAACTGGGCGGCAAGTCCGCCGCCGTGATCCTCCCGGACGCGGACCTGGAGTCGGCGATCGCCGGGATCGTGCCCGCCGCCTGGATGAACAACGGACAGGCCTGTGTGGCCCAGACCCGTATCCTCGCCCCGCGCTCCCGCTACGACGAGATCGCCGAGGCCCTGACGGCCGCCGCCGCCGCGCTGGTGGTCGGCGACCCGCTGGACCCGGCGACCGAGGTGGGCCCGCTGGTCGCCCGGCGCCAGCGGCAGCGCTCGCTCGACTACATCGGCATCGGCCGGGAGGAGGGCGCGAAGCTCCTCACCGGCGGCGGGCGCCCCGCCGGTCTGGACCGGGGCTGGTATGTCGAACCGACCCTCTTCGGCGAGGTCGACAACGGCATGCGGATCGCCCGGGAGGAGATCTTCGGGCCGGTGATCTGTCTGCTGCCGTACGGGGACGAGACGGAGGCCGCCCGGGTGGCCAACGACTCCGACTACGGGCTCAGCGGCAGTGTGTGGACCGGTGACGTGGAGCGCGGCATCGACTTCGCCCGCCGGATCAGGACCGGCACGTACTGCGTCAACACCTTCGGGCTGGACATGCTTGGGCCGTTCGGCGGATACAAGGACTCCGGCATGGGGCGCGAATTGGGCCCCGAGGGCTACGGTGAGTATCTGGAGCACAAGATGATCCATCTGCCCGCCGGATACGAGGCCCCGGGGCTCGGGACCACCGGACCCGGGGGCGCGTCCACGGGAGACGGAGGCAACTGATGGGCGACCGCTGGAACATCCGGGTCGACCGCGCCGTCTGTATCGGCTCCGGCATGTGCGCCGGCACCGCGCCGGACGGATTCAGTCTGGACGGGGCGCGGCAGTCGCACCCCCGGGAGCCCGAGGCGGAGGCGAGCGAGACGGTGCTCGCCGCCGCCGAGAACTGCCCGGTGGAGGCGATCACCATCACCCTCGCGGCCGGCGGTGAACCGGTGTTCCCGCCGGAGGACTGAAACCCCGGGCAGGCCCGCCGGCACCTAGCGCCGCGGGCGCTCCGTTTCCGTCAGCTCGATGAGCCGGCACACCGTCTCGATGTCTATCTTCACCTGCGCGATCGAGGCCCGCCCCGACAGCCAGGTGATCAGCGCCGAGTGCCAGGTGTGCTCGATCACCCGCACCGCCGAGAGCTGGTCGGGCGTCGGGTGCTCCAGACCCATCGCGTCCAGGATGATCGCGGTGGTCTGCCGCGAGACCGTGTCCACCTCGGGGCTCACGCTCCGGTCCGCGAAGGTCAGCGCCCGCACCATCGCGTCCGCGAGATGCGGTTCGCGCTGGAGCGCCCGGAAGGCCCGCATCAGGGTCTCGGCCACCCGCTCGGCCGGGTCCGCCCCGCCCGGCGGGCGCTTGCGCAGGGTGGTGTGCAGATGCTGGAGCTGGTCCTGCATGGTGGCGACCAGCAGATGGATCTTGGAGGGGAAGTACCGGTACAGCGTGCCCAGGGCGACCTCGGAGGATTCGGCCACTTCCCGCATCTGCACCGCGTCGAAGCCGCCACGGCTGGCCAGTTGGGCGCTGGTGTGCAGAATGCGGCGGCGGCGCGCCTCCTGGCGCTCGGTCAGCTGGGGTGCGGCAGGGCCGGCCTGCACCTTGGCCTTGGCTTCGGCTGTCATAGGTCCCGTTCCATCACGAGGCGGATCGTCCCGTCCGGGTGCGGCGAGGCGGTCGCACCGGGCGGCTACCGGGCGAGTATCGGACACGGAGGGGCGGCGCAGCAGGACAGCGCGCCCGCCGTGGTGCGAATCACCTGTTCCAGCCCTTACAGCGGCGCTACCTGCCGGTAGATTCGAAGCTCCTTGAGCGATCAAGTCTGAAACTTGTTCTAGATTAGCGCGAGCGGTTACGCTCCGGCGAAAACACAGCGAGAAGGGGGCCGTGAGTGACCGCTGAGGCCATTGAGGCCGGCCCCCAGCCGGGCGGCGGCCAGGGCCCTCGCCACAGCCCGCACCCGGGCTCGGGGAAGGGCCCCGACCAGGACTCCGGCCGGGCCCCCCGCGCCGAGGGACCGGCCGCGGCCGGCGACGGCGCCGGACCGCTGCGGATCGCCCTGCTCACCTACAAGGGCAACCCGTACTGCGGTGGCCAGGGCGTCTACGTCCGCCATCTCTCCCGCGAACTCGCCCGCCTCGGCCACACCGTCGACGTGATCGGCGCCCAGCCCTACCCCGTCCTCGACGAGGGCGTCGAGGGCGTCACCCTCACCGAGCTGCCCAGTCTCGACCTCTACCGCAGCCCGGACCCCTTCCGCACCCCCGCGCGCGACGAGTACCGCGACTGGATCGACCGGCTGGAGGTCGCCACCATGTGGACCGGCGGCTTCCCCGAGCCGCTGACCTTCTCGCTCCGCGCCCGCCGCCATCTCGCGGCCCGGCGCGGCCGGTTCGACGTCGTCCACGACAACCAGACCCTGGGCTACGGACTCCTGGCCGACCTCGGCGCGCCCCTGGTCACCACCATCCACCACCCCATCACGGTCGACCGCCGGCTGGAGCTGGACGCGGCGGACGGCTGGCAGCGGCGGGCCTCCGTGCGCCGCTGGTACGGCTTCACCCGGATGCAGAAGCGGGTCGCCCGCCGGCTGCCCTCCGTCCTCACCGTCTCCGGCTCCTCCCGGCAGGAGATCGTCGACCATCTCGGCGTGCGCGAGGACCGCGTCCGGGTCGTCCACATCGGCGCCGACACCGAACTGTTCTCGCCCGACCCCGCCGTCCCCGAGGTGCCGGGCCGGATCGTCACCACCTCCAGCGCCGATGTGCCGCTGAAGGGCCTGGTGCACCTGGTGGAGGCGCTGGCCCGGCTCCGCACCGCACACCCGGACGCCCATCTGGTGGTCGTCGGCCGCCGTGCCGAGGACGGCCCGGTCGCCCGGCTCATCGAGCGCCACGGCCTCGCGGGCGCGGTCGAGTTCGTCAAGGGCATCTCCGACACCGAACTCGTCGACCTGGTGCGCGGCGCGCAGATCGCCTGTGTGCCCTCGCTGTACGAGGGGTTCTCGCTGCCCGCCGCCGAGGCGATGGCCACCGGCACCCCACTGGTCGCCACCACCGGCGGCGCGATCCCGGAGGTGGCGGGCCCCGACGGGGAGAGCGCCCTCGCCGTGCCGCCCGGGGACGCCGGCGCGCTGGCCGCCGCCCTCGGCCGGCTGCTCGGCGACCCGGAGCTGCGGGCCAGGCTGGGCGCGGCCGGCCGGGCCCGGGTCCTGGAGCGCTTCACCTGGGCGAAAGCGGCCCAGGGGACGGTGGAGCTCTACCGGGCGGCCATCGCCAGCACCGCTCCCCGCTGACCGCCCGGGCGGGACCGCCGCCCGCCCACCACCCCTCTGCCCCCATCCTCCGACTGCGAAAGCGGGAACCTGTGCTGACCGTCGACTTCACCCGCTTTCCGCTGGCGGCGGGCGACCGTGTGCTCGACCTCGGCTGCGGCGCGGGGCGGCACGCCTTCGAGTGCTACCGGCGCGGGGCGCGGGTCGTCGCCCTGGACCGGAACGCCGAGGAGATCCGCGAGGTCGCCAGGTGGTTCGCCGCGATGAAGGAGGCGGGGGAGGCCCCCGAGGGCGCCACCGCCACCGCGATGGAGGGCGACGCGCTCAACCTGCCCTTCCCCGATGAGTCGTTCGACGTCGTCATCATCTCCGAGGTGATGGAGCACATCCCCGACGACAAGGGGGTGCTCGCCGAGATGGTGCGGGTGCTGCGGCCCGGCGGGCGGATCGCCGTCACCGTGCCCCGGTACGGCCCGGAGAAGGTCTGCTGGACCCTCAGCGACGCGTACCACCAGGTCGAGGGCGGCCATATCCGCATCTACCGGGCCGATGAACTCCTCACCAGGATCGAGGAGGCCGGCCTCGTCCCCTACGGCACCCACCACGCCCACGCGCTCCACAGCCCCTACTGGTGGCTGAAGTGCGCCTTCGGCGTGGACAACGACCAGGTCCTGCCGGTCAAGGCGTACCACAAGCTGCTGGTCTGGGACATCATGAAGAAGCCCCTCGCCACCCGCCTCGCGGAACGCGCGCTCAACCCGCTGATCGGCAAGAGCTTCGTGGCGTACGCGACCAAGCCGCACCTCCCGGCGCCCGAACCCGAACCCGCGACCGCGACCGTGCCCGATTCCGCGATCGCCACCGCCACCGCGACCACCACCGCGTCCGCGCCCGCCACCGGGGCCGACGCGTGACCACTCCCCGCACCGAGCACCTCGTCCTGCCCGGCGTGCTCACCGCCGAGCAGGCCGCCGAGACCGTCGCCGGCGTCCTCGCCGTCCAGCGGGCCGATGGCGCCATACCCTGGTTCCGGGGCCACCATCTCGATCCCTGGGACCACATCGAGGCCGCCATGGCCCTGGACGCGGCCGGTGAGCACGAGGCCGCGGCGAAGGCGTACGCCTGGCTGCTCCGGCACCAGAACGCCGACGGCTCCTGGTACGCCGCCTACCAGGACGGCGACCCGGACCGGCCCACCGACCGGGGCCGCGAGACCAACTTCTGCGCCTATGTCGCCGTCGGCACCTGGCACCACTACCTCGCCACCGGGGACGAGGCGTTCCTCGACCTGATGTGGCCGGTGGTGTACGCCGCGACCGAGTTCGTGCTCCGGCTCCAGCGGCCCGGCGGCCAGATCGGCTGGAAGCGCGAGGCCGACGGGACCCCCGTCACCGATGCCCTGCTCACCGGCAGCTCCTCCATCCACCACGCCCTGCGCTGCGCGCTCGCCATCGCCGACGAGCGCGAGGAGCCCCAGCCGGACTGGGAACTGGCGGCGGGCGCCCTCGCCCACGCCATCGCCCGCCACCCGGAACGCTTCCTGGACAAGCGCCGCTACTCCATGGACTGGTACTACCCGGTCCTGGGCGGCGCGGTCGAGGGCCCGGCGGCCACCGCCCGTATCGAGTCGGGCTGGCACGACTTCGTCGTCCCCGGCCTCGGGGTGCGCTGTGTGCTGCCCAACCCGTGGGTCACGGGCGGCGAGAGCTGTGAACTCGCCCTGGCGCTCTGGATGACGGGGGAGTCCGACCGGGCGCTGGAGATCCTCCAGTCCATCGGCCATCTGCGCGCCCCGGACGGGATGTACTGGACGGGGTACGTCTTCGAGGGCGAGCGCGCGATCTGGCCCGAGGAACGCACCACCTGGACGGCGGGCTCCCTGCTGCTCGCGGTGGCCGCCCTCGGCGGCGACGAGGCCACCACGGCCGTCTTCGGCGGCGAACGCCTCCCCCGGGGCCTCACCCCCGACTGCGGGGCCTGCGGCTAGGTCGTCTCTTCCGGATCGTGCCGGAGCGGTCAGAGCACCAGCTCCGCCAGGGTCCGCAGGGTCGCCGGGTCGGGCCCGGCGACCAGCAGATCGGTCACCGGCCCCGTCCGCCACAGCTCCAGCCGTTCGGCGATCCGCTCCCTCGGTCCGGTCAGGGAGATCTCGTCGGCGAAGGCGTCGGGCACCGCGCGCACCGCCTCCTCGCGGCGGCCCTCGGCGAACAGCCGCTGGATGTCCCGCGCCGGGCCCTCGAACCCCATCCGCGCCATCAGATCGGCGTGGAAGTTCCGCGCGGTGTGCCCCATGCCGCCGATGTAGAAGGCGAGCATCGCCTTGACGGAGAGCAGCCCCTCCGCGAGGTCGTCGCAGACCCGGGCGCGGACCATCGGCGCGACCATGAACCCGTCGGGCGCACCGGTGAGCGCCTCGCGGTACGCGCCGGTCCGCAGCGGCGACCAGTACAGCGGCAGCCAGCCGTCGGCGATGCGGACCGTCTGGGCGATGTTCTTGGGCCCCTCCGCTCCGAGGAGCACGGGGAGACCGGCCCGCAGGGGGTGGGTGATCGGTGCCAGCGCCCGGCCGAGCCCGCTCGCGCCCGCGCCCCGGTACGGGTGCTGGTGGAACCGCCCGTCCAGCTCCACGGGCCCCTCGCGCCGCAGCACCTGCCGGACGACCTCCACATACTCCCGGCTCGCCGTGAGCGGGCTGCTCGGGAACGGCCGTCCGTACCACCCCTCCACCACCTGCGGCCCGGAGAGCCCGAGCCCGAGCATCATCCGCCCGCCGGAGAGATGGTCCAGGGTGAGCGCGTGCATGGCGGTGGCGGTGGGCGTGCGGGCCGCCATCTGTGCGACGGCGGTGCCGAGTCCGATCCGGGAGGTGTGCGCGGCGATCCAGGTCAGCGGGGTGAAGGCGTCGGAGCCCCAGGCCTCGGCCGTCCACACCGAGGCGTATCCGAGCCGCTCGGCCTCGCGGGCGAGGTCGAGCTGTCCCGGGGTGGGGCCGCGGCCCCAGTAGCCGAGCGCGAGCCCCAGCCGCATCCCACCACCTCCGTGCCGCCACACCCGTATCTGATGGACCGTCAGAGTAGAGCGGGCCTGGTGCCTCGGCAATGGAGCCGGAGCCGGGGTCCGATCATCTAATCAAGTTTGACTAGATGGTGGCCGGGGAACTACGGTCGTGGACGTTCCACCTGATCCATCCGAACGGGAGACCCTCGCATGCCCCTGCTGCCCGACGCCGGACACATCCCCACCACCGAAGAGCTGGCCGAGATCGACGCCTGGTTCGCCGCCTACGACGGCTACAGCGCGCGGCGCGAGATCGAGAGGATGGCCGATGTCGCCGTCTTCCCGCTCAACCTCGTCAGCGACGACTCCCAGGGCAACGGCGCGGCGGCCCAGTGGGACCGCGCCCGGTTCGTCGAGACGATGACCCAGGTGATGGGCGGCGGCGACGAGGACATCACCTTCGAGTCGACCCGTACGCCCGTCTTCCTCTCGCCCGCCATGGTGATCGTCTTCACCGACTCGGCCATGACCGCCGGCGGCCACACCCAGCGGCTGCGGTACGCCGACATCCTGATCAAGCGGGACGGCGCGTGGGCGTTCCAGACCATGCTCCAGGGCGGCTGGGGCGACAACCTCCACTGAGCACGCCGGAGGGGTGCCACCGGACCGTGCGTCCGGTGGCACCCCTCAAGGGTTCTCGGGGCGGGGCGTCAGCCGCGCTGGATGCCCGAGGTGTCCTGGAGCACCCCGCGCCGCCCGTCCTGCGTCTGCGCGATCAGCCCGGAACCGCGCTGCTCGACCGCGAGATACCAGGTGCCCGGCGCCAGTTCGGCGATCGGGCTGGGGGAGCCGTCCTCGCCGTACAGCGGACGGGCCACCGGCACCGCGAACCAGAACGGCGCGAAGTCCGCGCCGCCGCCGCCCGGCTGCGGCGCCGCGGCCGGGCCGCCCTGGGCGGGGTTGCCGCCGTAGGAGGGCTGCTGCTGGGCGCCGCCGTACGGCTGCTGCTGCGCGCCCGGGTAGCCGTACCCCGTCTGCGGCTGGCCGCCGTACGGAGCCGGGGCCGGAGTGGGGCGCGGGGCGCCGATCAGCGGGGCCCTCAGCGCGGGCACGAGCTGGGCGGTGACCGCGCCGGCCGCCAGCAGCAGGGCCGCGATGAAGCCCAGGATCAGCCCGGTGCCGGCGTCCGGGTCCAGCTCGCCGTTGAACGAGCCCGCCGGGTCGAAGATCGCGCCCAGCGCCGACCAGGCCGTGAAGAGCGCCAGGGCGATGCCGAGGTGGCCCAGCTCGATGCCGATGACCTTCGGAGGGCTGGGCAGCAGCCGGGAGAGGACGATCAGGGCCGCGCTGATGATGCCGGCCAGATAGACGCCGAGAAGCAGCGAGCCGTTGTCCCACGCGTTCGGCACATCCCCGCAGAGGGTGCCGGAGCAGTCGATCGTATCCAGGAACGAGGCGATGAACAGCAGTACCGCTGCTCCGATCACCACGCCATCACCTCGTGTGAGGGAGCGGATGTTCACGTAGAAAGTCCTTCTTGGGTCGTCTCATCGGGGCGGTCGTCGCTGCCGCCTGGGGCGGTGTGCGTGGCACGGAGCGGGGGAGGGGGTCCCCTTCGTGGGGATGAATCTATCGTCTGGGCTCCATGGCCGTCTGCCCGGTATCGGGAGTCGTCTCCGCCCGGAAGGGTGACCGGGCAGCGGTCGGGGAGCGGTCGGGGAGCGAGCGGGGCGGCGCTTCCGCTATCCGGTGAGGAAGTCCCGGATGCCGTTCGCGATGCCCGCCGCGGCCCGCTGCCGCCACCCGGGGCTGGAGAGCAGCGCCGCGTCGGCCGCATCGCGCATATTGCCGGATTCGATGAAGACCTTCGGCACGGTGGAGAGATTCAGTCCGCCGAGATCGGTGCGCACATCGAGCCCGCTCCCGCCGTTGATGTAGTTGGCCGGCTCGCTCCCGGTGGCGCGGGCGAAGGACCCGGCGATCCGCTCGCCGAGCGCGCGCGACGGGCCCACGATACGGGTGGTGTCCGCCTGCCCCTCCTTGACCCGTCCGGGCAGGATCAGATGGAATCCGCGGTTGCCCCGGGCCGATCCATCGGCGTGGACCGAGACCACGGCATCGGCGCGCGCCGCGTTTCCGATCCGGGCCCGCTCGTCCACGCACGGGCCGAATGCCCGGTTTCCGTCATGGGTGAATTCCACCCGCGCGCCCTGCTTTTCGAGAAGGGTTCGCAGGCGTTGTGAAACATCGCGGGTGAATGCGGCCTCGGTGTAACCGCTGTTGGTGGCGGTACCCGTGGTGTCGCAATTCTTGCGGTTGGTTCCGATGTCCACGAGTTGATTGATCTCGTCGGTGTGCTGGAAATTCCCGGGATTGTGACCGGGGTCGACCACCACCGTCCGCCCGGCGAGCGGCTGGCGGGAGGGGCGCTCGCCCGCCGCCCGGGAGTCGGCGGAGCGCCCCGGCTTGGCGTCCTCCCGGTCCGCACCGCCCGGCGTCCCGCCGGACGCGCACCCCGTCAGCGCGGCCACCGTCACCACGGCGGTGGCGACGGCGGTGGGCCCGCGACGGGCGGGACGCCTGTTCTCCTCGTACGACATCTGTCCGATGCTAGGCCGTCGCCGCGCGGGCCCGTCGGCGTGGCCGGGGTGTGTCAGCGGTGTGTCGGGGGCGCGCCCGGGGCCGGTCCGGTGGGGGCGCGGGTCGGTCCGGGGGTGGTGCGGCGGCGGTGCGGGGACGGTACGGGGGTCAGATGCCCGCGCCCGTGCGCCGGAGCACCCGCAGCGAATCGGTCGCGGAGATCTCGGTGAACGCGCCCGACGCGAGGGCGCGGAGGTAGATCCCGTACGGTGCCCGGCCGCCGTCCGCCGGGTCCGGGAAGACATCGTGGATCACCAGCAGCCCGCCGCCGGCCACCAGGGGCGCCCATCCCTCGTAGTCGCCGCTCGCGTGCTCCTCGGTGTGCCCGCCGTCGATGAAGACCAGGCCCAGCGGGGTGTTCCAGAGCCGGGCGACCTGCGGGGAGCGGCCGACCACCGCGACCACGTGGTCCTCCAGCCCCGCCCGGTACAGGGTGCGCCGGAACGCCGGCAGCGTGTCCATCCGTCCCACCTCGGGGTCCACCACGGCCGGATCGTGGTACTCCCACCCCGCCTGCTGCTCCTCGCTGCCCCGGTGGTGGTCCACGGTGACGGCGGTGACGCCCGCCGACCGGGCCGCGTCGGCGAGCAGGACGGTGGACCGCCCGCAGTACGTCCCGACCTCCAGTAGCGGCAGCCCCAGCGCCCCCGCCTCCCGCGCGGCGGCGTACAGGGCGAGCCCCTCGGTGCGGGGCATGAACCCCTTGGCGCTCTCGAAGGCTTCGAGGACGGCGGGCTCGGGGGTGGCGGTGGTCATGGGCGCTTCCTTGCCGTGTCGTACGGATGTTCCACAGCCGCCCATGGTGCCGTACGCCCCGCCGTGGTCGCCGGGGAGGCGGCGCGCGGGCCGCCCGCGCCGCTTCCCGGTCTTCCCTCTCAATGGAACGTGTTCTACTCTGCCGCCCGTGGCCGCCGCCGGACCGCGCCAGGCCCCGCGCCGGGCCCGCGTTTCGCGGCGCGTCCGCCGGGCCCGGTGGCCACGCCACCGAGCCCGAAGGAGAACCATGCCCAGGAGCTATGTCGCCGGCGTCGGCATGACCCGGTTCGAGAAGCCCGAGTCCCGGGACCGGCGGTACTGGGACATGGCCCGCGAGGCAGGGGCCGAGGCCCTCTGTACGAGGCGTCGGGCCTGGGGATCGAGGACATCGACGTCATCGAGCTGCACGACTGCTTCTCGGTCAACGAACTCCTCACCTACGAGGCGCTCGGCATGTGCCCGGAGGGCGCGTCGGGGAAGCTGGTGGAGAGCGGGGCGACGACCCACGGCGGACGGTGGGTGGTCAACCCGTCCGGCGGCCTGATCGCCAAGGGCCATCCCCTGGGCGCCACCGGGCCGGCCCAGACGGCGGAGCTGGTCTGGCAACTGCGCGGGGAGGCCGGCCCCCGCCAGGTCGCGGGCGCCCGGACCGCCCTCGCCCACAACATCGGCCTCGGCGGCGCGGCGGTCGTCACCCTCTTCCGGGGCCCCTGAACTCCGCCGGGAGAGCCGGATGCGGGTGGGGTGTGCTCGGGGGAGGGCGTCGCCGGGCCCGGCGGTCCGGAGGGCCGGGCCCGCACCCCGGGTCCGTGCCCGGACCTGTACCCGCGCCCCGGCCCGCGCCCCGGCCCCGATATCCGGATGTACGGGACCGGGGGTGGCTGAGACCATGACAGTCATGGTCCAAGCCCCCTCAGAAGCCGCCAAGCCCCGAATATCCCCCTCCGCGGCCCGCCCCGTCCGCCCCGTCCGCCCCTGGCTGGTCGTCCTCGCCGCCAGCGCCGGGCAGTTCCTCGTCGTCCTCGATGTCTCCGTCGTCAATGTCGCGCTCCCCTCGATGCGCGCCGACCTCGGACTCTCCACCACCGGCCTCCAGTGGGTGCTCAACGCCTACAGCATCGCCTTCGCCGGGTTCATGCTCTTCGGGGGGCGCGCCGCCGACCTCTTCGGCCGCAAGCGGACCTTCCTCTTCGGGCTCGGGCTCTTCACCCTCGCCTCCCTCGCGGGCGGTCTCGCCCAGGAGGGCTGGCAACTCCTCGCGGCCCGCGCGGTGCAGGGCCTGGGCGCTGCGGTGCTCGCGCCCGCGACGCTGACCATCGTGACCTCCGCCGTCCCGGCGGGCCCCGCCCGCACCCGGGCGATCGGCACCTGGTCGGCGGTGGGCGCGGCGGGCGGCGCGGCCGGCGGCTTCGTCGGGGGCCTGCTCACCGATCTGCTCTCCTGGCGCTGGGTGCTGCTGATCAATGTGCCGGTCGGGGCGCTGGTGCTGCTCGGCGCGGCGATCTGGCTCACCGAGAGCCGCTCCGGCGCCGGCCGCCGGCTGGACCTCCCGGGCGCGGTGCTGGTCACCGGCGGTCTGGCGGCCGTCGCCTATGGCATCGTCCAGACCGAGGAGACCGGCTGGACGGCCTCGGCGACCCTGCTGCCGCTGCTCGGCGGTATCGCCCTGCTCGGCCTCTTCGTCGCGGTGGAGGCGAGAACCCCGGCCCCGCTGATGCCGCTGAAGCTCTTCCGCTCCCGCGCGGTCACGGCGGCCAATGTGACGATGATGCTCTGCGGCTCGGCCTCCTTCGCCATGTGGTTCTTCATGACGGTGTACGCGCAGAACGTGCTCGGCTACACCCCGCTGGAGGCGGGTCTCGCCCTCATCCCCAGCTCCATCAGTGTCGTCATCGGCTCCAAACTCGCCCCGCGGCTGATGGTGCGGGCCGGAGCGGTGACCATCGCCGTCACCGGGGCGCTGATCGCCGCCGCCGGGTTCGGCTGGCAGTCCCTGATGACCGCCGACGGGACCTTCCTCACCACCATCCTCGGCCCCGGCATCCTGATGATGCTGGGCATCGGCCTCGCCGCGACCCCGCTCGCCGCCCTCGCCACCGCCGGCGCCGAACCCGGCGACGCGGGACTGGTCTCCGGGCTCATCAACACCTCCCGCACCATGGGCGGCGCGCTGGGCCTGGCCGTTCTCTCCACCGTCGCCGCCGCCCGCACCGGCGGCAGCACGGACCCGGCGGAGCTGGCCGCCGGGTACGCGCGCGCGTTCCAGGTGGGCTCGGGGCTGCTGCTGGCCTGCGCGCTGCTCAGCCTGTTCTGGCTGCCGCGCCGCACCGGGACGACCTGAGGGCCCCGAGAGCCCCCGGAGCCCCCGGAGCCCCCGGAGTCCCTGGAGCCCCGGCGGACCCTAGAGCCAGCCCTGACGGCGGGCCGCCCGCACCGCCTCCATGCGGTTGCGGGTGCCCGTCTTCCCGATCGCCGAGGAGAGATAGTTCCGCACGGTCGACTCGGAGAGCCGCAGCCCCTCCGCGATGTCCGCGACCGTCGCCCCGTCCACCGCCGCGTTCAGCACATCCCGCTCCCGGGTGGTCAGAGGGCTGGGCCCGGCGCTCAGCGCGGCGGCGGCGAGCACCGGATCGATCACGGTCTCCCCGGTCAGCACCTGCCGGATCGCCCGCGCCAGATCCTCCACCGGCCCGTCCTTGACCAGGAATCCGGCCGCCCCGGCCTCCATCGCCCGCCGCAGATACCCCGGCCGGCCGAAGGTCGTCAGAATCAGCACCCGGCAGTCCGGGACCTCGTCCCGCAGCTCCGCCGCCGCGTCCAGCCCGCTGCGGCCGGGGAGTTCGATGTCCAGCAGGGCCACATCGGGCCGGGTCATGAGCGCCGTGGCGGTGATCTCGTCGCCCCGCCCCACCTGGGCGACGACCTCCATATCGGCCTCCATCCCGAGCAGCAGGGCCAGCGCGCCCCGCAGCATGCCCTGGTCCTCGGCGAGAAGAAGGCGTACGGACCTGGCCGGGCGATGATCCCGGGGCATCTCTTCCACGGCGCCATCGTAGGCCCGCGCCCGCCCGCGCCCCGGCACCCCGCAGCCCGCCCGGGCCCCGCGCCCCGGCACCTCGCAGCCCGCCCGGGCCCCGCGCCCCGGCACCTCGCAGCCCGCCCGGGCCCCGCGCCCCGGCACCTCGCAGCCCGCCCGGGCCCGCGCCCCCACAGCGCGGTGTCACCGTCCGGGGTACGGCATCTCCGCCGGGTCCGGCGCACATGCCGTATCCGCCCCCGCCCCCGTCTCCCGCTCCCACACCACGTCCAGCCCCTCGTCCACCGGCAGTTCGGCGCGGACCCGGAAGCCGCCCCGGCCGAGCGCCCCCGCCTCCAGCCGGCCGCCCGCGGCGGCGAGCCGTTCGGCGAGCCCCCGCAGCCCCGTTCCGTCGCCCTCGGGCAGAGCATCCCCGGAGAGCGGCACCGCGAGCGGAACCGTGAGCGGCACCGTGAGCGGAAACGTGCCGCGCCGGTCGGTGCCGGAGAGCCCGATCCCGTCGTCCACGATGGTCACCCGGGCCTGGCACGCCGTCCCCAGCACGGTGATCTCGCAGGTCGTCGCGTCACTGTGGCGTACCGCGTTGGTCACCGCCTCCCGGACCACCCAGCCGAGCAGCGCCGCCGTCTGCGGGTCCAGCGGGGGCCCCGACTGGCGGACGACGGGCTCGATCCCGGCCGCCGTGAGGGCCGATCTGGCGCGGTCCAGCTCCGTGGTGAGGGTGCCCTCCCGGTAGCCGGTCACCGCCTCGCGGATCTCGGTGAGCGCCTGCCGGCCCACCGACTCGATATCGGCGATCTCGGACAGGGCCGCTTCCATGTTCCCCGGCCCCAGCCGCCGGGCCGCCTCCGACTTCACCACGATCACCGACAGGGTGTGCCCGAGCAGATCGTGCAGATCGCGGGAGAAGCGCAGCCGCTCCCGTTCGACGGCGGTGCGCGCCAGCTCCTGCCGGGTCTCCCGCAGTTCGCCCACCGTCTCGGAGAGCGCCATGATCGCCGCGGACACCATGCCGGAGATGAACGTTCCGTACGAGATGCCGACCGCGCTCCAGCCCTCCCGCAGAAAGCCGACCGTGCTGGCGGCGACGGTCAGGGCGATGACCCACACCTTGACCTGACGGCCGCGCAGCACCGTCCCCACCGCCAGGGCGAGCATCGGGAAGAAGAGCAGCCAGGTCCCGCCGTAGCCGCCGCCGAGCGCGAAGGCGACGGCGGCGAGCGCGAGCAGCAGCCAGCGGGTGGCGGGGGCCTCCCGGGCGGCCCGGTCGACGGAGCGGAAGACCAGGTTGACGTAGAGGACGTTGAAGATCAGCAGCCCGAGGGCGCCGAGCCAGGGCCGGGGAGTCTCGCCCTGGAGGAGGTTGAAGACCGCTCCCGTTCCGAGCAGCAGCCAGGGCAGCATGGCGAAGCCGCTGGGCGGCCCCAGTTCATCGCGGCCTCCCTCCGTCCACCGGGTCCACCCGCGCTCGGTCCATACCTGTCCACACGCCATCGCACACCGTCCTTCGCCGACCGACGGTACGAGATGGCCGCGTACCCCGTACACAGCACCGCCCAGAAGCCCAGGACGGGCACGGTCATCGGCCCCGGCGGCACCCCGTCGGCGACCGCCCGGCCCAGCGCGGTGAAGCCGCCCGCCGGGGTGTAGCCGGCCAGCCACTCCAGCGGGCAGGGCAGCCGGGTGGCGGGGAACCAGAGTCCGCCGAGGACGGCGAGCCCCGCTGCGGACGCCGCGTTCACCAGCCCGGTGGTGCGGACGGAGAGCCAGTAGCCGTTGCCGATGCCGAGCAGGGTGAAGGGCAGCGCGCCGAGCCAGAGGAGCAGCGTGATCGCCGCCCACTGCCAGGCGTCCAGCCGTACGCCGTTGACCAGCCCGCCCGTCACCAGCACCGCGACCACCGGGGGCAGCACCGCCACCGAGCCGGTGATCGCCCGGCCCGTCACCAGTTGCCGTGAGGTCATGGGGGTGGTCCGGAGCTGCCGCAGCCACCCCGTCGAGGTGTCCTCGGCGACCCCGATGCCGGTGGCGAGGGCCGCGGCCACCGCCGCGTACGCGCCCATGCCCACCATCCGGGGCGTGGCCCAGCTCTCGGCCGCCGTGCCGACGGCGGAGAAGAGCAGATACATCAGCACCGGCAGTCCGACGCCGAAGACGGCGAACCCGGTGTCCCGCAGCGCACGCCGGACCTCCAGTCTGACGTACCGCAGCGTCATCGCACGCATCCCGCCAGGGCGTCGTCGGGCCGGTCCGCTCCGGTCGGCCGGTCGAGGCGGGCGGCCTCCAGCCGGGAGGTCAGGGAGAGGAAGGCGTCCTCCAGGGAGACCGCGGAGACGTCCAGACCGCGGATCGCGTCCATCCGGGCGAGGGCGACGACCGTGGCGTCGGAGTCGGTGGTGGTGAGGCGGGCGCGGTCGCCGCGTATCTCCATCGAGACGACCCCGGGCAGCTCGGTCAGACCGTGGCTGCCCCGGCCGGCCAGATCGAACGAGACGATGGTGCCGCCCGCCGAGCGGCGGAGGTCGTCGCCGGTGCCGTCGGCCACGATCCGGCCGTGGTCGACCACGACGATCCGGTCCGCGTTGTCGTGGGCCTCCTCCAGGTAGTGGGTGGAGAACAGCACGGTGTTGCCCTCGGCGGCGTAGCCGCGCATCGAGGTCCAGAAGGCGTTGCGCGCCTTGGCGTCCAGGGCCGCGGTCGGCTCGTCGAGGATGATCAGCTCCGGGTCGCCGACGAGCGCGAGGGCGAACCGGACGAGCTGGAGCCGGCCGCTGGAGAGCCGGTCGGCGCGCTGGTCGGCGTACTCGGTCAGACCCGCCAGCCGCAGTGCCCGGGCCACGGGGAGGGGGCGGGGGTAGGTGTGGGCCACGAAGGTGACCAGTTCCCGGACGGTGGTACGGGGGATGGGCCGGCTGTCCTGGAGCAGGGCGCCCACCCGGCCCGCCGCGACCACCTGGGCGGGCGGGAGTCCGAAGAGGCGCACCTCACCGGAGTCCGGCGGGTGCAGACCGAGCATCAGACCGATGGCGGTGGACTTCCCGGCGCCGTGACGGCCGAGGAGGGCGACGGTCTCCCCCCGCCGGACGGTGAGGTCGACACCGTCCACGGCGGGTACGCGGCCGAAGGACTTGGCCACCCCCGTGAGGCTCACGGCGAGCTCTGTCTCTGGCGTCTGGGTCATGGGAACGACGGTAGTCCGGGCGGGGCCCGCGCGGGAGAGGCGCATGTACGGACTCGGCAGTGACAAATGTACCGGCGGACGGCGGTGGCTGACGTGGCGTCAGCACTCTTCACAAGTGGTGGGGGCTGCGTTATACATAGGGCCAGCCGGGCCTAGAACGCGTTCTAGAACGGGCGCGGGGCCGGTCCCGTACGACCTCGGTGCGGCCGACGGTGCGGACGGCCGTGCCGAGGTCTCCCGGCCGGGCCCCGCGGGGCCCGGGGCGACCGCGCCCCCCCCGGCCCTGTCCGGGGGCCGTGCGGGGGCTCGTCCCCATGAGCCTCAGGAGCCCCCGTGGCATCCCGCGCCCGGGGCCCTCGTACCCCGCGGACCGACCCCGCGGACCGACCCCGCGGGGCGGAGCAGCAGACGGAGACGGAGACGGAGAGGGAGAACAGCACCCAGATGCCCATCGACCCCGCCAGGGCCCTCGCCGCGGCCCCCCGCAGCGCCGACATCGGCTGGAACCACAAGGACGTCCAGCTCTACCACCTCGGCCTCGGCGCCGGAATCCCCGCCACCGACCCCGCCGAACTGCGCTACACCCTGGAGTCCGGGCTCCAGGTGCTGCCGAGCTTCGCCACCGTCGCGGGCGCGGGCCGGGGCATCGCGGGCGGGCTCACCGCGCCCGGTGTCGACATCGATCTCGCGTCCGTGCTCCACGGCGGCCAGACCATCCGTTCGCACCGCCCCATCCCGGCGTGCGGCACCGCCGTCTCCACCTCCCGGATCGCCGCCGTCCACGACAAGGGCAAGGCCGCGATCCTGGTGCTGCGCACGGAGGCGGCCGACGCCCGGGGCCCGCTGTGGACCAGCGACTCCCGGATCTACGTCAGAGGGGAGGGCGGCTTCGGCGGCGACCGGGGCCCGGCCGGCCGCCCCGACCCTCCCACCGGACAGCCCGACAGAACGGTGGAGCGCCCCGTCCGCGAGGACCAGGCGCTGCTCTACCGGCTCTCCGGCGACCTCAACCCGCTCCACGCCGATCCCGCGTTCGCCGCGCTCGCCGGCTTCGACCGGCCGATCCTGCACGGGCTCTGCACCTACGGCATGACCCTCAAGGCGGTCGTGGACACCGTCCTCGGCGGCGGGACCGCCCGGGTCCGCTCGTACACCGCCCGCTTCGCCGGGGTGGTCTACCCCGGAGAGACCCTGCGCATCAGGATGTGGGAGGGGCCGGGCCTGGTCCGGGTGGCGGTCACCGCCGCCGAGCGCGAGGACGCGCCGGTCCTCGCCGACACCACCGTCGAGCACAGCTGAGACCCACCGATCCCCTCGATCCACCTCGATCCACCTCGATCCACCGAGACCCACCCGGCCCGGGAACCCAGGACGCAGCGAACGAGAGGAGCCGCGCCGTGCGCGCAGCCGTACTGCACGAGACAGGGCAGACCGAGCTCGAAGTGCTGGACGATGTCGAGGCCGTGGGCTTCGGCCCGGGGAAGGTCAGGGTCCGGATCAGGGCCACCGGCCTGTGCCACTCCGATGTCTCCGCGATGACCGGGGTGCTGCCGCAGCCGGTGCCGTTCATCCCGGGCCACGAGGGCGCGGGCGAGGTCGTCGAGACCGGCGAGGGCGTCACCGGGGTGCGGCCCGGCGACCGGGTCCTCGTCTGCTGGCTGCCCGCCTGCGGAACCTGCCCCTCCTGCAAGCGCGGACAGAGCCATCTCTGTCTCTCCGGCTTCATGAACGCCGGCACCCCCAACTTCCGCCGCGCCGGCGGCGAGGTCTTCGGCTTCGCGGGCGTCGGCACCTTCACCGAGGAGGTCGTGGTCGACGCGGCCTGCGCCGTCCCGATCCCCGACGACCTGCCCTACGACATCGCGGCGCTCATCGGCTGCGGGGTCACCACCGGCCTCGGCGCCGCGCTGAACACCGCGAAGGTGGAGGCCGGTTCCTCGGTCGCGGTCATCGGCTGCGGCGGCGTCGGCATCTCCGCGATCCAGGGCGCCCGGCTCAAGGGCGCGGCCCGGATCGTCGCCGTCGACCCCGTCGCCTCCCGCCGCGAGGCCGCCCTCCGCTTCGGCGCCTCCGAGGCGGTGGCGCCCGACGGGCTCGGCGACGCGCGGCAGCGGATCACCGCGGGGGAGGGCTTCGACTACGTCTTCGAGGTGGTCGGGAAGTCCGCGACCGCGCGGACGGCGTACGAGGCGACCCGGCGCGGCGGCACCCTCTGCGTCGTCGGCGCCGGCTCCATGGACGACCTCCTCCAGCTCAACATGTTCGAGCTGTTCTTCGACGAGAAGCGGATTCTGCCCTCGATGTACGGGGGAGGGGACGCCGTCGCCTCGTACGAGCGGGCCATCGCCCTCTGGCGCGCGGGCCGGATCGACCTCGCGGGGCTCATCACCCACCGGGTGCCGCTCGCGGGGATCAATGACGCGCTGGAGCAGATGCGGACGGGCGAGGCCCTCCGCACCTGCGTCGAGATCTGAGGTGACCGGGATGAATCCGCTCCACCATCCGCTCGACGGGCTGACCGCCGTCGTCACCGGGGCCGGCCGGGGGCTCGGCCGCGCGGAGGCGCTCGAACTGGCCGGGCTGGGCGCGTCGGTGGTCGTCAACGACCACGGGCGCCCGGGCCGGGACGGCTCCGGCGATGCGTCGGCGGCCCCGGCGGAGGAGGTCGCGGCGGAGATCCGCGCCGCCGGGGGGTCGGCCGTGGCCCACCACGGTGACATCGCCGACCACGACCGGGCGCGCGAGCTGGTGGCGCTCGCCGTCACCAGCTACGGGAAGCTGGACATCCTGGTCAACAACGCGGGGATTCTCCGGGACCGGATGATCTTCTCGATGAGCGAGGAGGAGTGGGACTCGGTGGTACGGGTCCACCTCAAGGGCCACTTCAACACCACCCGCTTCGCCGCCGCGCACTGGCGGGCCCGCTCCAAGGCGGCGGGGGCGCCGGTGTACGGGCGGATCGTGAACACCTCGTCGGAGGCGTTCCTCGCGGGGTCGGCGGGGCAGCCGAACTACGCGGCGGCGAAGGGGGGGATCGTCGGTCTGACGACCTCCACGGCGGCGGCGCTCGCGAAGTACGGCGTCACGGTCAACGCGATCTGCCCGCGCGCCCGCACCCGGATGACGGAGGACGTCTTCGCCGGTGTCGCGGAACCGGAGCCCGGATCACTCGACCGGCTCGCCCCGGAGCATGTCTCCCCCCTGGTCGGATATCTGGCCGGTCCGGCGGCGGGGGTGGTGAGCGGGCAGGTGCTGGTGGTGCATGGGGGGGTGGTGGCGGTGATGGAGAGGCCGAGGGTGGGGGCGAGGTTCGACACGGCGAAGGAGGCCTTCACCTACGACGAGCTCCACACCCTCCTGACCCCTCACTTCACCACCCGCCCCCCTTCGGAATCCTTCGCTTCCCCGGAAATCCTGACCCTGCACCATCCCTTGTGACCCAGTGAATCCAGCCTCGCCGATGGATCGAGCAGCCCCGGTTCCGTCGGGGACCCGAGGCACGAATCCCAGCCTCGCCGGCGTTTGAGGCGCGGGGGTTCGGGGTTCGGCCCCTGACCCGGGCTCCGGGTCTCGGTGGTCCGGTGAATCCAGCCTCGCCGATGGATCGAGCAGCCCCGGTTCCGTCGGGGACCCGAGGCACGAATCCCAGCCTCGCCGGCGTTTGAGGCGCGGGGGTTCGGGGTTCGGCCCCTGACCCGGGCTCCGGGTCTCGGTGGTCCGGTGAATCCAGCCTCGCCGATGGATCGAGCAGCCCCGGTTCCGTCGGGGACCCGAGGCACAAAATCCAGCCTCGCCGGCGTTTGAGGCGCGGGGGTTCGGGGGCCTGGCCCCCGACCCGGGCCCGCGGCACGCGGGGTCCTGTGGCGCGGGGGCCGTCCCTCGGGCTTCCCCGGAGCTGCCCCCGGGCGGGCCGGGATCGCTCGGGCTGCCCGTGGCCCGGGGAGGTCGGGGTCAGGAGGGGGAAGGGGCCGGGGAAGGGCGGCGGTGCTTGCCGTGGGGCTCGGACCCGGGCTCCTCCACGGCAGCGGCCACCCCCCGGTGCCTCCCCGCCCTCTCCCTCTCCCCCCGCTCCCGCGACCCCTCCTCCTCCGGAACAACTCCTCCATCGGACATGCGAAAACTCCCCCCTGCGCGAACGCCGAACAACTTTTCAGGCCGCAGAGTTTATCCAAACCCCACCCGCCCCCTCAGCGGCGCCTGCTGCAACGGCACCGGCCTGCACACCACCGCCCCCGCGTCCCCCGCCTCCCCGAACACCCCCTCCGTGTCCAGCCGCGCCACCCCGCACCACCGCTCCCCCCGGACACACGGCAGCCGCAGCACCCCTTCCCCGCTCCACAGCCCCGTCCCCACCAGCCACCCCTCCGGCGGCGCCAGTTGACGCACCCGGCGGTCCGAGGGCCGCCACACCCCCAGCCGGCTCCCCTCCACCCCCTCGATCCGCAGCGCCACCCCGCATCTCTCCGGCTCCAGCGCCTGCCCCGGCTGCACCGCGAACGGCGTCACCGCGCGGTCCGGCAGCAGCAGGCACTCCGGGAAGCGCACCGGACGGCTGCTCCCCAGCACCCCCCACCCCAGCCGCTCCCGCCCCGGCGCGTTCGAGCGGATCAGCAGCAGTCCGCTGTCCGGGTCCGCGAGGATCAGCCGGTCGTCGCTCCCCTCGGCGATGGCCAGCAGCACGGACACCTCCCCGCCGCGCTCCAGATCCACCGCGACCGCCTTCACCGGCCCCCCGCCGAGGCTCCGGTCGAGCGCCAGCATCCGGCCCGTACGGTCCAGCCACACCCCTCCCGAGCAGCGCCCCGGCACCTCCGCGACATGCTCGGGGCCGAAGTCTCCCCCGGCCACCAGCCAGATCGCCGACGACCGCTCCCCGGGGGCGAGGGCGTACACCCGCCGCCCGTCCGGCGCCGGCGGCAGCAGCTCCAGACAGTCCGACTCGACCCCGCCGAGCGGGAGTTCCCCGGTGCCCGCGCCCGCCGGATACACCAGTGAGAACAGCTGCCGCCCGGCCACCCGCCGCCGGACCAGCACCCGCCCGTCGCTCAGCGGCACCACCTCCGTGCCGGGCTCCTCCGGCTGCGCGAGCGGCAGCGGTACGGCGTAGGGCTCGGGGCCGTCCAGCGTCCAGCGCTCGGCGAACAGGGCGTCCCCCTCTCCCGCGAGCCGTGCGGCGTACGAGCCGTCCACGGTGATGGCACACACTGTCATCGCTTCGTCACCTCCGGTCACGAAGCTAGATTTCGCACTCCCTGCCGAACAACGCGAGACCGACGGGTTCACACATAAGGGTGGCCACCCGGGGATTCGGCTGAGGGGGAGGGAAGGCCTGTGCTGCGCGAGGGCCGCGGCACGGGCGATCCGGAGTCGGACGGGACGGGCGGCGCCCGGAGTGACCCCCGGGCCGGTGGTGACCCGGGGGCGGAAGGCGGCCGGGCTCCCCAGGACCGGCGGCCCCGTGGCGCGGGTAACCTGTTTGCGTGCCCCGTCTGTCTGAAGTCATCGCCGCCCTCGACACCCTCTGGCCCCCCGCATGGGCCGAGCAGTGGGACGCCGTCGGCACCGTCTGCGGCGACCCGGACGCCGAGGTCGGCACCGTCCTCCTCGCCGTCGACCCGGTCCAGGACATCGCCGACGAGGCACTCCGCCTCGGCGCCCAACTGATCATCACGCACCACCCCCTCTACCTCCGGGGCACCACCACCGTCGCGGCCGGCCACTTCAAGGGCCGTGTCGTGCACACCCTGATCAAGCACGACATCGCACTCCACGTCGCGCACACCAACGCCGACACCGCCGACCCCGGGGTCTCCGACGCCCTCGCGGGCGCCCTCGGCCTCCGGGTCGTACGCCCCCTGGTCCCCGCTCCGGACGACCCCTCCGGCCGCCGCGGTCTCGGCCGGATCTGTGAGCTGGACCACCCCGAGACCCTCGCCGCCTTCGCCGAGCGCGCCGCGAAGCACCTCCCCGCCACCGCGCAGGGCGTCCGCGTCGCCGGCGACCCGGACGCCCTCGTCCGTACCGTCGCCGTGAGCGGCGGCTCCGGTGACAGCCTCTTCGACGCCGTACGGGCCGCGGGCGTGGACGCCTTCCTCACCGCCGATCTGCGCCACCACCCCGTGTCCGAAGCCACCCAGCACTCCCCGCTCGGGCTGGTCGACGCCGCGCACTGGGCCACCGAGTGGCCCTGGTGCGAGCTGGCCGCCGCCCAGCTCGACGACATCTCCGACCGGCAGGGCTGGAACCTGCGGGTCCATGTCTCGCGCACGGTCACCGATCCCTGGTCATCCCGATTCTCTTCTCCTGGAGCCCCCAACTGAACGCCGCGCCCGCCGACCAGATCCGACTTCTCGAAGTCCAGGCCCTCGACGTACGCCTGTCGCAGCTCGCCCACAAGCGCAAGTCGCTCCCCGAGCACGCCGAGATCGAAGCGCTCACCAAGGACCTCACCCAGCTGCGCGACCTCCTGGTCGCCGCCCAGACCGAGGAGAGCGACACCGCCCGCGAGCAGACCAAGGCGGAGCAGGACGTCGACCAGGTCCGTCAGCGCGCCGTGCGCGACCAGCAGCGCCTGGACTCCGGCGCCGTCGGCTCCCCGAAGGACCTGGAGAACCTCCAGCGCGAGATCGTCTCCCTCGCCAAGCGCCAGGGCGACCTGGAGGACATCGTCCTCGATGTGATGGAGCGCCGTGAGTCCGTGCAGGAGCGCGTCACCGAGCTGACCGAGCGCGTCTCGGCCGTGCAGGCCAAGGTCGACGACGCCACGGCCCGCCGCGACGAGGCCCAGGGCGCGCTGGACGCCGACGCCGCCTCGGTCGCCAAGGACCGCGAGGCCGTCTCCGCCGTCGTCCCCGCCGACCTCCTCAAGCTGTACGAGAAGCTCCGCGTCCAGCAGGGCGGGGTGGGCGCCGCCCGTCTCTACCAGCGCCGCTGCGAGGGCTGCCGCCTCGAACTGAACATCACCGAGGTCAACGAGGTCCGCGCCGCGGCCCCCGACACCGTGCTGCGCTGCGAGAACTGCCACCGCATCCTGATCCGCACCTCGGAGTCCGGTCTCTGATGCCGCCGAGGTCCCAGCCGAGGTTCATCGTCGAGGCGGACGGCGGCTCCCGGGGCAACCCGGGCCCCGCGGGGTACGGCGCCGCGGTGATCGAGGCCGCGACCGGTGAGACAGTCGCCGAGGCGGCCGAGTACATCGGTGTCGCGACCAACAACGTCGCCGAGTACAAGGGCCTGGTGGCCGGTCTCAAGGCCGCCCGCGCGCTCGACCCGGACGCGACGGTGCACGTCCGGATGGACTCCAAGCTCGTCGTCGAGCAGATGTCGGGCCGCTGGAAGATCAAGCACCCGGACATGAAGCCGCTGGCGGCGGAGGCGGCGCGGATCTTCCCGGCGTCCTCCGTCACCTACGAGTGGATTCCGCGCGAGAAGAACAAGCACGCGGACCGGCTCGCCAACGAGGCGATGGACGCGGGCAAGCGCGGCAAGCAGTGGGAGCCCTCGCGCTCCATGGCGCAGCTCTCCGCGCGGGACGAGGAGGCGGCCCGGGTCGTCGGCGACGCGGCGGCCGGCGCGGCGAAGGCCCGCGCGGCACTGAGCACCACCGCCGCCGCCGTGGCCACCACCGCCGCCCCGGCCGCCGGCGCCGTGGCCACCACCGCCGTGGCCGACGGCTCCCCCGAGGTGACCGCCGCCGCCCCTCCCGTAGGCTGGGCGGCCCCCGCCGACCTCGGCGCCCCCGCCACCTTCGTCCTGCTGCGGCACGGCGAGACCGCCCTCACCCCCGAGAAGCGCTTCTCGGGCAGCGGCGGCGGCGATCCCTCCCTCTCCCCGGCCGGCCGGCGCCAGGCCGAGGCCGTGGCGTCCGCGCTCGCCGCGCGCGGCACGGTCCAGGCGATCGTCAGCTCCCCCTTGAGGCGCTGCCGGGAGACCGCCGAGGCGGTCGCCACCCGGCTGAATCTCGATGTCGAGGTCGACGAGGGGCTGCGCGAGACGGACTTCGGGGCCTGGGAGGGTCTGACGTTCGCCGAGGTCCAGGAGCGGTACGCGGACGATCTGGCCGCCTGGCTCGCCTCGCCGAAGGCCCGGCCGACGGGCGGCGGCGAGAGCTTCGCCACCGTCTCCCGCCGGGTCGCGGCGGCCCGGGACCGGCTCACGGACCGTTTCGCGGGGCGCACCGCCCTGCTGGTCACCCATGTCACGCCGATCAAGACCCTGGTCAGGCTCGCCCTCGGCGCGCCGCCGGACTCCCTCTTCCGGATGGAGCTGTCGGCGGCCTCGGTCTCGGCGGTGGCGTACTACGCCGACGGCAACGCGTCCGTCCGGCTGCTCAACGACACCTCGCATCTGCGCGGTTGACCGCGACGGCCCGCGCCCGGCCCCGGCCGGGTACGGGCCGCCGTCTCGGCGACCGCCGCCGGGGTACGCGCGTCAGGCGCGCAGTCCGGCGGCCTCGGCGGCCAGTGCCCGGACCCGGCTCCAGTCCTTCGCGGCGAGCGCGTCGGCCGGGAGCATCCAGGTGCCGCCGACACAGCCGACGTTCGGCAGGGCGAGATAGGCGGGGGCGGAGGCGAGCGAGATCCCGCCGGTCGGGCAGAAACGGGCCTGCGGGAGCGGGCCCGCGAGGGACTTCAGATACGGCGTGCCGCCGGCCGCCTCCGCCGGGAAGAACTTCAGCTCGCTCACCCCGCGTTCCAGCAGCGCCACCACTTCCGACGTGGTGGAGACGCCGGGCAGAAACGCCTGGCCCGAGCCCTTCATGGCGTCCAGCAGCCGGTCGGTCCACCCGGGGCTCACCAGGAAGCGGGCCCCCGCGTCCACGGCCGTGTCGACCTGGGCGGGGGTCAGGACGGTGCCGGCGCCGACGACGGCCTCGGGCACATCGGCGGCGATGGCGCGGATGGCCTCCAGCGCGGCGGGGGTCCGCAGGGTCACCTCGATCGCGGGGAGCCCGCCGGCGACGAGGGCCCGTGCGAGGGGGACGGCGTCCTCGGCGTCCTCGATGACGACGACGGGGACGACGGGCGCGAGATCCAGCACGGAGGTCATGGGCTCATCCTGCCGTGCCCCCGCACTGGGCGCAACGCTCGTTGCACCCTCCGCAATGGGGTGGGGTCAGTGGATCTGCGTCACCACGACGTCGAGCGCCCAGGGGCGCCCGGCGCGGGCCGGGGGAGCGGCCTCCACGGTGTACTTCAGCTCCCGCAGCGCCTCCACCAGCTCGCCCGGGGTCTCCGGCTCGGCGCCCGAGAGCAGCAGGTCGCGGACGATCCGCCCCTTGGTCGCCTTGTTGAAGTGGCTCACGACGGAGCGCTTCTCGACACCGTCGACGAGCTGCGAGTGCAGCACCCGGACGGTCGCGGTGCGCCCGGCCGGCTCGCCCTTCGGCTTCCACGCGGCGGTGTAGGCGGAGGACCGGAGATCGAGGATCAGGCCGTCACCGGCCGCCTCGGGCAGGACGGACTCCATGGGCCCGCGCCAGTGCGTGCCGAGCGCGCCGGCGCGCGGGAGCCTGACGCCCATGGAGCAGCGGTACGAGGGGATGCGGTCGCCGACGCGGACGGCTCCCCAGAGGCCGGAGAAGACCAGGAGGGAGGAGTGGGCGCGGCGGCGGGCGGGCGGGGGGAGGGTGGGGAGGTCGAGGGCGTCGTACAGTACGCCGGTGTAGATCTCCCCGGCCGGCCGGGTGCCCGCGGTGTGGAGCAGCGCGTTCTTCGCGATCTCCCCGCGCAGCCCGTCGCTCAGCCCGAGCACCTGCTGAGCCTTCGCCTCGTCGCCGGAGCACAGCTCGACCAGCTCGTCGAGCACGGCGGCCCGGGCGTCGCCGAGGCCGCTCAGCGAGAGCCCCTCCAGCTTGAGAGGCGCTCCGCGCCCGGATGCGGCCTTGCCTTCGGACGGCGGCAACAGTACGAGCACGAACCCTCTCCTCACCCACAAAGCTTCCCCCCACTTTACGTTCCCCCCACCCCCCACCCGTCCGTCCGGCGTTTGAGGACGGACCCTGTGCGACAGGTCCCCGCATGCTGCGGGCCCGGGTCGGGGGCCTGCCCCCGAACCCCCGCTCCTCAATCGCCGGAGGGGCTGGGGTGGTGCGGCTCAGTCGCTGGAGGGGCTGGGGTGTGTGCCTCGGCTCGCAGACGAGGCTGGGGTGGTGCGGCTCAGTCGCCGGAGAGGCTGGGGCGTGTGCCTCGGCTCGCCGGAGAGGCTGGGAGCCCGTCCGCTGGGGTGTGTGCCTCGGCTCGCCGGAGGGGCTGGGAGCCCGTCCGGCGTTTGAGGACGGACCCTGTGCCCCAGGCAACCCGAGCAGTCCCAGCCCGTCCGGGGGCACCTGCCGGAGGCAGCTCTGGGGGAGTTCGATGACGGACCCCGGACCACGGGACCCTGCCCCCTGCGGCCCTCTCCGGCCCCCCGCGCCCAGGTGCCGACCCCCTCCCCCCGCCCTACGCTCAAAACATGCCCCGCCGCCCGATCCGCATCACCGCCTCCCCCCTCAGCACCGCCCTCCACACCCTCCGCACCACCCTCGGCGCGCCGGCCGGCTTCCCACCCCCGGTCCTCGCCGAGGCGGCCACCGCCGCCACCGCGGCGCCCCCCACCCCCCGCACCGACGCCACCCACCTCCCCCTCCTCACCATCGACCCACCCCACTCCCTCGACCTCGACCAGGCCATGCACCTCGCCCGCCACGGCACCGGCTACCGCGTCCACTACGCCATCGCCGATGTCGCCGCCTTCGTCACCCCGGGCGGCGCCCTGGACACCGAGGCCCACCGACGGGTCCAGACGCTCTACTTCCCCGACGGCACCATCTCGCTGCACCCTCCCGTCCTCTCCGAGGCCGCCGCGAGCCTGCTCCCCGGGCGCACCGTCCCCGCCCTCCTCTGGCGGATCGACCTCGACGCCGAGGGCCGCACCCTCACCGCCGAGGTGCGGCGGGCCCTGGTCCGCAGCCGGGAGCGGCTCGACTACGAAACCGCCCAGCGCAGGATCGACGCCCGCACCGCCGAGGAACCCCTCGCCCTCCTCCGCGCCATCGGCCTCCTCCGGGAGGAGCGCGAGCGCGAGCGCGGCGGAATCTCGCTCCAGGTCCCCGAGCAGGAGATCACCGAACGCGACGGCGCCTACCACCTCGCCTACCGCGCCCCCCACCCCACCGAGGCATGGAACGCCCAGATCTCCCTCCTCACCGGCATGGCCGCCGCCGAGATCATGACGGCCGCCGGCACCGGCGTGCTCCGTACCCTCCCCACCGCCCCCGACGGCGCCGTCGCCCGGCTGCGCCGCTCGGCGAAGGCCCTGCGCATCGACTGGCCGCACCATGTCTCGTACGCCGACGTGGTCCGCTCCCTCGACCCGCGCGACCCCCGCCACGCGGCCTTCCTCCAGGAGTGCACCACCCTCCTGCGCGGCGCGGGCTACACCGTCTTCACCGGCGGCAGGCTCCCCTCCCCGGCGGTCCACGCCGCCGTCGCCGCCCCGTACACCCACTGCACCGCACCCCTGCGGCGACTGGTCGACCGCTATACGGGAGAGCTGTGCCTCGCGGCCTGCGCGGGGCGGGGCGTGCCGGAGTGGGTGCTCGAAGCGCTCGACTCCCTCCCCGGGGAGATGGCGGAGGGCTCCCGGCGCGCGAACACGGTCGAGCGGGAGTGCGTGGACCTCGTGGAGGCGGCGCTCCTCGCCGGCCGGGTCGGGGAGATCTTCGACGCCCGCGTCGTCGAGGTGAAGGAGCACGACCCGGGCGTGGGCACGGTCCATCTGGAGGACCCGGCGGTCGTGGGCCGGGTCGAGGGCCCGCCGCCGCTGCCGCTCGGGGAGCGCCTCCGGGTGCGGCTCACCCGCGCGGAGCCCGGGGTGGCGAAGGTCCTCTTCGCACCCGCCGGGTAGCATGGTCGACACGGCAGACGAGCCGGGCGGACGGCCGCGTGAAGATCCACCCGATCTTCCCGAGGAACGTCCGGGCTCCACAGAGCAGGGTGGTGGGTAACGCCCACCCGGGGTGACCCGCGGGACAGTGCCACAGAAAACAGACCGCCTGGGGCTTCGGCCCCCGGTAAGGGTGAAACGGTGGTGTAAGAGACCACCAGCGCCTGAGGTGACTCAGGCGGCTAGGTAAACCCCACCCGGAGCAAGGTCAAGAGGGGCCACCCCAACCGGTGGCCCTGCGCGGACGTTCGAGGGCTGCTCGCCCGAGTCCGCGGGTAGACCGCACGAGGCCGGTGGCAACACCGGTCCTAGATGGATGGCCGTCGCCTCGACGACCGCGAGGTCCCGAGGCACAGAACCCGGCGTACAGCCCGGCTCGTCTGCCGACAGTCGTCGAAAGGCCTCCGGAACGGCCCACGGCCGTTCCGGAGGCCTTTCGTGTCGCACACGGCGATCCCCGGGTGATGAAGGCATCGGAAATCCGGTGATATCCCCGCCCGGGCGCCCTCAGGGGCGGCTCATTCCGGTACCTGATTTCACACTATGTGCAAGCATTTTGCGTGACTTTCCTCTGAGGAACCCTCCTGCTCCTCGGCCGATAAGGAATACGGCTCGGTGCCGCCCGGGACATTTATGTGTGTGGCGGGTGAACCGGATGGGCATCCATGGCCTGTCGAGGCCCTGGATACGCGAGGCAGCGGCCTCATCGGTATTCGAGAAGGGGAAAACACAGTGAACTGGATGAAGAGGTCTGCTGCCGTTCTTTCGGTGCTTGCCGTCGCTGGAGCGGGAATGCTCGTCACGGCTCCGTCCGCTGCGGCGGCGGGGGATTGTGCGCCGAATCGGCTCTGCGTGTGGGACGGTGTCAACTTCAGCGGCACAAAAATAACGAGTGCGAGTACCAATGCCTGTTTCCGTCCCATCAGCACTCCGGGATTCAGTGAGGTCAGATCCTATTCCAATGGTCTTTCGGTTGACGCCAAGATCTATGAGTGGAACGGCCTGATGGACAACTGGATCATCAAGGGCCTGCCGTCCGGCGGCTTCAGCAGCGACATCGTGGTGCCGCGCGGGGGAGGGAACCTCGACCGGGTGTGCATGGGCAGCGCGACGCCCTGACCTCCGGCCGCGCTCCCGGGAGGCGGGGGCGTCCCGGCAGGGGCCATCCGTTCGGAACAGTGCGAACACATCGGCATCGACCACCGACCCACCGACCACCGACCATCGACAACGACAGCACTCGCTCGGAGAGGGAGAACATGAAGGTGAAGAGGGAATCCGCCGCGGTCTTCTCGGCGCTCGCCATCGCCGGAGCCGGCTTACTGGCCACGGCGGCTCCCGCCGTGGCCGCCCCGGCCACGACGGCCTCGGTGACAGCCACCGCCCAGAACTGTGCTTCGTCCAGGCTCTGTCTGTACACCGGTGTCGATTTCACCGGTAGCGTCCAGGTCATTGCCGGAACGAACTTCTGTGCCGCCCCGGCCGCTTCCGGCTCGACCCGGTCGATAGTGAACAATCTTTCGGTGCCGGTGAGGATTCACTCCCTCGGTGCCCCGGTCCGCACCCTGCCGCCCGGTGCTTCCGACAATGACATCACCATAGGAGCGGGCGGACGCATGTGCGCGGGGAGCGCGACTCCCTGACCCGAGCGCCCTCCGGTGTGAGGGGAAACGACTCTCGCGTGCCGCGCCCCCTCCATGTCGGGGGCGCGGCACGCGCGTGACATCAGCCCCGGGGCCGGTGAGGGATGTACGCGCCCGTCCCACCCGGTCGGCGTCGCGGCCGACGCGGCGCACCGTGACCTCCGCCGGCGGACCGCCCTCGCCGCGGCCGCCGAGCGGCCGGCGGCCGGAGCTGTGCCCCGCAGGCGCCCGCGCCCCGGTGGCGGCGGGCCCGCACTCCCCATTCGGGAATGATCGGCACCCACCCCCGAGGTCCGCCATTTGGGCGAAATTGACTGAATTTCACTCCATCCGACGGCCACTTGGCGTAGTTGTTGTTAAATGTCCAAGTGCAGTGATCGGGGTGATCATGTTTGATGATATGGTCGAGGGCGAGTTTGTCACTTGGGAAGAGATCGGCCGGCGCCCCATGAGCGCGCCGGCGGAGCCGGGCTTCCGGATCGAATCGACGGCTGTCAAGTTTTCAGCGTCCCCCGTTGAAGTAAATTCTTGCAGGTCGAGCAGGACCGTCGCACGAATAGGCCGAAATCATTTCCCGGGTCATTTCAGAAGAGTGCGGCACGACACTGCGAGGGACATATGATGCGAGACGCTCTGAGGGCCGCACTCGAAGCGGTGTACGCCAAGAGGCTCATGGCGAAGGTCCAGAAGGGCCAAGTCCCCCGGCATATCGGTGTCATGGTCGACGGCAACCGCCGCTGGGCGAAGTCGATCGGGCTCGACAACCCGAGCGACGGGCACCGGGTGGGCGGCGCGAAGATTCCCACGCTGCTGAAGTGGTGTGATGCCGTCGGAATCGAGAGCGTCACCCTCTTCCTCCTCTCGGACGACAACCTCAACCGCCCCGAGGACGAGGTCTCCGCCCTGGTCACCATCATCGACGACACGGTCACGGCGCTGGCCGCCGACGGTCACCCCTGGCCGATCAAGGCCATCGGCGCACTCGATCTCCTCCCCGCCGATCTGGCCGCCCGGCTGAAGGAGAATTCCGCCCGCACCGCCGACCGCACGGGCGGTGTCCAGGTGAATGTGGCCGTGGGATACGGCGGTCAGCGGGAAGTCGCCGATGCGGTCAAATCCGCCATCGAGGAGTATCTCGATTCCGGGCAGAGCCTTGACGATCTCGCGATGAATTTCGATGTGGATCTCATTTCCCGGCACATCTACACGGCCGGGCAGCCACCCGTCGATCTGATCATCCGCACCAGCGGGGAGCAGCGACTCTCCGGGTTCATGCTGTGGCAGTCCGTGTACGCGGAGATTCATTTCTGCGAGTGCTACTGGCCCGATTTCCGGCTCCTGGACTTCCTCCGCGCCATGCGCTCGTACTCGAACCGGGGCCGCCGCTTCGGCCGCTGAGGCGATGCCGGGCCGTGGCTGGGCAGTGGTCGGGCCGTGGCTGGGGCGTGGGTGGGCCGTGGTCGGGCCGTGGCTGGGCCGTTCCGAGGGCCGGCGAGGGCTCCCGGGGCGGGACCCGCCCCTGTCCGTCGATTTCAGGCCATGGCGGGTATTCCCCCATGTGGCCCCTTCGGTCTATCGTGCTGAGCGGGGGTTCCGTCGCGCGGGCGGGTCACGGTGAGCCGTCCCGTCGAGACGAATGGAGGAGTCGCCTTGCGGACACCTGAGCCTCAGCCTCACAACAGCGACAGCGGTAGCGGCAGCACGCCCACCGCCGGACCGCCCACCACCCCCGCGCTCTCCTGGGACATCCCCCTCACCCCCGGCGACCCCGACCCCGGCCACCCCGCCGCCACCCCCCTCAGCACCCCTCTCCTCCGCCGCGTCGCCGGTTTCCACGCCGCCCGGCTCGCCTCCGCCCGCTTCCTGTGGTGCGAGGACGGCCACTGGGCCTGGTGCACCCTCGAAACGCGCGCCGGACCCGGTCCCGGTCCCGCACCCGGTCCCGGCCCCGCCGTCACCCTCACCCTGCGCCCGCTCCCCGGCCCGCCCTCCGGCCTCACCGCCCGCGAGATCGACATCATCTCGCTCGTCGCGATGGGCCTCTCGAACCGTGAGATATCCAGCCGCCTCGGCACCAGCATCCGCACCGTCACCACCCAGGTCGAACGCCTGCTCAGAAAGCTGGACCAGGACTCCCGGGCCGGTCTGAGCGCCCTCGCCGTCGACCGCGACCTGATCCGGCTGCCCGTCCCCGGCGGGGTCGACCACCACCCCGGCATCCGGGTCCTCGACATCGAGCGCCACGCCCAGGGAGCCGAGCCCCCGACGGCCGCCCCCACCCCCCGCCGGGTCCGGGCCGCCGGCCGGGACACCGTCCGGATCGGCACCATCGCCGTCGCCGGGGCCTTCGCCGCCGACGGCCGGGAGACCGCCCAGGGCGCCGCCCTCGCCGTCCGTGACATCAACGCCCTGCTCCACGACGACGGCCGCTCGGTCGAGCATGTCGTCGTCGGCATCGACCCGCTGGACGAGACATCCGTACGGGAGGGTCTGGCCGCGCTCGTCGACGCCGATGTCGACGCCGTCACCAGCAGCTACGCCAGCGCGCTGAGCCCCGGAGTCTTCGACTTCGCCGCCGACTTCGGCCGGACCTTCCTCCACACCAACACCTGGACCCGCAGCGTCGACGCCGTCCGCGAGGACCCGCGCCGACTGGGCCATGTCTTCCAGACCTGTCCCACCGAGACCGCCTACCAGTCCGCGCTGCTCGCCTTCCTCAAGGGCTCACGGGCCTCCGACGACCACACCCCCCGCCTGGCCGTGATCGAACTCGACGGCTACGGCTGCGCGGTCACCGATGACACCTTCGAGGCCCGGACCAGGGAGATCGGCTGGACGGTCGCCTCCACCCACCGCGTGGGCCTGACCGTCGACGCCGTGGACGAGCTGATCGCCGGGGTCCTCGCGGACCGCCCGGACATCGTCGTGGTCTCCCACCTCTCCGTGGAGACCGCCGCCGCCCTCCAGAACGCGATCACCGCCCACAGCCCGCACCAGTTGACCTACCACATCTACACCCCGTCGGTCCCGGGCTTCGCGCGCCGGATCGAGCACCCCGGCGCCCGCGTCGTCTGGTCCACCGTCACCGGCCGTCCCGACGACCCGCTCGGCCGCCGCTTCTCGGAGGCGTACGCCCGCACCTTCGGCACCGCCCCGGGCCGCAGCCAGGCCAGCGCCGCCTACGACCAGATACGGATGCTGCACGCGGCGTTCGCCGTCACCGGCTCGCACCGGCCGCAGGCGGTCGGCGCCTATCTGCGGGACTCCGCCTACCGGGGGGTCAACGGCACCTACCTCTTCGCCGAACCCGGCCAGGCGGTCTGCGGATTCCCGTACGACACGGTCGACCGCAGCCTCTCCCAGCCCACCCTCACCTACCGCCTCTCGGGCGCGGACCAGCAGATCCTGACCGTGGCGTAGCAGCCGCGCCGCGCCCCACCCTCACGCTCCGGGGAGCCCGGAGAAGAAGTCCCCGTAGTCATGGGTCACCCGGGGCTCCGCGCACGGGTGACCGAGCACCAGGTGCATCAGCCGCCGCTCCGGCTCGATGACCGCGCTCGCCACCGTCGACCCCTGCTCCAGCTCGTGTTCGCGCGGGTCGGGGTGGCAGCACACGGCGTCCGGATAGTTGACATGGTCGCTCAGCACCTCGTGCCACCCGGCGACCGACGGCTGCGGCATCAGCTCCGCCAGCTCCGTCGCCCGCCCCTGCCGGAAGAGGGTGTCCGGCATGACCCGGGGTCCGTGATCGGCGCCCGAGGAGGCGAAGTCGCCCTCCCCGGCGGTGAAGTGGTTGGCGTGGACGAGGAACTCGCCCGGCCCCACCGCCCTCCGGCTGAGGTCACCGGCACCGCCCGGCCGCGCCTCGATGTCGACGCCCCGCCCGCCGCCCACGATCAGATAGTTCGCCGACGACGAGCGCGTGACGGTACGCAGCACCTCCTCGGCCGCCCCGGGCGACTCGGCCGCGAGCAGCGCCCGCAGCAGCAGGTGGTACGGCATCCCCGGCGCACCCCGGTCCACCGAGGTGACCAGCGCGTTGGTCAGTACGGTCACCCCGGCCGCGTTCATCCCGAACTTGGCCAGCAGCCCGGCCTCCACCACCGACACCCACCGGGGCCCCCGGTCGGGCGCGGCCTCCAGCACCACCACCGTGCCGTGCGAGAAGGGAATCCAGTCCCAGTTCTGCCCCACGACCGGCTCGGGCCCGCGCAGATCGCAGAAGGCGGTGCACTCGCCGGGCGCACCCCGCCCGGAAGCGGAACCGGAACCGGAACCAGCCCCGGCCCCGGCCCCGGAACCGGCCGCCTTCGCCGCCTCCGCCGCGATCCTGCGGGCCTTCCCGGAGAACAGGATCTCGGTCCGCAGATTCAGCGCGAGAATGTCCTCGAAGGCCACTCCGGCGCCCAGCGCGATGCCCTCCATCTCCTCCAGAAGCCCGGCGTCGAAGCGCGAGACCGCCGGGACGAAAGTCTCGGCCAGCTCCGTCGCCGCGTCCCACCGCAGCTCCGCGAACCTCTCGTACACACGGGCGTAGTTCTCCAGGGAGAGCCCGATCCGCTCCCGGGCCGCGACCCCGTACCGCCGCCCGCGCTCGCGCGGCCCACCGCTCACCCGTATGACCAGCGGTTCGGTCCTGCCGGTGCCACTCATGACGCGCTCTGCCCTCCGTCCACGGCGATCACGGTCCCGCTGACATAGGCGGACTGCTCGGAGGCGAGGAAGAGACAGACCTGCGCCACCTCGCCCGCCGTGCCCAGACGGCGCGCGGGAATGCGCGCGAGGACCTGCCCGAGGGCGTCCGGGGAGTGCGAGACGGTGGTCATCGGGGTGTTGATCACCCCGGGCGCGACCGCGTTGCAGCGGACGCCGTGCGGTCCCCACTCGACGGCCAGTTGACGGGCGAGCGACACCACCGCCCCCTTGCTGGCGCTGTACGCGGCGCTGGGTTCGCCCGCGTCGCCGCGCACCGCCGCGATCGACGACAGCAGGACGACGCTCCCCCCCTCCCCGCCGTCGATCATGCGCCGCCCGGCCGCCGCGGCGACCAGCAGCGAGCCCCGGCCGTTGAGGTTCAGCACCGCGTCCCAGTCGGCGGCGGTGGTGGCGGTGGCGGGCTTGAAGCGGTAGACCCCGGCGCAGTGCACCAGGGCGTCCGGCGCCCGGCCGTCCCACACCTCGTCGATCCGCTCGAAGGCGCCGCGCACGGAGTCCTCGTCCGTGATGTCGCACCGGAGCACCGGGAAGCCGCCAACGGGGTCCGAGCCGGAGCCGGAATCGTGGCCGGAGTCCGGGGAGACCTCCGACGGGTGGAGGTCCAGCCCGATGACCGACCAGCCGAGACCGCTCGCGAGCGCCGCGGTGGCCCGCCCGATCCCGGAGCCGGCGCCGGTGACGACCAGCCGCCGCCGGGTGGTGTTGTTCATGAGGTGAGCACTCCTCCGTTGACGTTCAGGGTCTGGCCGGTGACATAGCCGGCCCCCGAGAGCAGATAGTGGACGGCGTCGGCGACATCGGCGCCCACGCCGTGCCGCCCGAGCGGCACCTCGGCGGCCACCTGGTCGCGTACCGCCTCGAAGGAGTACCCGCCGCGCCGGGCGCGGGCGTCCAGCTCCTCGCGGTGCATCTCGGTCATCACATAGCCGGGCGCGACCGCGTTGACCGTGCAGTGCGGGGCCAGCTCCAGCGAGAGCGTGCGCATCAGGGAGTGGACGGCGGCCTTGGAGGCGCTGTAGGCGCCCGCGCCGGGGGTGGGCCGCTGGGCGAAGAGCGAGCCGATGACCACGATCCGCCCGCCACCGGGGGCGCCGGCGAGAAGGGGCCGGACCGCCTGCACACAGTGCAGCACACCGAAGAAGTTGATCTCGAACACCCGGCGGATGGCGTCGTCGTCGGTGTCGAGCAGCGGAGTGTCGGGCCCGCCGACGGCGGCGTTCGCCACCAGGGCGTCGACACCGCCGAAGGCGCTCACCACCGTCTCCGCCAGCCGCGCCGCGTCCCGGGGCACGGCCACATCGGCGACCAGCCCCACCGCGCGCCGCTCACCGTCGCCGTCGGGCCGCGCGGAGCCCTCGGGCCGCGCGGAGCCGTCGAGCCGCTCGGCTGTGGCGGTCACCCCGGGGTCCACATCGGAGAGGACGACATTCCACCCCTCGTCCAGCAGCCGCCGGGCGATGCTGTGCCCGATCCCGCGCGCCGCGCCGGTCACCACGGCGGTGCGCCGCTTCACGGCCGTGCCTCCGGGGAGACCGGGGTGCGTCCGGAGACCCGCGCCGCCTCCGCCACCTCGCGGCAGGTCGCGAACCAGACCTCCCCCGAGCCGCCTCCGTCCCCGCTGCCGCTGCCGCTGCCGCTCCCGCCCCCGCTTCTGTTCCCGTCCCGCACCCCGGTGAGGAACCGCTCCAGCATCAGCAGCCGCCCCGGCCGCCCGATGAGCTGCGGGTGCACGGTGAGCGTCACCAGCCCGCCCGTGTCGTGGATCGCCGAGGTCTCCTCGTTCCACAGCTCGGCGACCTCCCGCGCGGACCGCATCGTCCGGTCCCAGCTCGTGGCGTCGAACCAGAAGTGGGGCGCGTCGTCCAGGGACCAGTGGACGGGTATCTCCACCAGGTCGTGACCCGCGTGGGCGTACGGGAGGATCGCGTCCATCAGATTGGAGGAGTAGCGGAACCCGTGCTCGGCCAGCAGCCCCAGGGTGTGCGGGCTGAGGTCCCACGACGGCGACCGGTACCCCTCGACCCGGTCCGTGAACTCCCGCAGCACGGCGAGACCGCGCGCCAGCTCCGCCGCCTCCTCGTCCCGCTCCATGAGATGCGGGGAGCGGTGCGAGTAGCCGTGATGGCCGATTTCATGCCCCCGCTCGGCGATCGATTCCAGGATCGAGGGATAGCGCTCGGCGTCGCCGCCGCAGACGAAGAAGGTCGCGGGTATTCCGATGCGGTCGAGCATGTCCAGCAACTGCGGAACCGCGATCTCGGCGCCGTACCGGGCCTGGGAGAGAACTCCGGGGCGGTGGGCGTTGGCGGGGTCCTCGGCGAGCCACAATTCCTCGGCGTCGAAGTCGACCGTCAGCGCGAAAGCCGCCTTATAGCCTGCTGGCCACATCTGTGGTCCTCTCTCCGGAGCGGGATCGAGGAACACGTTAACGAGTCGGATCGTTTCGCGAACTCCGTAAGATTACGTATCGCCCCCAGCCCCGCCCCGCAGGCCCCACCAGCCCAGCCCGCCGCCACTGCGCCCGGCTCCCGTCCGGCTCCGCCCGCCGTCCCGCCGTACGTACAGATGCGTATGTCGGTCACCGCCGGGTTTTGCCACTCTTCGGGAATCGATTGAACTCCCGTTGAACCGACGGGCGCGGAGAGGAATCAAGCCGGTGTCCAGTACAAACACTGAGAGAGCACCCCAGCTGAACCGAGTGCTGCGGCTGCCCGCGATCGTGCTGTTCGGCCTCACCTATATGTCGCCCGTCGCGGTGTTCACGACCTACGGCATCGTCAATGACGAGACGGCCGGCCATCTGCCCGCCGCGTATGTGCTGGCCCTGGGCGTGATGCTGCTGACCGCACACAGTTACGGGCGCATGGTCCGCAGCTTTCCCGCGGCCGGTTCCGCGTACAAGTATTCACAGAAGGTGTTCGGCGGCCATATCGGTTTTCTGACCGGCTGGACGCTGATGCTGGACTACCTCTTCCTCCCCATGGTCTCCTTCCTCCTCGCGGGCATCTATCTCCACGCCCAGTTCCCCGGGGTGCCACAGGGTGTGTGGAGTGTGCTGGTCCTGCTGGTGGTGCTGGTCTTCAACGTCCTGGGCGTGAAGTTCGTCAGCCGGATCACCGCGATCATCATGGGCGCGACGGCGCTGCTGCTGGTGGCCTTCGTGACGCTCGGCGGCGTCCGCTCCCAGGTGTCGGCGGGCGAGGCGTTCCAGTCGTTCATCCCGGAGTCCGGCCAGTGGGGTCTGCTCGCGGGCGGCGCGGCGATCCTGGCGCTCAGCTTCCTCGGCTTCGACGCGGTCTCCACGCTCGCGGAGGAGGCCCACAACCCGCGCCGGACGATCCCGCTGGGCATCATCCTCACCACCGCGATCGGCGGCGGCCTCTTCATCCTGGTGGCGTGGGTCGGCTCCCTGGTCCGTCCGGACAACAACTTCAGCGACCCCGACTCGGCGGGCGCGGAGCTGATGGAGATCGTCGGCGGCTCGGCGCTGAGCGGCGCGTTCACCGCCGTGTACGTCCTCGGCTGCTTCGGCTCCGCCATGGTCTCGCAGGCCAGCGTCTCCCGGATCATCTTCTCCATGGGCCGCGACGGTCTGCTGCCGCGCCGGGTCTTCGGCCGGCTGCACCCGAAGTTCGGTACGCCGGTGGCCGCGCTGGTCACGGTCTCGGCGGTGGCCCTGCTCTCCACCGTCCTCACGCTCGACCAGGCCGTGGTGATGATCAACTTCGGTGCGCTGGCGGCGTTCTCGATGGTGAACCTGAGCGTGATCAAGCACTATCTGCTCGGCCGGGGCCGAGGCCCGGTCACCCCGCGCTCGCTGCTGGTCAACGGCCTGCTGCCGGGCCTCGGCTTCGCGACCACGGTGTGGCTGTGGACCAGCCTGACCGGCGAGACGTTCGTGGTGGGCCTGCTGTGGATGGCCGCCGGCCTGGTCCTGCTCGCGATCACCACCCGCTTCTTCACCCGGCAGCCGCCCGAGCTGCACATGGAGGAGACGGGCGACCCGGCGCCGGGCCCGGAGGAGGCGGTACGCCAGAGCTGAGCCCCCGGGCTCCGGGGTGACGGGCTCCGCGAGGGCCCGGCGGGCGGGGCGGGTGGTGCCGGGGGAATCCGGCACCACCCGCCCCGCCTTTTCACGACCCCGCCGCCCCGCCGCCCCGCAGCCCCGCCGTCTCACCGTCCGCTGCCGAGGACCGCCCAGGCCAGCGCCCCCGTCAGGGCGAGTACGGAGATGATGTACGCGATCTGCTCGGCCCTCGGACTCACAGCGGCATCACGAGCCGCGACCGGAGCCGCGCCGCCAGCCGGGGCGCGATCCCCGACATCGGCACCCACCGCGCCTGCCCGCTCTCCACCAGCCCCCTCGGGAGCGCCCGCGAGTCCGCCCGGAAGAGATACCGGAACCCGAACCGCAGCCGCCGCCCCTCCTCCGGCGCCGCCCAGATGACATCCACATCCACCGGGTCCTCCGCCCCCGGCACCGCCCATACGCCCCTGATCCCGGCGTACTCGCCCAGCACCCGCAGCGCCGCCTCGCCCAGCGACTGGTCCCCGTCCTGCGGCGCCCCCTCCGCCACCGCCCACCATGTCCGGTGGCTGAACGCCAGCACCCGCTCCTCCTCGTCGACGACCAGCGCCGCCGCCTTCACCAGGGGGCACTGGGCGTCATGGGGACAGACCCCGAGCGCCGAGTGGTCACGCATCGCCTCGTACAGGGGCATGAGCGCCCCCGTCTCCGTGGGGTGCTGATGCATATAACCCGTGAGTGCTTTCACGATGTCGCTGTCTGCGACAGGCATGAGTCACCTGCTCCCGTCGTGCGTCCGGCCGGATCGTCCGACGATTCGATATTCCAGAACCCGTCAGACCACCACTCCTTGTGTCGGCACGACGCACCACGTACAAGAGCCCTTTCGCCCCCACGCCTCCGCGAGCGCCTCCACCAGCTGCATCCCGCGCCCGTTTTCCTCGTCCGGCCCCGGGTGCCTGACCTGCGGTACGCCGGTGGCGTGGTCGTCCACTTCGATACGCACCCCGCTGAGCGGATCGCATTCCAGCGCGAACCCCAGATCGGTGCCGGGCGGGTGGGAGTGCGCGTGCGCGTGGGTAATCGCGTTGGTGACGATCTCGCTGACCAGCAACTGCACGGTGTGGACCAGGTCCGGGTCGATCAGTTCGCTCCGCTGGAGAAGAAGAGCGGTGAGATTCCGCATCCGGCGGACCGAGGTGAGCTGAGAGGGGAACGAGACCTCGATTCGTTGAATACGCGTCGATGTGGGCTCCAGTCCGGTGCGCGCTCGAACGGATGTCGAACTCTCCGGGAGACGGGTGGGATGGGGAGTTGAGGGCATCGCCAAATCCTTTTGCCGGTTGCCTCGTTGGACTCCACGGGAAAGTGGAGCGCCGTGCGGGCAGATCGCTGAGATCCGGAAGAATCTGAACCCAGGGTGGCAGGAGAACGGCTACGCTGGTGACCGATTCAGGGGCCTTCTGAAATCAAATTTCTGCGTGAAGTGCTGCTATTTCGCGGGTCTTTCACGCCGGAGCAGAAGCTCCCGCTCTGGCGCAGAACGTTTCTTGCACGGGCGGAACCATCGCCACCACACTGGGTAACGCGCGCAGGAAGGACAGCAGATGATCACGGACATCGAGTCGGCCACGCCCGCTCTGTGCCGTCTGCACTTGGGAACGGAGTTACGGCAACTGCGGCTGGCAGCCGACCTGAAGTCCACGCAGGTGGTGCGGCGGCTGATCTGGAGCCCGTCGAAGCTGACACGGCTGGAGACCGGGGAGAACGCCACGGTCGAGCCGTCGGACGTGATCGCGCTCTGCGACATGTACGGCGCGGACGGGGAGAAGCGGGCGCTGCTGACGGCGTACGCGGCGGTGACGAAGACGAAGAAGGACTGGTGGCAGACGGCGGAGTACCGGCCGGCCATAAGCCCGACGTTCAGGGCGTACCTGGGGTTGGAGGAGACGGCTGGCGCGATGCACACGTACCAGTCGGAGTTCGTCCCGGGACTGTTGCAGAACGAGGCGTATGTCAGGGCCATCCACCAGCAGCCGTACAAGGGTCTTGATGCCGAGGAAGTCGAGCGCCGCGTGGCCGTTCGCATCGCACGTCAGGAGGTGCTGCGCCGGGCGGATACGCCCTTGCGCTTCACGGCGGTCATCAATGAGGCGGTGCTCCACCGGCAGGTCGGCGGCAGTTCGGTCATGCGAGCCCAGTTGGAGTACATCGCCGAGATCGCCTCCTCGCTACCCCCTGTCCGAGTCCAGGTGATGCCCTTCAAGGTGGGCGCACACGCGAGTATGAACGGCGCCTTCGCGGCCCTGCACTTCCGGGAGGGTGAGGCGATGAAGCCGATCATCTATCTGGAGCGCATCGGTGATGCGCAGGTCATCCGGAGCGGTCCTGATGTGGCCCGCTACGAAGAGGCTTTTGCTGACCTGCAAGCTGATGCTTTGGGGCCGCAGGAGTCCCTGAGCATGATCCGAGACGTGATGAAGGAGCATTAGGCGGATGAGCAATGAGCTGCTGGATGAAGCCCGTTGGTTCACATCGAGCTATAGCAACGGTCAGGGAGGTGAGTGCGTGGAGGTGGCGCAGCTGGATGGGGCTCTCTGGTTCACCTCCAGCTACAGCAACAACCAAGGGGGCGAGTGCGTGGAGGTGGCACAGCTCGACGGAGCGCGGTGGTTCACTTCCACCTACAGCAACGATGAGGGCGGCGAGTGCGTCGAGGCGGCGCGGCTGCCCGACGCGATAGCGGTCCGCGACACCAAGCTCGCCGAGGCCGGCCCGGCGTTCGTCTTCGCCGGACCCGCCTGGACAGGCTTCCTCACCTCCCTCAAGGCGGGCGATCTCTAGCGCGCCGCCGCTGCGAACGGGCCATCCGGCCGTCCCTCCCGGACGGTCGGGTGGCCCGTTTCCTTGTTGGCCTGAAGCTGACATGCAGTCAGATAATCAGCCCGGGGGAGCGTGCCCCGGTGGGCGCGCCACGCGTAAACCAGTCACGAGCCCCCCGTAATCGAAGAGGGACAATCAGCTCATACCAGCGAGGTCCGGGGGGCCGGGTGGACGTGTTCCGCAGGAGCATCCGGCCACTGGGCCCGGTGATGGCCCGATTTTTTCCGCGCCGGACGGCGTCCCCCCAGGCAGTCCGGCTGCGGGGGCGCGAAAGCTGAATCCTCGGCGTACCGGAATGGCGCGTACGCCTCGGTCGCCGTGTGAATGCGGAATGGTGCCACCGGTGGCCGGGTGGGGTGTAGGTGACTGTCAAGTACACGCTGAGCAGCCGGACCCCTGAATATGCCCCTGGCGGGGAACTCCACGGGATCTTCACGAGGACTGTTCGAATATCGGGCCGGACGCCGCGCGCCGGAATCCGGCAATAGTCCTCCGGGCCCACCCGTGCCCCCCTTTCCCTGATCTTCGAATCGGCGCCACCCGGAATGTGCGCGCAAGAGCACGAACGCGCCAGTTGGCCAAGTCGCCGATCCGGACGCGCGTAGTGCGACCAAAAGCGGAGCTTGTGGGGGAGTCACCTGGACCCCACGATCCATATCACGCCGCTTGGCAGGCTCATGACCGTCCGCACCGTCCATGGGACTGCCTTCTGTATTGAGTGGGCCCGGAACCGAACGGGCCCCGGATTCTGGAGGATTCGTGAACATCAAGAAGTTCTCGCCCAAGGGAGCCATCGCCAGACGCGCTCGTCTGGTCGCCGTCGCGGCCAGCTTGGTCACGGTGTCCGCGCTCGCCGCACCCACGGCGATCGCGGACACGGGTGTTGGCGCAAAGGCCACCACGGCCCAGCTCGCCAAGGCGAGCGACGCGGTCCACGGCGCGGATGTCGGGGGTACCTCCTGGTACACCGACAAGGGCACGGGCAAGGTCGTCGTCACGGCCGACAGCACGGTCTCGGCCGCCGAGATAGCCAAGATCAGGCAGGCGGCGGGCGACCAGGCCGGGACGCTCCAGATCAAGCGCACGGCCGGGAAGTTCACCCGCATGATCGCGGGCGGCGAGGCCATCTACGGCGCCGGGGCCCGCTGTTCCCTCGGCTTCAACGTGGTCGGTGGCGGCGTGTACTACGCCCTCACCGCCGGCCACTGCACCAACGGACGGCCCACCTGGACGTTCGGTGGCGGGACGCTGGGCAACGTGGCGGCCGGACAGTTCCCGACGTACGACTACGGCGTGATCCGCCACGCGAACAACGCGAACGCGGACGGCCGGGTCTACCTCCACAACGGTACGTACCGGGACATCATCAATGCCAACACCCCGAGCGTCGGCCAGGCGATCGAGCGCAGCGGCAGCACCACCGGCTACCGCACGGGCCGCGTGACCGCGCTGAACGCGACCGTGAACTACGGCGGCGGGCAGGTCGTCTACGGCACCATCCAGACCAACGCCTGCGCCCAGCCCGGTGACAGCGGCGGCCCGCTCTTCAGCGGGAACACGGCGCACGGTCTGCTCTCCGGTGGCAGCGGCAACTGCTCCGTCGGCGGCACGACCTTCTACGAGCCGGTCACCCGGCCGCTCGGCATCCACGGCCTGAGCGTCTTCTAGCCACACCCCGCGCGGTGGCCCCTGCTCCTTCTGGCAGGGGCCACCGCCTTGTGCGTTCCGTGACCGGATCGGTCCGGTGCCGGACCCGATGGGGCCTGTCGGCCCCCGGTGTCGCGGAGGGAGGGTGGGGGCATGAACCGAGCGCTGATCGTGATCGATGTCCAGGAGTCCTTCCGTGCCCGTCCGCTGTGGGAGACCACATCGGACCTGAAGATCGCCGACAAGGTGAACCGGCTGGTGCGGCTCGCGCGGGGGGCCGGGGACCTGGTGGTGTGGGTGCTGCACTCCGAGCCGGGGAGCGGTGACGTGTTCGACCCGGCCCTGGGCCATGTCCGGCTGATGGAGGAGCTGGAGCGGGAGGAGGGGGAGCCGCTGCTCCACAAGACCTCGCACAACGCGTTCACCACGACCAATCTCCAGCAGGTGCTGACGGCGGCGGGGGTGCGGGAGCTGGTGGTGTGCGGCATCCGTACCGAGCAGTGCGTGGAGACGACGGCGCGGGTGGGGAGCGATCTCGGGTACGAGGTGACGTTCGTGGTCGACGCGACGGCGACGAACCCGATCCCGCACCGGGACGCGCCGGCCGGCCGGAGCGTGGCGGAGCTGCTGGCGGACCCTCGTACGCTCCCGGCGGAAGAGGTCGTGCGGCGCACGGAGTACGCGCTGGCGGGCCGGTTCGCGACGATCGCGACGGTGGACGGGCTGGAGGCGGCGGCGGAGCGTCGGGCATGATGACCGGATCGTGAGCCGTGTTGTCTTCTTCCTGGTGCCGGGAGTGCATCTGCTGGACCTGGCCGGCCCGGCCCAGGTCTTCTCGACGGCGGCGGACTTCGGGTATCCGTACGCGCTGTCGTACGTGGCCGAGGCCGCGCGGGTGCCGAGCGCGCAGGGGGTGCCGCTGACGGCGGGGACGGACTGGCCGCCGCTGGGCCCCGAGGACCTGATCGTGGTGCCGGGCTGGCGCGGGCGGAGGCTGTCGGACGGCCCCGGGATCGGCGCCACGGCTCTCCGGGTGCTCCGGGAGCACCACGAGAGCGGCGGGACGGTGGCGAGTGTGTGCGCGGGGGCGGAGGCGCTGGGGAGGGCGGGGCTGCTGACGGGGCGCCGGTGCACGACGCACCACGACGTCCAGGAGGAGTTGGCGCGCCGGTATCCCAGGGCGGTGGTGGTGCGGGATGTGCTGTTCACATCCGACGACCGGGTGATCACCTCGGCGGGTATCGCCAGCGGGATCGATCTGGCGCTCCACCTGGTGGCGTCCCGCCACGGCCCGGCGGTGGCGGCGCGGGCGGCACGCGAGATGGTGGTGTACGCCCGCCGCAACGGCGGCTCCCCCCAGGAGAGCGCGATGCTCCGCCACCGCTCCCATGTGGACGACACGGTCCACCGCGTCCAGGATCTGATCGATGCCCGTTTCGCGGAGCCGCTGCCCCTGGCGGGGCTGGCGGCGGAGGCCGGGGTGAGCGAGCGGACGCTGACGCGGGTGTTCGCGCGGGCGACGGGGCTGACGCCTCTGCGCTACCAGCAGGCTCTGCGTCTGGAGCGGGCGGAGCACCTGATCGGGCACGGGGCGACGGTGGAGGCGGCGGCGAGGGGGGTGGGGTTCGGGGACGCGCGGATGCTGAGAAGGCTGCGGGGAAGGGGAGCGCCTCCGGCGGGGTGGGGGTAGTTCCGCGTGGGCGGGGACTCCTCACGTTCCTGAACGATCAGATCGTGTACCGGGGACCATCCCCGCGTGCGCGGGGACCACGGTCCCGACGGCGCGGAGGGCCTGTTCGTGGACGGACCACCCCCGCGTGGGCGGGGACGACTCGTCGTCGAGCCGGTGTGCGCGGGGCCGTTCCGCGGAGAGACGATGGCCTTCACCCTCCCGCAGGGGCCACCCCCGCGGACGCGGGGAGCGCCGGCCCTCCGGAGGCGAGCGCTCAGCTGATCGTCAGTCCCGCTCAGGGCGTTGGTGCCACCGCCTCCAGTTCGTCGACGCTGCCGGACATGATCGTGCGGATGTGGTCCGTGAGGTGCTGGAGCGGCCAGTCCCACCAGGCCAGATCCAGCAGCCGGGCGATATCGGCGTCGCTGTGGCGGCGGCGGATCAAGCGGGCGGGGTTGCCGCCGACGACGCCGTAGTCGGGGACGTCGTCGACGACGACCGAGCCGGAGGCGACGACCGCTCCGTGGCCGATGCGCACACCGGGCATCACCATCGCCCCGTGGCCGATCCAGACGTCGTGGCCCACCACCGTGTCGCCCCGCCCGGGCAGGCCCGTGATGAGGTCGAAGTGCTCGGACCAGGAGCCGCCCATGATGGGGAACGGGAAGGTGGAGGGGCCGTCCATACGGTGGTTGGCGCCGTTCATCAGGAACCGCACCCCTGTCCCCAGGGCGCAGAACCGTCCGATGACCAGCCTCTCCGGCCCGTAGTGGTAGAGGACGTTCCGGGTCTCGAAGGCGGTCGGGTCGTCGGGGTCGTCGTAGTAGGAGAACTCGCCCGCCTCGATCAGCGGCGAGGTGATCAGCGGCTTCAGCAGCACCACCCGGGGCTGCCCGGGCATCGGGTGCACCACGGTCGGATCGGCGGGAACGGGTCGCGTCACGGGGGGGCTTCCTTCTCGGGGGAGTGGGCGGGCTCGGGGGAGTGGGCGGGCTGTTCCGATCGCCGCTGCTATCGCGACGTCTGTTGCTTTAAGATGCGGGCATGCTGTCATGGCGCAGCCCCCCACAGCAAAGGCACATCCCGTGACGACACCCGAGGCCCCGGAACCGGAAGCCCCTCAGCCCGCCCCGCCGCCGGCCAGGCGCCGCCCCGGGGGCCGCAGCGCCCGTATCCGTACCCGGGTCCTCGAAGCGGTCCGCGCGGAGCTGGGCGACCACGGATACGACGGGCTCACCGTGGACGCCGTCGCCGCCCGCGCCGAGGTGCACCGCGCCACCGTCTACCGGCGCTGGGGGGACGTCGGAGGTCTGCTCGCCGACGTTCTCGACGCGGCGGGCGACGACGACTGGCAGCCGGCCGACACCGGGTCGCTGGAGGGTGATCTGACGGCGCTGAACCAGGAGATCCAGACCGCCATGACCGCGCGGCCATCGGTCATGGCGGCGCTGATCGCCGCCTCCTTCCGCTCCGAGAAGGCCGCCCTCGCCCAGCGGCGGCTCTGGGAGGACCGGTACGCCCGCTGCGAGGTCATCGTCGCCCGGGCCGTCCGGCGCGGCGAACTCCCGCCGCGCACCGACGCCCGGCGGCTGCTCATCACCGCCACCGCGCCGCTCTACCACCAGTTGGTGATCCTCCGTACGCCCCACGACCCGGGGCTGCCCGCCCGCGCGGCCGGAACCGCCGCCCTCGCCGCAGCCGCCGGGGCCTTCGCCCCGCCGGCCGTCTGACCGTTGCGTGTAGGGTGCAGTGTTGTGTTGCCCGGTGACCGGTCAAGCGGTTGGAAGGTTGGGTGGCCGGCCGGGACGGGTTCCCCAGGAGGTGGACCGTGATCGAGGCGCCGGCTTCGGCCCGGCTGGTCGAGGCGTTCGTCAACACCGTGGACGTGGATCGGGGCACCGACGATCTGGCCGGACGTGACGATCTCGCCGGACGTGACGGGCACTCCGGACCCGGCGGGTGCTCCGGGCCCGACCGGCTCGCCGCCTGGCTCGCCCACCACCGGCTGCTCGATCCGGGCGTGTCCGTCACCCCCGGGGACCACCGCCTCGGGCTCTCCCTCCGCGACGGCATCCGCGCCGAACTGGGTGCGCGGGCGGGCGACACCCCCGATCCGGAAGCGGCCTCCGCCGCCGGCGGAGCCCTCGCCGAACTCCCCCTGCTCGCCGGGGGACGCCCCGGCGGCGCCGTGCTCGTACCGGCGCCGCACCTCACTCCCGTACGGCACGCGCTCGCCGTCATCGCCATCGCCTGGAGCGAACTCCTCATCACCGGCGACGCCGACCGCCTCAAGCGCTGCGCCGAGCACGCCTGCGCCTGGGTCTTCTGGGACGTCTCCAAGAACCGCAGCCGCCGCTGGTGCTCCATGCGCGTCTGCGGCAACCGCACCAAGGCCCGCCGTTACGCCGCCAAGCGCGCCACGGCCAACGGCTGAGCCCGCCGCCTCCGGCTCAGGCCGGTGATCTCGCCGCCACCGTGCTGAGACGGCCCGCGAAGACACCCGCCGCGTCCGGGGTCAGGGAGCGCAGGGCGACCATGGCCGTGATGATGACATCGGACAGCTCGGACGCGACATCGCCCCAGCCGTGCGAGACGCCCTTCCGGGGGTTCTGGCCGGTCGCCCCGATCACCGCCCGGGCCACCTCCCCCACCTCCTCGGAGAGTTTCAGCACCCGGAGGAGCAACTCCTCCTCCGGGGGGCGGGTGGTGTGGTCGTTGAGCCAGGTGTGAAGGTCGTCGACGGTGTCCCAGATCGGGTCGAGGGTGCTGTGATCCATACGCATCAGAGTCCCATGCGCACGGCCTCTCCGACCCCCCTCATCCATGGCCGATATACGGCATCGCCATCGCCATGACGGTCGCGAACCGCACATTCGCCACAAGGGGTGTGCCGTGTCCCCCAGGTCTCCTCCTCGTGCCCACCGTTCCTCCCGCGGGTGTCCGCGAAGGGGATATCGCGCGCACCGGACGCACCCGCCTTGTTGAACAACAGGTCGACACGGTCGAAATCCGTGCATACTGTGCCAAAAAGCATGTTCACATCGGTCGGTGACGTCACATCAGCGGGCACACAGAGGACCCTTCCGTCCGACGGCGGCTCCGCCCGCTCCCGCGCCTCCGCCCGCTCCCGCGCCTCCGCGCGGCGGCCCGCCACCGCCGGCCGCCCCGGGGCCCGCGCGTTCGCCGGGGGAGGGGGGAGCGTGAGGCCGGCCCATCCGTCCGTGCTCCGCGCCGCCGCCCGCCGGATCGCCCAGCGGGTCGACGGCGACGGGCCCGCCGCCCGGCCCCTCGCCCGCCGGCGATTCCTCACCGGCGCGGTCGCCGCGCTCGCCTTCACCACCGACCTCCCCGGCACCGGCGCCGCCCACACCGCCGGGCTCGACGCGAAGAACACCGTCAAGGAGAACCCCTTCACCCTCGGCGTCGCCTCCGGGGACCCCAAACCCGACTCCGTCCTCCTGTGGACCCGGCTCGCCCCCCGGCCCTGGGAACCCGGCGGCGGACTCCCCGCGGGCAGGCTCACCGTCGGCTGGGAGCTGGCCCACGACCCCCGCTTCACCCGTATCGCCCGCAGCGGCACCGCCACCGCGCACCCCGAGGTCGACCACAGCGTCCACCTGGAGATCGACGGGCTGGAGAACGACCGCGTCTACCACTACCGCTTCCGCGCCGGTGACTGGATCAGCCCCGCCGGGCGGACCCGCACCGCACCCGCCCGCACGGCCCCGATCGGGGAGCTGCGGCTCGCGGCCGTCTCCTGCCAGGCGTACCACCACGGCCACTACACCGCGTACCGGCATCTCGCCGACGAGGAGCTGGATGTCGTCCTCCACCTCGGGGACTACCTCTACGAGCATCCCGTCGACGCCGCCGGCGGCGCCCGCGCCCTTACCGGGCCACCGCTGCCGGCGCACTTCAACCGCGAGACCGTCACCCTGGAGGACTACCGGCTGCGGTACGGGCTCTACCGCTCCGACCCCGATCTCCAGGCCGCGCACGCCGCCCACCCCTTCGCCCTCACCTGGGACGACCACGAGACCGAGAACAACTACGCCGCCGGGCGGTCGGAGAACGCGGACGTTCCCACCGAGGAGTTCCTGCTGCGGCGGGCCGCCGCCTACCGGGCGTACTGGGAGAACCAGCCGCTGCGGATGCCGCAGAAGCCCCGGGGGCCCGGTATGCGGCTCTACCGGCGGCTGCACTTCGGGCGGCTCGCGCAGTTCGATCTCCTCGACACCCGGCAGTACCGCTCGGACCAGCTCGCCGGGGACGGCTGGCAGCTCCCCGGGCCGGGGATCGACGACCCCGCGCGGACGATGACCGGGGCGGAGCAGGAGAGCTGGCTGCTGGAGGGGTGGCGGAACTCGCACGCCCGCTGGAATGTGGTGCCGCAGCAGATGAACTTCGCGCGGCGGCGGGACGCGCCGGGCGCGGGGCACCGGCTGAACATGGACTCGTGGGACGGGTATCCGGCTGCGCGGAGGCGTCTGCTGGAGGGGGCCGGGGAGGCGGGGGTGGAGAATCTGCTCGTGCTGACGGGGGATGTGCACGAGGCGTGCGGGTACGACCTCAAGGCGGACTGGGACGATCCGGGGTCCCGCACGCTCGGGACGGAGATCGTCACGACCTCGATCAGCAGTGGGAGGGATGGGGCGGACCGGCCGGCCGGGTATGAGGCGGTGACGCGCGCCAATCCGCATCTGCGGTTCTTCAATGGGCGGCGGGGGTATGTGGTGGTGACGCTCACCGAGACGCGGGCGCGTGCGGACTTCCGGACGGTGGCCGCTGTCACCACCCCCGGGGCGCCTCTCGCGACGGCCGCCTCCTTGACCACCCTCTCCGGCACCCCCACCCTCCACCCCACCTGACCCAGCCGATCCGACACTCGCCCGCCCGCCGCGGCCACGGTCGGGGGCCAGCCCCCGAGCCCCCGCGCCTCAATCGCCGGCGGGGCTGGGTTTGATCAGCCCGCCCGGCGTTTGAGGACGGCCCCTGTGCCACAGGAGACCCGCACAAACCCAGCCCGTCCGGCGTTTGAGGACGGCCCCTGTGCCACAGGACCCCGCACCCTGCGGGCCACGGTCGGGGGCCAGCCCCCGAACCCCCGCTCCTCAAACGCCGGAGGGGCTGGAGTGGTGCGCTCAAACGCCGGCGGGGCTGGGTTTGCTCAGGTCTCCGGCGAGGCTTGGGTTGCTCAGGCCTCCGGCGGGGCTGGGTTTGCTCAGGTCTCCGGCGAGGCTGAAGGGTGCGGCTCAAACGCCGGCGGGGCTGGAGTGGTGAGCCTCAATCTTCCCCAGAGCTGCCCCTGGGAGGTGCCCCCCGGACGGGCCGGGTTTGATCAGCCCGTCCGGCGATTGAGGACGGACCCTGTGCCGCAGGACCCCGCACTCTGCGGGTCCGGGTGGGTGGGGGAGCTGAGAGCATGGGGGGGATTCGACGATACGGAGTTGTGATGCGGAAGCCGGGCAGCAGCCCAGACAGCAGCGAAAGCCACATACCCCACCCCCACATCACCGCCCTGGAAATGACCACCCCAGGCACCCCCACCCCCACCCCAGGCACCCCTCCACCCCCCCTCACCTCCCCCCGCCGCGTCGGCCTCCTCTTCACCCTCGTCCTCGGCGGCCTCACCGCCCTCCCGCCGCTCTCCATGGACATGTACCTCCCGGCGCTCCCCGCCGTCACCGAATCCCTCTCCTCGCCCGCCGCCACCGTTCAGCTCACCCTCACCGCCTGTCTCGCCGGAATGGCGCTCGGGCAGCTCGTCGTCGGACCCATGAGCGACCGGTGGGGGCGGCGCAGACCGCTCCTCATCGGGATGGTCGTGTACGTGGTCGCCACCGCGATCTGCGCCTTCGCCCCCACCGCCGAACTCCTCATCGGCTTCCGGCTGCTCCAGGGCCTCGCCGGGGCCGCCGGCATCGTCATCGCCCGCGCGGTGGTGCGCGATCTCTACGACGGCGTCGCGATGGCGCGCTTCTTCTCCACCCTGATGCTGGTCTCCGGGGTCGCGCCGGTCATCGCGCCCGTGATCGGCGCGCAGGTCCTCCGGGTCACCGACTGGCGCGGGATCTTCGTCGTCCTCGCCGCCGTCGGGGTGCTGCTCACCGTCGTGGTCGTCAAGTGGCTCCCCGAGACCCTGCCCCCGGAGCGCCGGCACGGCGGCGGGGTCGGGCAGGCGCTGCGCACCATGCGCGGGCTCCTCGCGGACCGGGTCTTCACCGGGTACATGCTCACCGGCGGGCTCGCCTTCGCCACGCTCTTCGCCTACATCGCCGCCTCCCCGTTCGTGGTGCAGGAGATCTACGGCGCGTCGCCGCAGACCTTCAGCCTGCTCTTCGGCGTCAACTCCATCGGTCTCGTCCTGGTCGGCCAGGTCAACGGCCGGCTGCTGGTGGGGCGGGTCAGCCTCAACAAGGTGCTCGGCACCGGCCTCGCGGTGATCGTCCTCGCCGCGCTCGCGCTGCTGCTGATGACCCTCGGCGTCTTCGGCGAGGTCGGGCTCCTCCCCATCGCCGCCGGGCTCTTCGTGCTGATGGCCGCCATGGGCCTGGGCATGCCCAACACCAACGCGCTGGCCCTGAACCGCACCCCGCACGCGGCGGGCTCCGCCTCCGCGCTGCTGGGGACCTCCTCGTTCCTGATCGGGGCGATCGCCTCGCCGCTGGTCGGGATCGCGGGGGAGGACACGGCCGTGCCGATGGCCGTGGTGCAGCTGGTGTGCGCGCTGGCGGCGGTGGGGTGCTTCCTGGGGCTCTGCCGCCCCTGGCAGCAGCAGCGCAGGTCCGGGGCCCCGCTGATGTGAGCCCGGCCCGGGGCCCGGGTGCCCGGCGCCTAGAATCTCCCAGTGCCTTCCACCCTCCCCCCTGCGGAAGCCCTGCGCTCCGCCCTCGCCGGGCTGCTCGACGGGCTGCCGCCGACCCAGGCCGCCCGGGCCGTCGACCGGCTGATCTCCAGCTACCGGGGGACCACCCCGACCGACGCCCCGGTGCTGCGGGACCGCTCCGATGTCGCCGCCTACGCCGCGTACCGGATGCCCGCGACCTTCGAGGCCGTACGGTCGGCGCTCGCCGCGCTCCGGGACGCCGCCCCCGCCTGGGTGCCGGCCACCCACACCGACATCGGCGGCGGCACCGGCGCGGCGAGCTGGGCGGTGGCGGAGGCATGGGAGGGCGAGACACCCACGGGCGACGGTGACGGCGGCGGCGACGGCGCGGGGCCCCGGACCACCGTCCTGGACTGGGCCGAGCCCGCGCTCGTCCTCGGCCGGGAGCTGGCCATGGCCTCCGGGGTGCCGGGGCTCACCACCGCCCGCTGGGAGCGCTCTCGTATCAGTGCGTCGCTCCGGATCGAGAGCACCGATCTCGTCACCGTGTCGTACGTCCTCAAGGAGCTGACCGAGGGCGACCGCGCCGCCGTCGTCACCGAGGCCGCGCGGGCCGCCCTCGGCGCCGTGCTGATCGTCGAGCCCGGCACCCCCGACGGCTATCGCCGTGTGATCGAGGCCCGCGAGCGGCTGATCGCCGCGGGCATGACCGTCGCGGCCCCCTGCCCCCACAGCGCGGACTGCCCCATCGTCCCCGGCTCCGACTGGTGCCACTTCGCGGCCCGGGTCAGCCGCTCCTCGCTCCACCGGCAGGTGAAGGGCGGATCGCTGCCCTACGAGGACGAGAAGTTCAGCTATGTCGCCGCCACCCGCTTCCCGCCCGCCCCGGCGCCCGCCCGCGTCACCCGCCGCCCCCAGATCCGCAAGGGCCTGGTCCAGCTGGACCTCTGCGCGGCGGACGGGTCCCTGGGCCGCGAGAACGTCACCAAGCGGCAGGGCCCTCTCTACAAGGCCGCCCGCGACGCCGAGTGGGGCGACCCCTGGCCCCCGCCCCCGGCTCCGCCCCGGGGCTGAGCCCGGGGGGAGGGAGGGCGGGAGCCGGCGCGCCGGGCCCGGCGGGTGTCTCAGCTCACGGCCGCAGCTCCTGCGTACAGCACTTCACGCTGCCGCCGCCCTTGAGCAACTCGCCCAGATCCATCCCGATCGGTTCATACCCCCGGTCCCGCAGTGGCTCGAAAAGGCCCACCGCCGCCTGCGGCAGCAGCACATGCAGCCCGTCGCTCACCGCGTTCAGACCGAGCGCCGCCGCGTCCCGCTCCCGTGCGAGCAGCGCGTCCGGGAAGAGCCTCGCCAGCACCTCGCGGCTGCCGGGCGAGAAGGCCCCGGGGTAGTACATGACCTCGTCCGCCGCGTCGTCGAGCACGGCGAGCGCGGTGTCGAGGTGGTAGTAGCGCGGGTCCACCAGATCCAGGCCGATCACCGGCCTGCCGAAGAACTCCTGGGCCTCTCCGTGGGAGAGCGGGCTCGACCGGAATCCCCGCCCGGCCAGGACGTACGACGAGGTGACCGCGAAGTCCCCCTCGCCCTCGTTGATGTGGACCGGTTCCCGGATCTCGGTGAACCCGGCCCCCCGGAACCAGTCCAGATGGGCCTCGGCCTCCGGCTCCCGCTCCCGGTGGGCGAACCGGGCGAGCAGGACCCTGCCGTCGACGACGGTCGCGCCGTTCGCGGCGTAGACCATGTCCGGCAGGCCGGGGCGCGGGCCGAGCAGCTCGACGGTGTGGCCGAGCGAGCGGTAACGGTCCCGCAGATCCTCCCACTGGGTCATGGCCAGCGGCAGGTCAACGGGTTTCGCCGGGTCCATCCACGGGTTGATGGAGTACGTCACCATGAAGTGCGCGGGTGGGCACATCAGATAGCGGCGCGGCGATGCGTCATGGAGCGATGAGCGCAATGAGGGCTCCTCACATACGACTGCGGTGGTCGGCACGCGGTCGGCGTGCGTGTTCCAGCCATGGTGAGGCCAATTCGCCGGAGGCGCTCCGGAGCGGACACCACCGGAATCGAAAGAAGACGAAACGTCTCGGATTCGGCATTGCTAGATTGGGCCCATGAACGATTCCGAGGCGCGGGGCGCACAGGCGCACGGCACCACAGCAGCGCCCGGCGGCGGCGCCCGGAGCGGCAGGGCCCCGGGCGCGAAGGCGCCCGACGCCGGCCGCCGCAGCGAGCGCTCCCGCCGTGCCATCTACGACGCCGCCCTCGCCATGGTCGCCGAGGCCGGCTACGCCCGTACCACCATCGAGGGAATCGCCTCCCGCGCCGGGGTCGGCAAGCAGACGATCTACCGCTGGTGGCCCTCCAAGTCCGCCGTGCTCCTGGAGGCCTATCTCGACCTCGCCGACCGGGCCGCCGGGGGCGAGACCGCCATCCCCGACACCGGTGATCTCGCCGCCGACCTCAAGGCGGTGCTGCGCGCCACCGTCGACGAGATGAACGACCCGGTCTACGACGGCCCCACCCGGGCGCTCGCCGCCGAGGGAGTGGTCGATCCGGCGCTGGGGGCGCAGTTCGTGGAGAAGCTCCTCGAACCCTCCCTCCGGCTCTACGCCGACCGGCTGCGCGCGGCCGAGGAGGCGGGCGGACTGCGGCCCGGACTCGATCTCCGGATCGCGCTCGAACTCTTTGTCGGACCGCTGATGCACCGCTGGCTGCTGCGGACCCTTCCGCTCACCCACGCGTACGCGGACACCCTGGTCGACTACGCCCTCGGCGGCCTCGCGCCCCACGACTGACCCTTTCCGCCCCCGGCCGCCCCCCGCGCCGGGAACCCCCCGGTGGGAAACTGTGGACACCCACAGCGCAGGATGGTGGGACGATGGTAGAGACCACCTGGGGCGAGTGTGAGGTGTGAGGGGATAGATGGGCGACGGCAAAGGCCGCAACACCAGCGGCACGGAGAACAGGCTCACCTGGGAGAGCCGGCTGCCCCAGTGGCTGCGCAGGCGCCCCAAGGACACCACCGAGACCGACGGCTCCCGCCGCGAGAATCTGCTGCTTGCCGTCGCCGCCGCCGGGATGCCACTGGCACCCGCCGCCTACCCCGTCGCGTACCGCTGCTCGTGTGAGCGGATCGGCTGTCCCACCCCCGGCCGGCACCCCGTCTCCTTCGCCTGGCAGACCCAGTCCACCACCGACCGCGCGCAGATCCAGCGCTGGGCCGAGGGCGAGCCGGACGCCAACTTCATCACCGCGACCGGCATGATCCACGATGTGCTGGACGTCCCGCTGGACGCCGGGCGCGCCGCCCTGGAGCGGCTCCTCGACGAGGGCGTCGAGGTCGGGCCCGTCGCCGAGTCCGGCGGCGAGGGCGAGGAGGGGCGCGCGCTCTTCTTCACCGCCACCCGGGGCACCCCGGAGGACGAGGACGAGTGGTGGCCCTGCGAGCTGGACTGCCGCCCCGAGACCATGGACGAGCACCCGGGGCTGCGCTGGCACTGCCGGGGCAGCTATGTCCTCGTACCGCCCGCGCGGCTGCCCGGCGACCACGACGTGCGGTGGGTGCGCGGCCCCGAGCATCCGCTGCCCGACCCGCTGACCCTGCTGGAGACGCTGACCGACGCGTGCGCGCGGTACGCGGGCGAGGTGCAGGCGCTGGCGGCGGACGAGGCGTACGCGGAGTACGAGCGGTACGAGAAGGGGCTGTCGGGACACCGGGTGGCGTGGCCCATGGGCGGGCGGCGCTGATCCCGGGCCTCCGGGGGCCCCGGGGTGTCCGGGGTGTCCGGGGTTTCCCGGGGCGCTGGGGAGTTTCTTTCGGATCGGGCCGGATCGGCGAGGCGCGGTGCCGGGGCTCGCGAGCCCGGCACGATCCGAAAGAGACGACCTAGGAGCCCTTCGCCGAGGTCATCCCCGTCAGCCTGCCCAGCACCTCGACCCTGCCGTCCGCCGCCCCGCCGCCCGCCGGCGGGACGCGCACCGCCTGGCCGGAGACCATCTCCTTGGTGAGCGAGTTCGTGACCTCGCCGTTCAGCAGCGCCCGCACATCGGGGCCGATCTCGATCCGGACCCCCTTCGCGGTGGTCTCGCGCTCGAAGTTCCGCACGGTGAAGAAGACGAGCGCCCCGCCGTCCTCGGTCGCCAGCGCCAGCGGGGCGTAGTCGCCCCGGTCCACCGGTTCGTCCAGATACTGCCGGGAGCGGCCGGGCCGCTTGGCGGCCTTCGCGCGGGATTCGCGCCAGACGGAGGTGTGCGGGCCGTCCTCGAAGGCGGCCGGCTCGCCGGTCCGGAGGTAGGAGACGTACTGCTCGCCGAGTCCGCCCGGCGCGTGGGACAGCGCGGTGGTGTCGACGGCGACCGGTTCGCCGAAGCCGTCCTTGTCGGTCTTCAGCGCGGGGATGTCGGCCGGGGCGAGGATCGTCAGATAGGCGGCCCGCCAGAGCTGGTCCGGGCCGTTGCGGAGGAAGACGATCACCCAGCGGTTGTCGGCGGGGCCGGCGTCGTCGTCGCGGTTGGAGTCGGCGTCGGCGAGGAAGTAGCGGGGCCAGCCGGCCTTCTTCGGGACGGTGAACTTCGCGTCCGTCAGCTCCAGGGGGACATGGTCCTTGTTGCCGTCGGGGAAGGTGACGCTCCGGGACCGCAGGCCCGCCTGGTTGATGGCGCCGAGCGCGCCGGTGACGCGGGGGGCGCTGAGGGCGGGGTCGTACGCCTTGTCGGCGGCGTTGTACGCGGCGGTGAACTCCTTCAGCGCCTCGGCCGCCTCGGCGCGGGTGGCCGCCGGGACGATCGCCCGCTCGCCGTGCACCGTCACACACCCGCTCGCCGCCAGCGCGAGCGCGAGCGCCACCGCGACCACCGGGCCACCCGTCGCCGCCCGGCTCCGGCGGTTCGGCTGCCTTCTCATCCGTCGTCTTCTCCTCGCCCCCGGTGAACGCCCGAAGCCTACCGGGGTGGGGCGGGGTGACGAGTGCTCGCCCGTCCACACCGGCGCCCCCGGCCCGGCCGGCCGACTGAGCCACGGGGGCCTCCGACCCGGGCCCGCACTGTGCGGGGTCCTGTGGCGCGGGGTCCGTCCTCAAACTCCCCCAGAGCTGCCTCTGGGAGGTGCCCCCGGACCGGCTGGGGTGCACCCACTCAGGCTGTTGGAAGCCCGAGCGAACCCAGCCTCTCCGGCGTTTGAGGAGCGGGGGTTCGGGGGTGGGCCCCCGACCGTAGCCCGCGGGATGCGGGGGCCTGTGGCACAGGGGGCCGTCCTCACGGGTCGGACGGGTCAGGGCTCGCGAGCCCGGCACGATCCGAAAGAGACGACCTAGGGGGTGGCGCGGTGGGGGAGGACCACCGGGGTGCCCGAGCGCGGGTGGGGGAACACCTCCACCGGCTGGCGGTAGACACGGCTCAGCAAGCCCTCCTCGAAAACCTCCGCCGGCCCCCCCTCCACCGCGACCCGCCCCTCGTGCAGCACCGCCACCCGATCCGCGTACGCCGCCGCCAGCCCCAGGTCGTGCAGGACCACCACCACCGCGTCCCCCGCCCCCGCCCGCTCCCGGCAGATCCGCAGCACCAGCTCCTGGTGGCGCAGGTCCAGCGCCGCCGTCGGCTCGTCCAGCAGCAGCAGCGAGGCCCGCTGGGCCAGCACCCGGGCCAGCGCCACCCGGGCCCGCTCGCCCCCGGAGAGCGCGGCGAACGGGCGCCCCGCGAACTCCCCGGTCTCCGTCGCCGCCATCGCCTCCGCGACCGCCGCGTCGTCCTCCTCGTCCAGCTCCGTCCCCGCCCACGGCGCCCGCCCCATCCGGACGACCTCCTCCACCGGGAAGGGGAAGGAGAGCGCCGCGGCCTGCGGCAGCACCGCCCTCCGCAGCGCCAGCTCCCCGGCGGTCCACTCCCCGGCGGGCCGCCCGGCGATCCGTACCGAGCCCCGGTCGGCGGCCAGATCGGCGGCGAGCGCCCCGAACAGCGTCGACTTCCCCGCGCCATTGGGCCCGACGAGCGCCAGCACCTCACCCGCGCGCGCCGCGATCTCGATCCCGGCGAGCACCTCACGCCCCCCGAGCCGGACATGCAGCCCGCTCGCCTCGGCGAGCACCTCCCCGGGCGCGGGACGCCCGGGCAACTCGCGCCTGCGGATACCGAAGAGAGCCCTCACGCCCAACCACCTTGCCTGCGACGGGTCCTGCGCAGCAGCCAGAAGAAGAACGGGCTGCCGAAGAGTGCGGTGAGCACCCCGAGCGGAAGCTCGGCGGGCTCGGCGATCGTCCGCGCCGCGAGATCCCCGAGCGCCAGCACCAGCGCCCCGCCGAGCGCGGAGCCGGGCACCAGGAACCGGTGCCCCGGCCCGTTCGCCATCCGCAGCAGATGCGGTACGAGCAGCCCCACGAAGGTGATGATGCCGGCGACGGCGACCGCGGCGGCGGTGAGCAGCGCCACGACCAGGATGAGCACGATACGGAGCCGTTCCACATCGACGCCGAGATGGCGGGCGGGCCGCTCACCGAGGGCCAGCAGATCCAGCTTCCGCGCGTAGAAGGGCGCGATGAGCAGTCCGAGGACGGTGCACGGCAGCACCGCGAGCACCTTGGGCCAGGTCGCCTGGGAGAGCGAGCCCAGCTGCCAGAAGGTGATCTGGGTGATCTGCGCGTTGTCCGCGAAGAAGATGAAGAGACCGATCAGCGCGCCCGCGAAGGCGTTGACGGCGATACCGGTGAGGATGAGCGTGACGACCTCGGTCCGCCCGCCGGAGCGCGAGAGCGCGTACACCAGCAGCACCGTCACGAGCCCCGCGACGAAGGCGCAGGCGGTGATGGTCCAGTTGCCGAAGAAGCTCAGCCCGAGCGCGATGGAGGCCACCGCGCCCACGGCGGCACCGGAGGAGATGCCGATGATGCCGGGCTCGGCGAGCGGATTGCCGAAGACCCCCTGCATCAGCGCCCCGGCGCACCCCAGCGACGCCCCGACGAGCAGCGCGAGCACCACCCGGGGCAGCCGCACGTTCCACAGCACGCTCTCGCCGACCCGGTCCAGGGTCTGTCCGCCGAGGCCCAGACGGTGCTGGGCGGAGGCGATGACATCGCCGACGGGGATGTCGTAGGCGCCGTATCCGGCGGAGACGAGCGTGATGAGGAAGAGCGCGCCGAGCATCCCGGCGGTGAGGAGATACGCGGTGGTGCGCCGCCCGGCGGGCACCACCGGCACCGGCTTCCCGGGGGATTCCCCGGCGCCGGCCGGTGCTTCCCCGGCGAGCGGTACGGGAGGTCTTCCGGCGGGCTCCCCGGCCGAGGGCGTCCCCGCCGGCTCCGGCGTACGGGACGCGGCTTCTGTCGTCATCGTCCCTTACCGCCCGCGTACAACTGGTCCACCAGGGACTGGAGCACCTCGTCCGTGCGGGGCCCGTAGTTGAGCAGCACCCCGTCCGGCACCGACACCACGCGGCGGTCCATGCCCGCCGGGGTCTGCGCCACGCCCGGGATCTTCACCAGGCCGTCCACGCCGCCCACCGAGTCCAGCCCCTTGGACATCACGAGGATCGCGTCGGGCGCGGCCTTGGCGAGCGCCTCGCTGGTGATCGCGGTGAAGTCCTTGGTCAGTCCGGACTCCTTGCCCGCGTCCACCGCGCCCGCCGCCTCCAGCAGCGACGCGGCGCCGGAGTTCGCGCCGCCGAGCAGGTACACCGAGGCCGTGCCCCGCAGATACAGGAACGCCACCCGGGGCTTCTTGCCCTCGGCCGGCTCCGGGATGTTCTTCTGGACCGCTGCGATCCGGTCCCGCGTACGCTCCCTCAACTCCTCGCCCGCGGCCGGCACACCCAGCATCCCGGCCACCGCGTCGATCCGGGTCCCCACGTCGTCGAGGCCCTTCGCGGTCTCCACCACCACCAGCGGAATGCCCGCGTCGCGGATCTGCTGAATGGATTCAGCGGGACCGGAGACGGTCTCGGCGAGGACGACGGTGGGCTTCAGCGAGAGCACGCTCTCGGCGGAGACATCGTGGCCCCGGGTCACCACCGGCAGCTTCTCGGCCTGTTCGAAGGTGGCGGTGACATCGCGGGCCACCACCCGCTCGCCCAGCCCCAGGGTGAAGACGATCTCACTCAGCGATCCGGTGAGCGGAACGATCCGCTCGGTGGAGGCGACGGTCACCTTCCGCCCGTCCGCCGAGTCCACGGTGACGGGCAGTTCGGGGGTGGGTGTGCCGCCCAGCGGCTCGACCCGGTCGGCGGTCGCGGAAGCGGCCGGCTTCGCCTTCCCCGATCCGTCCCCGGCGGGCGAAGCGGAACCACCGCCACAGCCCGTCGCCACCAGGGCGACGGTGAACGCGGTCAGCGCCGCACCCACCAGCCGAAATCTGCGCACCGAGGGCACCAAGGGCACCGAGGCCTGCGAGAGCACCGAGAGCACCGTCCTGTCGTTCCGTTCCACGCCGTTGTCGGCGTGGCGCTGGGGGCGATTCCCCCTGGTTGTCCCGGGTTCGCCGACTGCGCCGGAACCGGACCCGAATGGCCAAAACCGGAATGCATGGGGCTACCGGCACAGGCTGGACATAGCTTAGGTTAGCCTTACCTCGCTCTGCTAGATGCCGTACCCCCCGGAGGGACCTCATGCTGCCGTACAGACGGGCCCGTGTGCCGGCCGCCGCCATCCTCGCGGCCCTGCTCGGAACCCTGCTCCCGACGGGCACCGCCCACGCGGCGGAACGCTCGGTGCAGGGCGGCAGACTCGACTGGGGGCTGAAGTCCTCCTTCCAGAAGTACGTCACCGGCCCCATAGCCAAGGGCAACTTCACCCTGACCGGCGGCGCGGCCACCGTCGGGGACAGCCTCTTCCGCTTCCACTCGGCCCAGGGCGGCTACGACCCCGCGACCGGAGCGTTCGAGGCCCGCTTCAGCGGCGGTGTCCACTTCACCGGACACGAGAAGCCCGACGGCAGCCGGGAGATGGACCTCAAGGTCAGCCGCCCCACGGTCCGCGTCTCCGGCGGGAAGGGCACGCTCCATGTCGACATGGTGAGCAAGGCCCGGGGCACCGGCGAGGTCACCACCTCCACCCAGGTCCCCTTCGCCGCGCTCAACCTCTCCGGCATCAACATGAAGGGCGGCACGGGGCCGGTCCGGCTCAACAACATCCCCACCACGCTGACCTCGCAGGGCGCCGACGCCTTCGCCGGCTTCTACACCGCGGGCACCCCGCTGGACCCGATCAGCCTCAGCGTCGACGTCGCCGCCGACCAGCGGCGGGAGACCCCCGCCGCGCCGCCGGCCGACGAGAAGGGGACCGAGGCGGGCGAGCCCGCCGAGAAGGCGGAGAAGACGGAGAGGACGGAGAAGGGGGCCGCCGCGTCCGGGCAGCGCTCGGGCCCGGTGCGGGACGGGGCCGTCGACTGGGGCGTGCGCCGCACCTTCCGCGAGTACGTCACCGGCTCCATCGCCCAGGGCAAGTGGACCCTGACCGAAGGCGCCCAGGACGGCGGGGCCCTCTTCCGCTTCCCGCGGGGCAAGGGCACCTACGACGCGGGGAAGCAGTCCCTGAACGCCTCCTTCGCCGGAGCCGTCCGCTTCACCGGCGAGCACCTCGACCTCACCCTCTCCGAGGTCACCACCGAGGTGAAGGACGGCAGGGGCACCCTCAGCGCCGATGTGGCGAGCGAGGGCAGGACGCAGAAGGACGTGGAGCTGGTCACCTTCGCCGCGAAGGACTTCGCCGTGAAGGACGGGCTCGCCTCCCTCACCGAGGCCCCGGCCACGCTCACCGAGGGCGGCGCCAAGGCGTTCGGCTCGATGTACAAGGCGGGCACCGCCATGGACCCGGTCTCGCTCGCCGTGGCCGTCGACAAGAAGGCCGAACTGCCCGCGCTGCCCGACCTCGGCAGCGAGCCGAGCCCGGCGGCGGAGCAGAGCGAGCAGAAGACGGCCCAGAAGTCCGCCGGGAAGTCCGCCGACGACGCGGCCCCCGCCGCCGACTCCTCCGACTCCTCCTCCCTCACCTGGGTGTACATCGCCGTGGGCGCCGGGCTGCTCGTCGCCGCCGCCATCGCCCTGGCCGTTGTGCGCCGTCGCCGCACGACGCCGCAGAACTGATTCCCCCCAAGGAGCAACGCACCATGCCAGCCACCCGCCGTCCCCTCGTCCTCGCCGCCGCCGCGGCCACCGCCGCGGCGCTGGGAGCCAGTGCCCTCGCCCTCCCGGCGGTCGCGGCCGACACCTCGAAGCCCGCCGCCCCGGCGGCGTCCGCTCCGTCCGGCTCCACCGTGTACCAGCTGGAGGCGGGCCGGCTGGACTGGGGCTTCAAGAAGTCCTTCCGCGAGTATGTGAAGGCGGAGAACATCACGGTCGCCGACGGCGCCGAGCAGGCCGCGGGCAACGGCCCCTTCGGCTTCACGGACGGCACCGGCACGTACGACCTGGGCACCCATGTCAACAAGGTGGCCTTCCGGGGCAGTGTGCTCTTCTCCGCCCGCCACTTCTCCCTCAAGCTCTCCGATGTGCGGATGATCAGCGACCGGGAGGCGGGGACGATCCAGGGCGACATCACCCTGGACGGAAAGACCACCCAGGACGTGCCGATCGCCGACCTCGACATGACCAAGGCGACGAAGGGCTCGGGCGGGAAGGGCGAGATGCTCTTCGGGTCCATCCCGGCGACCCTGACCGCCGAGGGCGCCGAGGCGTTCCTCAACTACCCGGAGGGCGAGGTGCTGGACACGGTCTCCCTCTCGGTGAAGACGGCGGGCGGCGGCACCCGGCCCTCCCCGTCCACCTCCACCTCCCCCGCACCGGACCCGGAGACCGAGCCGGAGACCGAGCCGGAGGCCACCACCTCCGCCTCCCCCGCGCCCTCGCACACGAAGAACCCCGGGTTCAGGCCGGAGGCGAAGCCGTCCGGCGGCACCGGCTCCTCCGGCGGCCCGGCCGCGCGCAACGGTGTGATCGCCGACGGCAATCTCGACTGGGGCCTGATGGAGCGCTGGCGCAAGTACGTCTCCGGCCCGATCGCCCACGGCAAGGCCGAACTCGCGGACGGCGCGGTGAAGTCGGGCGACCTCTACCGCTTCACCAAGGGCACGGGAACCTTCGACGCCGGCACGAAGACCCTCGCGGCCTCCTTCGACGGCAGCGTCCGTTTCCTGGGCCACCTCAAGGACGGCGCCTACGGCCTCGACCTGACGATGAGCGGCATCGAGGTCAGGGCGAGCGGCACCAAGGGCTCGATCGTCGTGGATGTGAGGACCAAGTCCCGCGACACGGGCAAGGTCTCCGTCCACAAGGACGTCGAACTGGGCGCGCTGACCATCCCGGCCGGCGGCCTCAAGGCCGAGAACAACATCGTGAAGCTCACCGCCGTCCCGGGCAAGCTCACCGCCGAGGGCGCCAGGAAGGGCTTCGAGGACCTGTACGAGGTGAACGAGCCGCTCGACCCGATCACGCTCGCGGTCTCGCTCGACAAGGACACCGAGGTCCCCGACACCTCCGGCGGTTCCGACGGCGGCTCGACGGGCGGCGGCTCCACCGGTGGCACCACCGGCGGCTCCACGGGCAGTGGCACGGGCAGTGGCACGACCGGCAGCGGGACCACGGGCGGCTCGGGCTCCGTCGGCGGCTCGACCGGCGGCGGTACGACCGGTGGCACCACGGGCGGTGCGACCGGCGGCTCGACGGGCGGCTCCACCAGCGGTGCGCTCGCCTCCACCGGCGCCGACCTCCCCGCCACCGCGCTGATCGCCGCGTCGGCGGGCATCGTCGCGGCCGGAGCGGGCGTGGTCTTCGCCGTCCGCCGCCGGGGCACCGGGACCACCGCCTCCTGACACCGCCCGCACGGCACCGCCTCAGGGTGACAACAGGGCCGCGATCAGCGCACTTCGCGCGGATCGCGGCCCCGCTGGTGCTTCAATGCCCCCGTGAACGAACGCGATCGCGAGCTGCGCCATGTGCTCGATGTGCTCCATGTCTTCTGCGACGCCGACGGCCGGCACGGCAACCCCCTCGGGGTCGTCCGCGATCCGCGCGGCTTCCCCGACCGGGCGTCCCGGCAGAGACTCGCCGCCGAACTCGGCTTCAGCGAGACCGTCTTCGTGGACGACCCCGAGCGCGGGACCGTGGACATCTACACCCCCACCCTCCGGCTCCCCTTCGCCGGACACCCTCTCGTGGGCGCCGCCTGGCTGCTGGACCTGGAGGAGCTGAACCCGCCCGCGGGGCCCGTGTGGGCGCGCGGGGACGGCGAGTTCACCTGGATCACCGCCCGCGCCGCCTGGGCGCCCCCGCGTCTCCTGGAGCGGTACGCCACCCCGGCGGAGGTCGACGCCCTGCCCGCGCCGCCCCCCGGCGACGGCTGGCTCTACGCCTGGGCGTGGGAGGACGAGGCCGCGGGACGGGTGCGCGCCCGGGGCTTCCCCCGGCGCGACGACGGCATCGCGGAGGACGAGGCGACCGGCGCCGCCGCCCTGCTGCTCACCGACCTGCTCGGGCGCGCCCTGAACATCACCCAGGGCCGGGGGTCGCAGATTCTCACGGCCCCCGGCCCCGACGGCACGGTGGAGATCGGCGGACGGGTACGGCTCGCCGCGCCCGCGCCCCCGCGCGCGCGGGGCATCGCGGGCCCGGCCCCGGTGCCGGCCCGCCGGCTGAGCGTCGCCGAGGCGCTGCGGCTCATGAGCTGAGCCCCGGGGCCTCTCGAAGGCCCCGGGGCTCGTGCGTGCGGGTGCGGGTGCCGCCGCGCGGTCGCGGGTGCGCGGTCGCGCGGGAGCGGTTCAGGGCTCAGGCGCTGAGCGGGAACTCGCCGTTCAGCTCGCGGAAGACCGCGCCGTTGAAGTCGAACGCGCGCTTGCACTCGTCGATGATCCGCTGCTTCTCCAGGTCGTCGGCGCGCACCGCGTCCAGCAGCTCGCGGTAGGTCCGCTTGAACGCCGCCGGGTTGCCGATGCCCTCGAAGACGTAGAAGCGCACGCCGTCGCCCTTGCGCTCGAAGCCCCAGGTCTTCTCCGCGCGGTCACGGATGATCTGGCCGCCGGAGAGGTCGCCCAGATAGCGGGTGTAGTGGTGCGCTATGTAACCGGCGGGCCAGACGCGGGCGCACTCCTCGACCCGCTCGGCGTACGCCGCCGTCGCGGGGAGCGGGGTCGCGCTCGCCTGCCAGCCCTCGCCCCGCAGATGCGTCAGATCGCGCTCCAGCTCGGTGGTGCGGAACAGCTCCGACTGGATGAACGGCCCGGCGACCGGGTCGTTCCGCAGCGCCTCCGCCGCTCCCTCCAGCGCGCGGTACACGAACCAGAGCTGCTCGGTGTAGCGCGCGTACGCCTCCACTCCGAGTCTGCCGCCGAGGAGGTGCCCCATGAACGGGGAGCTCTCCGCCTCGGTGTGCTGTTCGTGCGATGCCACACGGATCAGCGTCGAGAAAGGTGTGCCGGTGGGCGTGGCGGTGGCGGTGGCGTCCAAGGCAGGGACCTCCAGGACAGGGGGCGGACGAACGGGCGGCACGCGGCCATGGCCGGTACCGCCTCCGATCATCCTACTTAGGCTTACCTAAGTCAATGGGTTCCCGACGTCCTGTCGGTAAAAAGATTCCGCGCCGTTTGTTCAGGGCAGGGTGAGAATGTCCGCTCCGGTCTCCGTCACCACCAGCGTGTGCTCGAACTGGGCCGTGCGCTTGCGGTCCTTGGTGACCACGGTCCAGCCGTCGTCCCACATGTCGTACTCGTGCGTCCCCAGCGTCAGCATCGGCTCGATGGTGAAGGTCATACCGGGCTGGATCACGGTGGTGGCGTGCGGGGAGTCGTAGTGCGGGACGATCAGACCGGAGTGGAAGGCGGTGTTGATCCCGTGGCCGGTGAAGTCGCGGACCACGCCGTAGCCGAACCGCTTGGCGTACGACTCGATGACCCGCCCGATCACATTGATCTGGCGGCCGGGCCGGACCGCCTTGATGGCCCGGTTCAGCGACTCACGGGTCCGCTCCACCAGCAGCCGGGACTCCTCGTCGACCTCGCCGCAGAGGTAGGTGGCGTTGTTGTCGCCGTGCACCCCGCCGATGTACGCGGTGACGTCGAGGTTCACGATGTCGCCGTCGCGCAGCACCGTGGAGTCGGGGATGCCGTGGCAGATGACCTCGTTGACCGAGGAGCAGAGCGACTTGGGGAAGCCCCGGTAGCCGAGGGTGGAGGGGTAGGCGCCGTGGTCGCACATGTACTCATGGGCGACCCGGTCCAACGCGTCCGTGGTCACCCCGGGGGCGATGTGCCGGGCGGCCTCCTCCATCGCCCGCGCGGCGATACGGCCGGCGATCCGCATGCGCTCGACGGTGTCGGAGTCCTGGACCTCCGGGCCCGTGTACGGGGTCGGGGCGGACTTCCCGACGTACTCGGGGCGCCGGATGGCGGCGGGGACGGGGCGGTGGGGGGAGAGTTCCCCGGGCACGAGCAGTGACTGGCCAGACATGCCAGCGAGTCTAACCAGGGGGGTCTGGGGCAGCATGGCTACTGACGGCACGACCAGGACCCGACGGGAAGGGAGCGGACCATGGCCCTGTTCAAGAGGCGCACGGTGGGCAAACCGGGCGAGTGGTACTACTGCCTCAAGCACCAGAAGGTCGAGGAGGGGCCGGACTGTCCGGCGAAGGACCGCTTCGGCCCGTACGGGTCGCGGAAGGAGGCGGAGCACGCGATGGAGACCGCCCGGGAGCGGAATCTGGAGTGGGAGACCGACCCCAAGTGGCATGACGCCCCCGAGGGCCCCCAGGGCGGCCCTCGGCGTGGGCCCGGCGCCTGAGCGCCCCTACTCCGGGAGCGCCGCCGCCTCCGACTGGGCGCGGCGGCGCAGGGCGTCCTCGTCCGTGGCGGAGTCGTACCGCAGCAGCTTCGGCAGCGCCGCCGTCAGCAGCACCACACCCGCCACACAGACCACACCGCCGCTCCAGATCGCCGCCCGGGTCCCGGTCCAGCCGGCCATCGCGCCCGAGCGGACCTGTCCCAGTTGCGGGCCGACGCTGTAGGAGAGCACCTCGATGCCCGCGAGCCGCCCCCGCAGCTCGTCCGGGATCGTCTGGTTCCAGATCGTCATCCGGCCCAGACCGCTGAGTGTGTCGCCCGCGCCCGCGAAGGCCAGCGCCAGCAGCACCAGCCACACATTGTCGAACCACCCCGCCGCGGCGATCGCCAGCCCCCAGGAGCCCGCGCCGTAGATCACCAGCAGACCGTGCCGCCGCACCCGGGTGGTCCAGCCGCTCATGGCGCTCAGCAACACCGAGCCCACCGACAGCGCGGCGAACATCAGGCCGAGGGACCAGGGGGCGTCCAGGTCGTCCGCGAGGAAGGGGAAGATCGCGATCGGGAAGGCGAAGATCATCGCGACCAGGTCGATGGCGTAGGTGCCGAGCAGGACGGGGCGGGAGGCGGCGTACCGCGCGCCCTCCACGATGCCGCGCAGCGACGGCTTCTCCGCGTCGTGCGCGGGCGGGGCGGGGCGCAGCCGCAGACACATCAGCACGGAGACCGTGAACCCGGCGATCGTGATCCCGTACGCCGTGGCGTGCCCCGAGTACGCCACCACCAGCCCGGCCGCCGACGGCCCGGCGATCCCGCCGAGCTGCCAGCGGAGATTGTTCAGCGCGGCGGCTGCGGTGAGCTGGTCGTGCGGGACGATCCGCGCCATCAGCGCGTCCAGCGCCGGCCGCTGGAGCCCCGCCATGGCGGAGACCCCGGCCGCCACGAGATAGAGCGGCCAGAGCATGGGCTCCGGCAGCAGCGCGTTGATCATGAGGACCACGGCGAGGACCCCGAGCCCCGCCTCCGTCCAGATGATCAGCTTCCGCCGGTCGGCGGAGTCGGCGAGCGCCCCGCCGTACAGCCCGAAGACGATCAGCGGGATCAGCTCCACGGCCCCCATGGCCCCGACCGCGAGCGGTGACCCGGTGAGGTGCTTGATCTGGAGGGGGAGGGCGATCATGGCCATGGCGCTGCCGAAGTGGGCGATGAGGCCCTGAATCCAGAGGAGGCGGAAGTCGGGGGAGGAGCGCCAGGGGGAGAGGTCGGGGAGTATCGCGGAGAGCTTCGAGGTCACAACGGACCATCGTCGGTCTCTTTCGCTGCCCCGAGCAACTGATTTCCCTGTGACCTGGGCGATGTCCCTGCCGGGGGGCCCCGGGTTCGGGGCCCGCGTCGGCTCGGGGTTGCTGCTCCCGGTGCCGGCCCGGGTTGCCCGTGGTGCGGGGTCCGCCCTCAAGCTCCCCTGGAGGCGGCCCCCCGGCCCCGCCGCCGTTTGAAGCGCGCCACCCCCACCCCTCCGGGCAGGCCGAGGCGCGAAATCCAGCCTCGCTGGAGACCTGAGCAACCCAAGCCCCTCCGGCGATTGAGGAGCGGGGGTTCGGGGGCCGGCCCCCGACCGTGGCCCGCGGGATGCGGGGTCCTGTGGTGCGGGGTCCGTCCTCAAGCTCCCCCAGAGCTGCCTCCGGGAGGTGCCCCCAGACAGGCTGGGTTTGCCGGGTGGGCTGGGTTTGCCGGGTGGGCTTGGTTTGCCGGGTGGGCTGGGTTTGCTCCGGTGGGCCGGGGTTGTTCGGGTGGCTCTTGGCTCGGGGGTCACCAGGGGGAAGGCGGGGGAGACGTCAGCTGGTCCGCCAAGCGGGAGAGGCGGTCGCGGAAGCGGAGGCGGCCCCTCGGCACCGGGAGACTGTTCTCGCCCGCGGCAGCGCTCACCAGGTGCTGCACCATGTCCATGTCCACCTCCCCACCCCCCGGCACCGCCAGCCACTCATGCGCCACCCCCTCCAACCCCCCGCCCCCCTCCTCCAGCACCAGCACCCTCGCCCCCGCCCGCCGCGCGTCCCCCACCCGCTCCAGCAACCCCTCCTCCGGCGCCCCCGGCGCCACCACCAGCACCGTCTCCCCCCGCCGCACCGCCTCCAGCCGCCCGAGCCCCACCGCCAGATGCGCCGGGTCCCCGGGCCGCGCCCGGTGCCGCACCAGCGTCGGCGTCAGCTCCGGCAGCCCCGACCAGGCCGCCTCGTCCACCAGATGCGCCGCCAGGTGCCACGGCTCGTACTCCTCCGTGCCGACCAGCAGCAGCCCGCCGCCCTGCGGCACCACCGACGACCTCAGCACCCTCGCGAACCGCCGGGTCGCCCCCGGCCACTCGGTGCCCGCCAGAACCTCGCGCAGCAGCGCCACTCGTACCGCGTCCATGCCCCCGCATCCTCCGCCACCGGCCGCCCGGGCGTCGGGGCGTCGGCCCGGGCTCACCCGTACGAGGGTCCCGGCCACGGTCCGTACCCGCGAAGTAGGGTCACCCCATGACCTCCAGTGAGAACACAGCCGCAGCCGCCAAGCCCACCCCCAAGGACCCCTGGGACCTCCCCGACGTGTCCGGCCTGGTCGTCGGTGTCCTCGGTGGCACCGGCGACCAGGGGCGCGGCCTCGCCTACCGGCTCGCCCGGGCCGGCCAGAAGGTGATCATCGGTTCGCGCGCCGCCGAGCGCGCCGAGTCCGCCGCCGCCGAACTCGGCCTCGGCATCGAGGGCGCGGAGAACGCCGAGTGCGCCCGCCGCAGCGACGTGGTGATCGTGGCCGTGCCGTGGGACGGCCACGCCAAGACCCTCGAAGCCCTCCGCGAGGAGCTGACCGGCAAGCTCGTCATCGACTGCGTCAACCCGCTCGGCTTCGACAAGAAGGGCGCCTACGCCCTCAAGCCCGAGGAGGGCAGCGCGGCCGAGCAGGCCGCGGCCCTGCTGCCGGACTCCCGCGTCACCGCCGCCTTCCACCACCTCTCGGCCGTCCTGCTCCAGGACGCGTCGGTGGAGCGGATCGACACCGATGTGATGGTCCTCGGCGAGTCCCGCGCCGACACCGATCTCGTCCAGGCGCTCACCGCCCGCATCCCCGGCATGCGCGGAGTCTTCGCCGGCCGGCTCCGCAACGCCCACCAGGTGGAGTCCCTGGTCGCCAACCTGATCTCGGTGAACCGCCGCTACAAGGCCCACGCGGGACTGCGGATCACCGACGTCTGAGCGATGCCCGGGTGAGGTGCGGGCCCGCCGGGGGCATGGGGGACACTGGACGGGACGGACACACCCCCGACAGGAGCCTCACCCCATGCCCCGCCTCGCTCTCTACGCACTCGTCGTCTGCGCCCTCGCCGTCGCGGCGGCCGTCGTCTCCTTCACCCAGGGCCTGTGGCTCGGGGTCGTCTGGGTGCTGATCGCCGGTCTCTCGTCCAACATGGCCTGGTACTACCTCCGCAAGGCGAAGCTGGAGCGCGCGGCGGCCGGCTGAACCGGCCGCCGCCCCCGCCTCCCCCTCCAGCCGGTCAGCGGCCGGTGAAGGAGGCGCAGTACTCGTTCTCGCCCTGCCAGAAGCGGTAGTAGTCGAAGCCGCAGCCGCTCGCGAGTTCGTCGACGCCCAGACCCCGCAGGATCGCGTGGACCGCGTCGAAGAAGACCCCGTGCACCTCGGGGATGAAGAGCAGCGCGAAGACCAGGAACAGCCCGAACGGCGCGAGCGGCTCCACCTGGCGGCGGACGCGGTGCGAGAGCCAGGGCTCGATCACTCCGTAGCCGTCCAGCCCCGGCACCGGGAGGAAGTTCAGGATCGCGGCGCTGACCTGGAGCAGCGCCAGGAATCCGAGCGCGTACTGGAAGAGCACCGGCACGCCGTCCAGCGCGTCCAGCCAGAACGGGGCCGTGCACACCACCGCGAACAGGACATTGGTCAGGGGACCGGCCGCCGAGATCAGGCTGTGCTTCCAGCGCCCGTGGATACGGCCCCGCTCGATGAAGACCGCGCCGCCCGGCAGGCCGATGCCGCCGAGGATCACGAAGAGCACCGGGAGGACGAGGCTGAGCATGGCGTGGGTGTAGGCGAGGGGGTTGAGGGTGAGGTAGCCCTTGGCGCCGATGGAGAGGTCACCGCTGTGGAGGGCGGTGCGGGCGTGGGCGTACTCGTGCAGACAGAGCGAGACGATCCAGGCCGAGGTGACGAAGAGGAAGACGGCGAGGCCGGGGGAGGCGGAGAAGTCGGTCCACACCGCCCAGGCGGTGACCGCCATGACCGCGGTGATCCCGAGGAAGACGGGGCTGACGCGGGTGGGGGGTTTGTGGGGGGTGGGCATGGGGGCTCCTGGGGTGCGGGGACCTGCGCCCCGAACCGTACCCGCCCCCTCCCACCCCAAGCCCCCATCCCCGTGGCCCCGCACCCGGGCCCCCCGCACCCGGGTCTCCCGCACCCGGGTCTCCCGCACCCGGGGCCGCAGCGCCCGGGCCTCCCGCACCCACGGGCCCGCGAGCAATCCCGCCCCGTCCGGCCACCCCGAGCCCGTCCGGCATACCCCAGCCCGTCCGGCGTTTGAGGACGGACCCCGCGCCACGGGCGGCCCGAGCAATCCCAGCTCGTCCAGGCACGCCCAGCCTGTCCGGGGGCACCTCCCAGAGGCAGCTCCGGACGGGCCCCGCCCGGAGGGGGCTCCGGCTCGGGGCGCCCGGGGCGCGGCCCGCGCATGGAGAATGAGCGGGTGCGCTTCTCGGTAATCGGCACCACCCACGCCCTCCGGGGCGACGGCACCCCCGTCCCCCTCGGCGGCGCGCGGCTGCGCGCGCTGCTCACCGTGCTCGCCATGCGCCCCGGCCGCACCGTCCCCGTCGGCCTCATCATCGGCGAGGTCTGGGACGGCGAACCCCCGGCCGACGCCCCCGCCGCCGTCCAGGCCCTCGTGGGGCGGCTGCGCCGCGCGATCGGACGGGAGGCCGTCGCCTCGGCCGAAGGCGGCGGCTACCGGCTGCTCGCCGAACCCGACCAGATCGATCTGCACCGCTTCGACCGGCTCACCGGCGAGGGCTCCCGCGCCCTGGAGCAGGGCGACGCGTCCAAGGCGGCGACCCTGCTCGACGAGGCGCTGGAGCTGTGGCGCGGCCCCGTCCTCGCGGACCTGCCCGACCGCGCGGCGGAGGCCGCCCGCTGGGAGACCCGCCGCCTGGAGGCCCGCCGCGCCCGGCTCACCGCCCTGCTCGCGCTCGGCCGCGCCGAGGAGGCCCTCCCGGAGCTGACCGCCCTCTGCGAGGCCCACCCCATCGACGAGGCCCTGCACTCCCTGCGCCTGCGCGCCCTGCGCGCCACGGACCGCCCGGCCGAGGCCCTCGCGGCCTACGACACCCTCCGCCGCGATCTCGCCGCCCGCCTGGGCACCGACCCCGGCCCCGCCCTCCGCGCCCTCCACGCCGAACTCCTGGCGGCCCGCCCCGCCCCCGGCTCCATACCCGCCGGCTCCCCGCCCCCGGGCAACCTCCGTGCCCGGCTGACCTCCTTCGTCGGCCGGGAGCGGGACATCGCCGTCCTGCGGGAGGATCTCGCGGCGGCCCGGCTGGTGACCCTCCTCGGACCCGGGGGAGCGGGCAAGACCCGGCTGGCGCAGGAGGTCGCCGAGCTGGTCGCCGAGCGGGCCCCGGACGGCGTCTGGTTCGCTGAGCTGGCCCCGGTCGACGATCCCGACGACGTCCCCGAGGCGGTCCTCACCGTCCTCGGCGGGCGCCAGACCGTGCTGCGCGGCGCCACCGAGGAGCTGTGGGCCGCCGAACGCCACGGTGACAGCGTCGTCACCCGGCTGGTGGAGCACTGCGCGCGGCGGCGGATGCTGGTGGTGCTGGACAACTGCGAGCATGTGGTGGGTGCGGCGGCGGCGCTGGCGGAGGCCCTGCTGACGCACTGCCCCGGGGTGCGGGTGCTGGCCACGAGCCGGGAGCCGCTGGGGGTCCCCGGTGAGCTGGTGCGGCCGGTGGGCCCGCTGGCCGCGCCGAGCGCGCTGCGGCTCCTCGGGGAGCGGGGCGCGGCGGCGAGCCCCGGGTTCCGCACGGACGACGACCCGGAGGCCTGCGCGGAGATCTGCCGCCGGCTCGACGGCCTCCCGCTGGCGATCGAGCTGGCCGCCGCCCGTCTGCGGCTGCTCACCCCCCGGCAGATCGCCGCCCGTCTCGATGACCGCTTCCGCCTCCTGACCGGCGGCAGCCGCACCCTCCTGCCGCGCCAGCAGACCCTGCGGGCGGTGGTCGACTGGTCCTGGGACCTCCTCGACGGGCACGAGCAGGCCGTCCTGCGCGGCCTGTCCGTCTTCGCGGGCGGCTGCGACCTCGCCGCCGCCGAGGCCGTCTGCGGCCCCCACACCCTCGAAGCCCTCGCCGCGCTCGTCGACAAGTCCCTGGTCGTCGCCGCCCCCGACGGCGCGCGCGGCATGCGCTACCGCCTCCTGGAGACCGTCGCCGAGTACGCCGCCGAACGCCTCGACCACGCCGGCGAGCGCCCCGCCGCCGAACAGCGCCACCTCGTCCACTACCGCGAACTCGCCCGCACCACCGACCCCCTGCTGCGCGGCCCCGCCCAGCGCGCCGCGATCGAGCTGCTCCAGCGCGAGTACGAGAATCTGCGCACCGCCCTGCGCCGCGCCACCGCCGCCCGGAACGAGCAGGAGTCGCTCTCCCTCGTCCTCAGCCTCTTCTGGTACTGGCAGCTGCGGGATCTGACCTCCGAGGCCAGCCACTGGGCCGGCGCCGCCGCCGCGCTGGGCCCCGACCCGTTCGCTCCGCCCGTGGCACCCGTGCCCCCCGTCCACGAACGGTTCACCGACGCGCCGCCGCCGATGGGACCCGAGCTGCTCCAGGAGGCCCGCCGGGCCGCCACCATGATCCATCTGGTCTTCCTCGTCAACGAGGCCGGTGTCGGCGGGGGCGACACCCTGGAGCGTCTCGCCCGGGTCGCCGAGGCCTACCGGCCCGGTCTGCCGCAGACCTGCCGGGGCCCGGGCATCCTCTGGTTCTTCGCCGTCGTCATGGGCGGGCGGGCCGAGCAGCTGTGGGAGCTGCTGGACGAGTCCGTCCGCACCTGCCGGGACCTCGGCTACGAGTGGGAACTGGCCGCCGGCCTCCAGCAGCGCGCCAACATCCTCGCCAACCGGGGCACCGGGGGCGGGGACGCGACACGCGACGCCGAGGAGGCCCTGGAGATCTTCACCCGGATCGGGGACGCCTGGGGCGCGGCGGAGGCGCTCTGCGCGCGCGCCGAGACCCGGGAGCGGCGCGGCGAGTACGCGCTCGCCGCCGAGGACTTCACCGCCGCCGTCGGCTACGCCGAGCGGATGGGCGCCCGCGCCCATCTGGCGCTCTGCCGGGCCCGGCTCGGCGGTGTGCTGCTCCAGCTGGGGGAGGGGGAGCGCGGTGAGGCGATGATCCGCGAGGTCCTCGCCGAGTACGGCGGCGCCGTCAACGAGTGCACCGCCGTGTCCCGTATCCATCTCACGCTCTGGCTCGGCCACACGGGCCGCCGCGCCGAGGCGCGCGAGCACATCGAGGCGCTGCGCACCCAGTTCCACCCCAACACCCTCGCCGTCTTCCAGGGCATGGTCATCGGCCTGCTCGCCTGGATCGAACTGGGCGACGGCCACTGGGCCACGGCCCTGGAGCGGGTCCGGGAGGCGCTGGAGCGGGCCAAGGACCCGCTCTCCGTGGTGGTGGCGCCCCAGCTGGCCTCGGCGCATCTGGTGACGGCGGCGGGTGCCGTGGCCGCGAGCGACCCCGGCCGGGCGGCGGACGCGGCCCGCCTGCTCGGCGCCTCCGATGCCATGCTCCCCGCCGGGCATCACCCCGCGATGTACGAGCGGATCGGCCGCGAGCGGGCGGAGGCGGAGATCCGCGCCCTGCTGGGCGGCGCCGCCTTCGACGCCGCGCACGCCGAGGGCGGCCGCCTCACGCTGGAGGAGGCCGCCGACCTCGTCTGAGCCCCGGGCCGTCCGCACCCGGGCCGTCCGCACCCGGGCCGCCCAGCGCCTCAGTTCTTCTTGACGAACTTCGCGACCGCGATCGGCGCGGTGACCGCCGTGATGGCCACCGCCCAGCCGAGCGTCCACCACACCGAACTCGCCACCGGGCCCCCGTTGATCAGGGCCCGGGACGCGTCCGCGAGATTGGAGAGCGGGTTGTAGTCGGTGAAGGTCCTCAGCCAGTCGGGCATCGTCGACGGCGGGGCGAAGATGGACGAGCCGAACTGGAGCGGCATCAGGATCAGCATGGCCGTTCCCTGAACGGCCTGAGCCGTCTTCATCGCGAGACCCAGCAGGATGAAGATCCACATCAGCGACGCGCCGAAGACGATCGACAGCCCCATCGCCGCGAGCAGGTGCGGGACGGAGGTCTTGATCTCCAGCCCGAGCAGGAAGCCCATGCCCAGCAGGATGACCATCGCGATCGACATCCGGCCTATCTCGACCACGATCTTCGCGACGAGCACCGATGAGCGGGCGATCGGCATGGACCGGAAGCGGTCCATCACCCCCTTGGTGACATCGGTGTTGATGCCGGTGCCCACGGCCATCGCGATGCTCAGCCCCATCATCGCCATCAGGCCGGGGACGACATAGTTGACATAGGTGTCCTGATTGCCCTTGCCGGAGATCGCCCCGCCGAAGACATAGACGAAGAGCAGGGTGAGGACGATCGGCGTCATCAGCGCGTCGAACATCGACTCGGGGTCCTGCTTGATCTGGAGCGCGTTGCGGCGCACCAGGGCGCCGATGTGCCGCAGATGGGAGCGCGGCCCGATCCGGCCCTCGCCGCGCGGCCGGCCCGGCGCTCCGGGCCCCGCCGTGCTCACCGCCGTATCGGTGGCCGGGCCGGTGGCCGGGCCGGTCGCCGGGCCGGTCTTCTCCGGGCGGGATGTGGTTCCGGTGCTCATGCCGCGGCCTCCGCGCTCTGGGGCTCGGGTGCGGACACCGTCGCCTTCTCTCCGGTGATCGCCAGGAACACTTCGTCCAGGCTGGGCAGATGGGTGCCGATGTCGGCGATGCCGAAGCCGCGGGCGGCCAGCAGGCCCACCACGGCGGTCAGTTGCTCGTCGGCCAGGATGGGCACGTACAGCCGTCCCTCGTCGGCGACGACGGTCGCGCCGGCGATCCCGTCGAGCCCGGACTCGCGCAGCGCCGCCGCCATCGCGGGCAGCACCGCCGGGTCGCTGGGCCGAATCCGCAGGGTGCGTCCCCCGACCCTGGCCTTCAGCTCCGCGACCCGGCCGTTGGCGATGACCTTGCCCCGGTCGATGACGGTCAGCGCGTCGGCGAGCTGCTCGGCCTCCTCCATGTACTGGGTGGTGAGCAGGACGGTCACCCCTTCCGAGACCATCCGCTTGACCTCGTCCCACACCTCGTTGCGGGTCCGGGGGTCGAGCCCGGTGGTCGGCTCGTCCAGATAGAGCACGGACGGCTGCCCGATCATGGAGGCGGCGAGGTCGAGCCGGCGGCGCATTCCGCCGGAGTACTGCATCACGGGCTTCCTGGCGGCCTCGGTGAGCGAGAAGCGCTCCAGCATCGCGTCGGCGCGGGCGCGGGCCGCGGACCGGGAGAGGTCGAGCAGCCGCCCGATCATGTAGAGGTTCTCCCAGCCGGAGAGCTTCTCGTCGACCGAGGCGTACTGCCCGGTGAGCCCGATGGTGCGGCGCAGCTGGCGGGGCTGGCGCACCACGTCGTAGCCGGCGACGGTGGCGGTGCCCGCGTCGGGCACGATGAGGGTGGCGAGGCAGCGTACGAGGGTGGTCTTGCCGGCGCCGTTGGGTCCCAGCACTCCGAGGACGGTGCCTTCGCGGACGTCGATGTCCACACCGTCCAGTGCCCTGGTCTCGCCGTAGTGCTTGACCAGCCCCCGTACCTCGACGGCGAGGCCCCTGCCGCCGCCCGGGTTCCTGTCGATCTGTGTCATGCCCCCACCCTGGCGCCCGCCACCGACAGCCCGCCGACAGTCCGCCGACAGAACCCGACAGCCCGCCGACGGGGGAAGTTCGGCGGGCTGTCGTCTGTGCCGGGAGTGGCTGGTGGGGCCGGCGGGTCCGGTCCGCGGCTAGTGGAAGGTGTGCTCCTCCTGCGGGAACGCGCCCCCGGCGACATCCTCGGCGAACGCCTTCGCCGCGTCGCCCAGGGTGCGGCGCAGGTCCGCGTACTGCTTGGTGAAGCGCGGCACCTTGCCTCCGGTGAGACCGGCCATATCGGTCCAGACCAGAACCTGGGCGTCGGTGTCGGGGCCCGCCCCGATGCCGATGACCGGGATGTGCAGGGAGCGGGTGACCTCGGCCGCCAGCTCCGCCGGCACCAGCTCCAGGACGACGGCGAACGCGCCCGCGTCCTGCGCCGACTTGGCGTCGTTCAGCAGCTGGTGGGCCGCCTCGTCGCCACGGCCCTGCACCCGGTAGCCCATGGTGTTGACGGACTGCGGCGTCAGCCCGAGGTGCGACATCACGGGGATGCCCGCCTCGATGATCAGCTCGGTCTGCGGGAGGGACCGCTTGCCGCCCTCCAGCTTGACCGCGCCGACGCCCGCCTCCTTGACCAGCCGGGTGGCGTTGCGCAGGGCCTGTACGGGCCCTTCCTGGTACGAGCCGAAGGGGAGGTCCCCGACGATCAGGGCCCTGCTGGTGCCGCGGACGACAGCGGCCGAGAGCAGGGTCATCTCGTCCATGGTGACCGGGACGGTGGTGTCGTAGCCGAGGTGGGTGTTGCCCATGGAGTCGCCGACGAGCATGACCGGGATGCCGGCCTCGTCGAAGACGGACGCGGTCATCGCGTCGTAGGCGGTGAGCATCGGCCACTTCTCGCCGCGCTCCTTGGCGGCGGCGATGTCGTGGACGGTGAGGCGGCGCGTGCCCTTGCCGCCGTACAGCGCTCTGCTGCTGTCGGCGGGGTTGCGGGCAGCCTGAAGCGACATGGCCAACGGCTCCTTACGTCATCTCGAGGCGCCCTGACGGCGTCCCCGGACCACCTCCATGGTGGCACTTCGTGCCGCTCGCGCGGAAGGGGGCGGGCAGGTGCACGGAGGGTCCCGCGTCTGTCACGGCGCGTGTCCCCGGCACGGCGTGCCAGAGGGTGTCCGGGGGGTGCCCGGGGCGCTGGATTTCTGACATGATCGCGTCGATTCGGGCGCCGCGCCGGAAGAGGCCCCGCGCACCGTGGTTCCCCGCACGGTGTGTGGATGGTGTGACACGTCCCCCACCTGGACCGATATCAGGAACCACGGGTGTCGCCCATTCGTCATGGGCACAGAACCGCCGCACCCGGGGCGGCAGGACAAGTACCGTCATCGCCTAGGGTCATTGGCGAGGCTCGTGTGATGGCAGCAAGGCAGTAAGGACAGCTCCATGGTGCAGGCGTACAAGACGGAGACCGGAAGCGGCGGCCCGGAGACCCTCGTCGGCGGACCCCGTGCCCGGCGTCCGTTCGCCCGCTGGCGCGGTGACCGGGGCATCTGGCGGCGCGGGATCGTGCTGGCGGTCTGCGCGGTCCTGGTCGCCCTGGTGATGATCTTCCACGCGCAGATCCCCAACCGGATCGGCAATCTGGGCAGTCTCGGGGAGACCTTCCTCCCCTGGCTCGCTGTGATCTTCGTCCCGGTGCTCCTCGCCGCCGCGCTCTGGCGGCGCTCGGCGACCGCCCTGATCGCGGTGCTGCTGCCGGCCGTGGTCTGGCTCAACCTCTTCGGCGGGCTGCTCACCGACAAGTCCACCGGCGGCGGCGATCTGACCGTCGCCAGCCACAACGTCAACGCCGAGAACCCCGACCCCGAGGGCACGGCCGCGAAGGTCGCCGCGTCCGGCGCGGATGTGCTGGCGCTCCAGGAGCTGGCCCAGGGCCAGGTGAAGACGTACGAGAAGGCGCTCTCCTCCACCTACAAGTACCACTCGGTGCAGGGCACGGTCGGGCTGTGGAGCAAGTACCCGCTGGCCGGCACCAAGCCGGTGGGAATCCGGATGGGGTGGACCCGCGCGATGCGCACCACCGTGGCGACCCCCCAGGGCGAAGTCGCGGTGTACGTCGCCCATATGCCGTCCGTACGGGTGAAGATGCGCGCCGGTTTCACCGCCGGGCAGCGCGACGACAGCGCCGACGCGCTCGGCGAGGCGATCTCCCGGGAGCGCTCCGGCAAGGTGGTGCTGCTCGGCGACCTCAACGGCACGATGAACGACCGGGCGCTGAACGCGGTCACCTCCCAGATGCGTTCGACCCAGGGCGCGGCGGGCGACGGCTTCGGCTTCAGCTGGCCGGCCTCCTTCCCGCTGGCGCGGATCGACCAGATCCTGGTGAAGGGCGTCGAGCCGGTGTCGTCCTGGACGCTGCCCCGCACGGACAGCGACCATCTGCCGGTCGCGGCGCGCGTCCAGCTCTGAACGGCGGACGGCGAGGGGCCCCGGAGCGCGCTGCTCCGGGGCCCCTCGCCGTCGCGGTGCGGCGTCAGCGCGCCGTCGACTCCCGCCAGCGGTTGGTGATCGGCAGCCGGCGGTCCTTGCCGAAGCCCTTCGCCGAGATCTTCGTGCCCGGCGGGTACTGCCGCCGCTTGTACTCGGCGGTGTCGACCATCCGCAGGGTCCGCGCCACCAGCTCCTCGTCGAACCCGGCGGCCACGATCTCGTCCTTGCCCCGGTCCCGGTCCACATACAGCTCCAGGACGCGGTCCAGGACGTTGTAGTCCGGCAGCGAGTCGGTGTCCATCTGCCCGGGGCGCAGCTCCGCGCTCGGGGGCTTGGTGATGGACGCCTCCGGGATCGGCGGGGTCTGCCCGCGCTCCGCCGCGGCCCGGTTGCGCCACTCGGCCAGCCGGAAGACCGTCGTCTTGTAGACGTCCTTGATGGGGCCGTACGCGCCGACGGAGTCGCCGTAGAGCGTGGAGTACCCCACCGCCAGCTCGGACTTGTTGCCCGGGGCCAGCACGATGTGGCCCTCCTGGTTGGAGACGGCCATCAGCAGGGTGCCGCGCAGCCGGGACTGGAGGTTCTCCTCCGCGAGGCCGGTCAGGCCCAGCGAGCCCATGTACGCGTCGAACATCGGCTCGATCGACACGGTGCGGAAGTTGAGGCCGGTGCGGCGGGCCAGCTCGGCGGCGTCGTCCCGGGAGTGCCCGGACGAGTACTTGGACGGCATGGAGATGCCGTGGACGTTCCGCGCGCCGACCGCGTCGCAGGCGATGGCGGCGACCAGCGCGGAGTCGATCCCGCCGGAGAGGCCGACGAGGACGGAGCGGAAGCCGTTCTTGGCGGCGTACGCGCGCAGGCCGACCACCAGTGCCGAGTAGATCTCCTCGTCGTCGTCGAGGCGCTCGGCGTAGCCGCCGGTCAGCTCCGGCTCGTACGCCGGGAAGGGGTCGGCGGAGATGACGGCGTGCTCGACGCGGAGGCCGTCGTCGACGGTGCCCGAGGGGATCTCGCCGGCGGCCGGCAGCTCCAGGTCGAGGACGACACAGCCCTCCGAGAACTGCGGGGCGCGGGCGATGACCTCGCCCGCCGCGTCGACCACGATCGAGTCGCCGTCGAAGACCAGCTCGTCCTGGCCGCCGATCATCGCCAGATAGGCGGTGGTGCAGCCGGCCTCCTGGGCGCGCTTGGCGACCAGCTCCAGCCGGGTGTCGTCCTTGTCGCGCTCGTAGGGCGAGGCGTTGATGGAGAGCAGCAGGCCGGCGCCGGCGGAGCGGGCGGCGGGGACACGGCCGCCGTCCTGCCAGAGGTCCTCGCAGATGGCGAGGGCCACATCGATGCCGCCGACGCGGATCATGGGGAGGGTGTCGCCGGGGACGAAGTAGCGGAACTCGTCGAAGACGCCGTAGTTGGGGAGGTGGTGCTTGGCGAACCGCAGCGCCACCTCGCCCCGGTGCAGCACGGCGGCGGCGTTGCGCGGGGTGCCGGCGGGCTGCCCGTACCTCGGCTGGGCGCTCTCGGAGCGGTCCAGATACCCGACGAGGACGGGCAGCTCGCCCAGCCCCTCCTCGGCCAGCCGCCGGGCGAGGGCGCGCAGGGCGGCGCGGGAGGCCTCGACGAAGGAGGACCGCAGGGCGAGGTCCTCCACCGGGTAGCCGGTGAGCACCATCTCGGGGAAGGCGACCAGGTGGGCGCCCTGCTCGGCGGAGTGCCGGGTCCAGTGGAGGATTGACTCGGTGTTGCCGGGGAGGTCGCCGACGGTGGAGTCGATCTGATTCAGGGCGAGGCGAAGTTGAGGCACGCCTCCCAGTGTAATCGTCTCTCTGACGCAATGCCCCTCCCCGCCCCCCCGAACCCAGCTCGGGCGCCGGCCCCGAGCCCCCGCTCCTCAATCGCCGGAGGGGCTGAGAGATCCAGCCGGTCCGGCACACCCAGCCCGTCCGGCGTTTGAGGACGGACCCCGGGCCACAGGAGCCCGCGCCGGGCGGACCCCAGGGGCCGCGTCCCCGCGCCGGGCGGACCCGAGGGGCCGGGCCCCCGCATGCTGCGGGCCACGGTCGGGGGCCGGCCCCCGAGCCCCCGCTCCTCAATCGCCGGAGGGGCTGGATTGTGTGCCTCGGCTTTCCGGTGGGGCTGGACAACTCAGCCGGTCCGGCGTTTGAGGACGGACCCCGGGCCACAGGAGCCCGCGCCGGGCGGACCCCAGGGGCCGGGCCTCCCCGCGCCGGGCGGACCCGAGGGGCCGGGCCCCCCCCGCGCCGGGCGGCGGCTGCCCCGGCGGGGGGCTCGGGGATCATGGAGGGATGATCGCCGCACTTCTCGGGGGCGGGGCGCTCGTCTACACCGCCTGGCTCATCGAACCCGCCCTCAACACCGGCCTCCACCCCCTCCACTCCTACGTCAGCGAACTCGCCGCCCAGAACCAGCCCTTCGGCACCCTCTTCCGCACCACCGACCTCCTCGCCGGCCTCCTCGTCCTCGCCGGCGCCCTCTGGGCCCTGCTCCGCACCCCCCGCACGCCCTGGGCCCTGATCGGGTGGGGCGGCGTCGCGCTCTTCGGCGCCGCCACCGCCATCGACTCACGGCTCCCGCTGAGCTGCGCCCCCACCGACGACGCCGCCTGCGCCGCCCGCGAGGCCGCCGGACTCGTCCCCGCGACCCACACCGCCCACGCCGTCAGCTCCTCCGTCGCCATGACCGGCGCGGTCATCGGCATGGCCGCCCTCACCGTCGCCGCCCGCCGCCACGGCTGGTGGCCGCTGCTCGCCCGTACCGGCCCGCTGCTCGTCGCCCTCGAACTCGCCGCCACCGTCTGGACCCTCGCCTCCGTCGCCGCCTTCACCGCCGGCCACGGCACCTGGGGCCTGGGGGCCGGACAGCGGCTCCAGGTGCTCCTCGTGGCAGTCTGGCTGGGACTGCTCGCGCTCTCCCTGGCGCGGGAGCGCACCGACAAGGCGGTCCAGTGATGTTCGTACGGATCGGAGGCGTACCGCACCATGTGGTCGCCGAGGGCAGCGGCCCCGTCTGTGTGCTCTCCGCCGGCCTCGCGCTGAGCTGGTTCGACTGGGACCCCGTCGTCCCCCTGCTCGCCCCGCACCGCACCGTGGTCCGCTTCGACCGCCCCGGGCACGGGCTCAGCGGCCCCGCCCGGGTCCCCCCGTCCGCCGCCGGTGAGGCGCACCGCGTCGCGGCCGTGCTGGACGCCCTCGGCGCGGACGGCCCCGCCACCGTCGTCGGGCACTCCATCGCCGGGTTCCACGCGGAGGCGTTCGCCCGGCTCCACCCCGCCCGTACCGCCGCCGTGGTGCTGGTCGACTCCAGCGTCGAGGAGCACGCCACCACCCCCGCCGCACCCGCCCTGCGCACCGCCCTCACCCGGGCCGCCGGGGGCGCGCTGGGCGCCCTGGGGCTGCCCGCCGCCCTCGGGCCGTCCGCCCGGCGGGCCGTGGTGCGGCTCTCCAGGACCGGCGGCGGCGACCCGGCCCCCGCCGGCCTGGTGCGCCGCTGCTACTCCACCTCACGCGTGCTGCGCGGCGCCCTCCTGGAGAACACCCACTACCGGGCCGTCGCCGCCGAACTCCTCGCCCTGCGCGCGCGCCGCCCCCTGCCGCCCGCCGCGCCGGTCACCGTCCTCGCGGGGACGGACGGCGGCCGGCGCTGGACCGCCCGCCAGCGCGGACTGGCCCTGGAGCTGGGCGCCCGCTTCCGCGAGATCACCCCCGCCGGGCATCTGCTGATGCTGGACCGCCCGGACGCGGTCGCCCGCGCGATCCTCGGCGACCGGGGATGACCGCCGCGCCCCCGGGGAGGCTCACCCCCTGGCGTAGACCCGCTCCACCCACCCCGCGAGCTGCTCGTCCGACAGATGCCCCGCCAGATCCGCCTCGCTGATCATCCCGACCAGCCGCTTGTCCTCGATCACCGGCAGCCGCCGGATCTGGTGCCCCTCCATCTCCCGGAGCACCTCCTCCACCCCCGAGCCCGAGTCGACCCAGCGCGGGGTGCCCCGCGCCATCTCCCCGGCGGTCACCTTCGCGGGGTCGTGGCCCATGGCCACGCACCCGACGACGATGTCCCGGTCGGTGAGGATGCCGCAGAGCCGCTCATCGGCGTCGGCGATGGGCAGCGCGCCCACGTTCAGCTCGCGCATCAGCTGCGCGGCCCGGTCGAGCGTCTCGTGCGCGGGAATCCACTGGGCCCCGGGGTGCATGATGTCCTTGGCGGTGGTCATGGTGTACGCGCCTCCTCACGGGCGGTCTGTGTACAGGCCAGACCATCGTCCGCGGGGCCATTCGGAGTACGCGACCGGTGTAGGCCAAACGGGTGATGGGGGAGAGGGAGCGCGATGGCGGAGCTGACCCTGCGGATCACGGCGCGCGAGCTGCCCGGCGCCGACTGCGGCGGGTACCGGCACGTCCACCTCGGCACCCAGCGCGGGCGCGAGCCCGACCAGCTGGTGCGCGCGGACGCCGCCGAGGCGGTCTTCGAGATCCCGGTCGAGACCGTCACCGCCGCCGACGGCACGCCCGACTTCCGGGGCCCGTACGCGCAGGGCCGGCGCGGCGCCCGGTTCGTCTATCTCACCTGGGGCGAACTGCCGCCGGGCGGGGAGTTCACCATGTTCCGGCGCGCGAAGCTCTTCCTGGCGGATCTGCCCCCCGGGGCGGCGGACGGGGGCACGGCCGAGACGGTGCTCGGCCTCACCGACGACCAGGGCCTGCCCCGGTGCGCCGGCCTCCGCCCACCCCTGGTCACCTGGTCACCTGGTCCCTGACCGCCCCCTGACGGCCTCCGGCACGGCCCCGCCCCCTGACGCCTCCGGCACGGCCCCCGGCTCCTGACGGCCTCCGGCACGGGCCCGGCCCCGGCGGACGAACCGCCGGGGCCGGGACACGGGTCGGTCCGCCACGCGTGGTCAGGTACGGACCTGGGCGCCGCGCTCCCGCAGCAGATCCACCATCAGCTCGACCTCCGAGCGCTGGGCGTCCACCATCCCCTGCGCGAGCGTCCTCTCCGCTCCCACGGCGCAGAGCCGTACACAGCCCTCGGCCATGTCGACCCCGCCGTTGTGGTGGACGATCATCAGCTGGAGATACTCGATCTCCGCCTTCTTCCCGCTGAGCTTCCCCAGCCGGGCGAGCTGCTCATCGGTCGCCATCCCGGGCATCAGCGACCCCTCCTCGGCCTTCGCCATGGAGTGACCGCCGTGCCCGCCCTCCCCGTCCGCCATCCACGCCATCGGCTCGGCGTCCGGGGCGACCTTCGGCAGACCCCACAGATCCAGCCAGCCCAGCATCATGCCGCGCTGGTTGGCCTGGGTGTTGGCGATGTCGTACGCGAGACGGCGCACGTCCTCGTCGTCCGTGCGGTCCCGGACGATGAACGACATCTCCACCGCCTGCTGGTGGTGGATGGACATGTCCCGCGCGAACCCGGCGTCCGCCGAGCCCGACACCGGGGTGGCGGGCCCGGAGCGCTCGCCGTCACCGGCGGAGGCGACCGTCGCGGCGCCCGCGAAGAGCAGGGCGAGCACCACCGCCGCGATCGCGGCCCCGTGCGTACGCGTCATCCCCCTCACTTGCCGCTGACCCCGTTGGTGCAGGCCGCGCCCAGCTCAGGGGTCTGCGGGCCCTGGATGTACTTGCCGAAGAACTGCGTCACGCGCTTGTCGTCGGCGCTGTCCACGCTCACCTGCTTGCCCCACGCGGTCAGCATGATCGGGTCGGCCTGGTCCCTGACCGGGCTGATCATCGTGTACGAGGTCTTCTTGACCTTGTCCTCCAGCTTCTTCACCTCGGCCCGGGGCGCCTTGTCGTTGTAGGAGACCCACACCGCGCCGTGCTCCAGCGAGTGCACCGCGTTCTCGTTGGGGATCGGCTCCTTGTAGACATTGCGGTCGCAGTTCATCCACGCCTGGTGGTGGTCCCCGCCGACCGGCGGCTTCTGCGGATAGCTGACGGTCTTGTCCACATGGTTGCGGCCCAGCTTCTTGGCGTCCCAGGACTTCTCCTGCGCGATGGGCTCCTTGGCCATCGCGACTTCCTGCTCCTTCTCCTCGGACTCCTTGTTGAGGACATAGACGCCGAAGCCGACGAGACCGGCCACGACCACACCGCTGAGGGCGATCGTGATGATGCGGCTGCGCCGCTCGCGGGACTGCTCCGCGCGGCGCATGGCCTCTATGCGGGCGCGGCGGTCGTCGCTGTTCTTACGGGAAGCCATGGTGTCGTCCTTCACGGGAGAGATGATCAAGGGGGGTACGCGGGCGAATGCGGAAGCGGGGGTGTCTAGGTCCGCAGCACCTGAAGGACGTACAGGTCAGGAGCGCGCGGCTGGGCCATGGCGAGCGCCGTCGGCCCCCGGCGGTCGAGCTGCCCGAGGCGCGGGAGCGGCTCCCGGGCGGCCGGCGGGGCGTCCGGCGGCGGCGCGGTCAGCACCGCGGGTCCCGCCACCGGCAGCAGCCCGCAGGCACCCCGGTCGTACGGGCACGAGAAGGCGGGCACCTGCTCGGCCGAGAGGGCGAGCGTGACCGTGGTGGAGTGGTGCTCGGCGGCCGGGCCCAGGCAGATGAAGAGCGCGCCGAGGAACGTCGCCACGGCGCTCAGCAGCGCCGTGGGACGCCTGGTGCGGGCTATCGGCCCGAGCGGCGAACCCCCCATGCTCGCAGATCGTAGCGAGCACGGGCGCCGCGCACCTCATACGGGGCGGGGATACGGCCACCCCGCGACCGGTGCGGGCCCGGTGCGGGACCGGTCCGGGACCTCCGGGCTCGTTTCCCCGGGACCGCTGACCCACAATGGGGCTCGGCCCGGGGTTCGCAATGTGCCGGAAACCCATGGATGGGATGCTCGGGGGAGCAGGCGGCTTGACCAGCAAGGATTGGGTGGAAATGGATAAGCAGCAGGAATTCGTGCTCCGCACGCTCGAAGAGCGTGACATCCGGTTCGTGCGCCTGTGGTTCACCGATGTGCTCGGCTTCCTGAAGTCGGTCGCGGTGGCCCCCGCCGAGCTGGAGCAGGCCTTCGACGAGGGCATCGGCTTCGACGGCTCGGCGATCGAGGGCTTCGCCCGGGTCTATGAGTCCGACATGATCGCCAAGCCGGACCCGGCCACCTTCCAGATCCTCCCCTGGCGCGCGGAGGCCCCCGGCACCGCCCGGATGTTCTGCGACATCCTGATGCCCGACGGCTCGCCGTCCTTCGCCGATCCGCGCTATGTCCTCAAGCGCATCCTGGCGCGGACCTCCGATCTGGGCTTCACCTTCTACACCCACCCCGAGATCGAGTTCTTCCTGCTCAAGGACAAGCCGCTGGACGGCAGCCGCCCGTCGCCCGCGGACAACTCCGGCTACTTCGACCACACCCCGCAGAACGTCGGCATGGACTTCCGCCGCCAGGCGATCACCATGCTGGAGTCGATGGGCATCTCGGTGGAGTTCAGCCACCACGAGGGCGCCCCCGGCCAGCAGGAGATCGATCTGCGGTACGCGGACGCGCTCTCCACCGCCGACAACATCATGACCTTCCGGCTGGTGATGAAGCAGGTGGCGCTGGAGCAGGGTGTCCAGGCGACCTTCATGCCGAAGCCGTTCAGCGAGTACCCCGGCTCGGGGATGCACACCCACCTCTCCCTCTTCGAGGGCGACCGCAACGCCTTCTACGAGTCCGGCGCCGAGTACCAGCTCTCCAAGGTCGGCCGCTCCTTCATCGCCGGTCTGCTCCGGCACGCGGCGGAGATCTCCGCCGTCACCAACCAGTGGGTCAACTCCTACAAGCGCATCTGGGGCGGCTCGGCCCGCAGCGCGGGCGCCGGCGGCGAGGCACCCTCGTACATCTGCTGGGGCCACAACAACCGCTCCGCGCTGATCCGCGTCCCCATGTACAAGCCCGGCAAGACGGGCTCCTCCCGGGTCGAGGTCCGCTCCATCGACTCCGGCGCCAACCCCTATCTGACCTACGCGGTCCTGCTGGCGGCGGGCCTCAAGGGCATCGAGGAGGGGTACGAGCTGCCGCCGGGCGCCGACGACGACGTCTGGGCGCTGTCGGACGCCGAGCGCCGCGCGATGGGCATCGAGCCGCTGCCGCAGAACCTGGGCGAGGCGATCGCCCTGATGGAGCGGAGCGAGCTGGTGGCCGAGACGCTGGGGGAGCATGTCTTCGACTTCTTCCTCCGCAACAAGAAGCAGGAGTGGGAGGAGTACCGCTCCGAGGTCACCGCCTTCGAGCTGCGGAAGAACCTGCCGGTGCTGTAGTCCCGCGCCGCAGCCATGCGGCCGTCCCCCGCAGGCGGCCGTCCCCCGCAGGTGGCCCCCGGCGGTGGCCGGAGCGGTCCGGCCGCCGGCGGGGGCCTCTCGTCCAAGGCTCCCCAACTCCCCTTTCCCAGCAGGGGATACGCCGAAAAGGGCGGTCTGTCTGTGATCGCGTCCGGCATCTACAGTGATGTGGAAGTTCCGATGCTGAAGCCTTCGACGATCTTCAGGGAGTCCTCATGCCCGGTGCCACCCGCGCCCACGACCCCGCCGACCCGCTGCGCGACATCGACACATCGAAGCCGCACACGGCCCGGATCTACGATGTCTTTCTCGGCGGGAGCGCCAGTTTCCCGGTCGACCGCGAGGCCGCCAAGGCGGCGCTCGCCCACAATCCCCGCGGGTACCTCGACATCCGCCACAACCGCGACTTCTTACGGCGGGCGGTGACCCACCTGGTCACCGAGGCCGGCATACGCCAGTTCCTCGACATAGGCACCGGCCTGCCCACGCAGGACAATGTCCACCAGATCGCCCAGCGCCTGGCCCCCGAGTCCCGGGTCGTCTACACCGACCACGACCCCGTCGTCCTCGCCCAGGCCCGCGCCCTGCTCGCCTCCGGGCCCCAGGGCCGCACCGACTACCTCCATGTCGATCTGCACGAGCCCGCCGACATCCTGAGCGGCGCGGCGCGGACCCTGGACTTCGACCGGCCGGTCGCCCTGGTCCTCGCCGCGATTCTGCACTTCGTCGAGGACGAGCCGGCCCACCGGGCCGCCAAGAACCTCCTCGACGCCCTGCCGTCCGGCAGCGCGCTGATCTTCAGCCACCTCAGTGACGACTTCAACCCCGAGTCCGCCCGCGCGGTCGCCGCGTCCTACAAGGGGCGCGGGGTCGACTTCGTCCTGCGCAGCCGGGAGCGGGTCGCCGAGTTCGCCACCCGTAACGGACTGGAGATCGTCGAGCCCGGAGTCGTCCAGACCTACCGCTGGCGCCCGGACCACGCGCCGGACGCGGTCCGGCTCACCGCCGAGCCCGCCGGAGCGGGGGACGGGGCCGAGGAGCTGGACGAGCTGGACCGCACCAAGTACCTGGACATCCACGATGTGACCGAGACCGACATCAACATCTGCGGGATGGTCGCCGTCAAGCCCTGACCCCGCCTGTCCCTCCCTCCCGGCGGAACCGGCCGGTCCGGGGCGTCCGGGGCGTCCGGGGCGTCCGGGGAGCCGCGCGAGGTGGCCGCGGCTCCCCGGGATGCGGAGTCCGGGGTGTGCGGTGACCCTGGAGACGTGGGGGAAACGCGGTGAAAGGGATGACCCATGTCCGTGATGGACAAGCTCAAGCAGATGCTCAAGGGCCACGAGTCCCAGGTCGACAAGGGGGTCGACAAGGCGGGAGACGCCGTCGACTCCAAGACCCAGGGCAAGTACAGCCGCCAGGTCGACACCGGTCAGGACAAGCTGAAGGACCAGTACGGCACGGGCCGCAAGGACCAGCCGCCACAGGTCTGACCCGGCCGGTACGGCCCCGGCGACAGCGACAGCGACAGCGGCGGCGCCCGCCCGCGCGGCCCGGACAGCGGCTGCCCGGCCCGGATCACCGGCGAGAGCCGGGAGCGGTGACCGGAGGGCGACCGGTGAGCGACAGGAGGTGCCGGCGGGCGGTGACCCGCCGGCACCTCCTCCGCGCCGGCACCTCCTCCGCGCCGGCGCTCCTTCGCCTCCGCGCCCCTCCGCGTCAGCGCGCGGCCACTACGGCCGGGTGAACCGCCAGCGGGTCTGGGCATAGGGCGCCTTGGCGAATCCGAAGGCCGTGCGCGGCTCCACCCGGAACACCAGGGCCCGGCCGCCGTCGCCCACGAAGGCGCCGTCCCGGACCTCGAAGGTCCACTCCTCGCCGTACTTCCCGAGGAACGCGGCGGCCACCTCCCGCAGCCGGGCCTCGTCCGTCAGCGCGACCGCCTCCCCCTCCACCACCAGGTCGAATCCCTCCCTCAGGGTGTCGGTGCCGGTGGTGAGCACCACCTCCCGGTTCTCCCGGAGGTTCAGCGCCTTGCGCTCGTCGGGCCCGGTGCAGAAGTGCAGCGCTCCGTCCAGCCAGACGGCGATCAGCGGGGTGACATGCGGGCGGCCGTCCGGGCGTACCGTCGACAGCCAGAAGACCTCCGCCGCCGTCAGCCGCCCGACCGCGCCGGACCACCCCTCGGCCGCCGCCCCCTCCTCGCTGTAGCGGGCGTCCAGTTGGGTGCGCGGGACTGTCTCCGTCATGGTCGTGACCTCTCCTCGAAAGCGCGGTGCCGGCGTCGTGCCGCCGTGGTGCCGACCGCCGGAGCGGCCGGTACTCATCGCTCCAGGGATGATCATTTCGTTCGGCGGGGCCGCCCTGCGGCTAGTCTCGGTCCCACGGGCCTTGATCGCAGGACGGGGCGCGGTGCGCGAGACACGGGACGGGTGATGCGGCACCCCTCCCAGAACGAGGAGACGGCGACCATGACGGCGGCACCCGGGCGCAGGAGCAGTACCTTCACACGGCTGCTGCGGCACGGCTTCACCGACCCCGGTGTCGCCGAGCGGCTGCTCGACCTCCCCGACATGGCGGCCGTCCACGACGACGCCGTACTGCTGGAGGCGCTCGGCGCGGTCGCCGATCCCGATCTCGCGCTGCGCAGCCTGGTCCGCCTGGTCGACGCGGAGCGGGAGGCCGACCGCCGCGTACTCCTCGACACCCTCGTCACCGCGAAACCCCTGCGCGACCGGCTCCTCGGCGTCCTCGGCGCTTCCGAGGCCCTCGGCGACCACCTCGCCCGCCACCCCGGCGACTGGCAGGCCCTCACCACCTGGGAGTCGGTCGATCTGCACCCCGGCGTCGCCGAGTTCGAGCAGGGCCTCGCCGGTGCCGACGACCCCGTGTCGCTGCGGATCGCCTACCGGCGCTGTCTGCTCGCCATCGCCGCGCGCGACGTCTGCGGCACCACCGATGTCGCCGAGGCCGCCGCCGAACTGGCCGACCTCGCCACCGCCACCCTGCGCGCCGCCCTGGCCATCGCCCGCGCCGCCGCGCCCGAGGACGCCGCGCTCTGCCGGCTCGCCGTGATCGCGCTCGGCAAGTGCGGCGGCCATGAACTCAACTACGTCTCCGACGTCGATGTCGTCTTCGTCGCCGAACCGGCGGGCGGCGCCGAGGAGAACCCCGCGATCCAGGCCGCGACCCGGCTCGCCTCCCATCTGATGCGGATCTGCTCCGAGACCACCGTCGAGGGCACCATCTGGCCGGTGGACGCCAATCTGCGCCCCGAGGGGCGCAACGGCCCCCTGGTGCGCACCCTCTCCAGCCATCTCGCCTACTACCAGCGGTGGGCCAAGACCTGGGAGTTCCAGGCCCTTCTCAAGGCCCGGCCCGTCGCGGGGGACCCCGCACTCGGCGACGCGTACATCGACGCCGTCTCCCCGCTCGTCTGGCAGGCCGCCGAGCGGGAGAACTTCGTCCCCGACGTCCAGAAGATGCGCCGCCGGGTCATCGACAACATCCCCGCCGCCGAGGTGGAACGGGAGCTGAAGCTCGGACCCGGCGGGCTGCGGGACGTGGAATTCGCCGTCCAGCTCCTCCAGTTGGTGCACGGGCGCAGCGACACCACCCTGCGCAGCGGCTCCACCCTGAAGGCCCTCCAGGCGCTGGCCGCCGGCGGCTATGTGGGCCGCGCGGACGCCGGACAGCTCGACGAGGCGTACCGCTTCCTCCGCTCCATGGAGCACCGCATCCAGCTCTACCGGCTGCGCCGCACCCACCTCGTCCCGGAGGAACCGGCCGATCTGCGCCGGCTCGGGCGCTCCCTCGGCATGCGGATGGACCCCGTCTTCGAGCTGAACCGCGAGTGGCGCCGGCACGCCTCCGTCGTGCGCCGGCTGCACGAGAAGCTCTTCTACCGGCCGCTCCTCGACGCCGTCGCCCAGCTCGCGCCCGGCGAGGCCCGGCTGAGCACCAAGGCCGCCGGGCAGCGACTGGAGGCCCTCGGCTACGCCGACCCGGCCGCCGCCCTGCGCCATCTGGAGGCGCTCGCCTCCGGCGTCACCCGCAAGTCCGCCATCCAGCGGACGCTGCTGCCGGTGCTGCTCGGCTGGTTCGCCGACTCCGCCGACCCGGACGCCGGGCTCCTCGGGTTCCGCAAGGTCTCCGACGCGCTCGGCAAGACGCCCTGGTATCTGCGGCTGCTCCGCGACGAGGGCGCGGCGGCGGAGAATCTCGCGCGGGTGCTCTCCGCCGGACGGTTCGCCCCCGACCTCCTGCTGCGCGCCCCCGAGGCGGTCGCCATCCTGGGCGACCCCGGCGGGCTGAAGCCGCGCGGCCGGGAGCACCTGGAACCGGAGATCCTCGCGGCCGTCGGCCGGGCGCAGACCGCCGAGGCCGGGGTCGCGGTGGCGCGCGGGGTGCGGCGGCGGGAGCTGTTCCGGACCGCGGCCGCCGACCTCATCGGCTCGTACGGCACCGAGGAGAACCCGGCGCAGACGGACACGGGCGCCCTGGTCGACCAGGTCGGCAACGCCGTCACCGACCTCAACGCGGCGACACTCGCCGGCGCGCTGCGGGCGGCGGTGGGGGAGCAGTGGGGCGACCGGCTGCCGACCCGGTTCGCCGTCATCGGGATGGGCCGCTTCGGCGGCCACGAGCTGGGGTACGGCTCCGACGCGGATGTCCTCTTCGTCCACGAGCCGCGCGAGGGCGACGACGAACAGGAGGCGCGGAACGCCGCGAACGCGGTGGTCACCCAGATGCGGCGGCTCCTCCAGCTCCCCGCCGCCGACCCGCCGCTGCTGATCGACGCCGACCTCCGCCCGGAGGGCAAGAGCGGCCCGCTGGTCCGCACCCTCGCGTCGTACGAGGCCTACTACCGGCGCTGGTCCCTCGGATGGGAGGCGCAGGCGCTGCTGCGCGCCGAGCCGATGGCGGGGGACCGGGAGCTGGGTGCCCGCTTCATCGAGCTGATCGACCCGCTGCGCTATCCCCTGGAGGGGCTCGGGGAGGACGCGGTACGGGAGATCCGCAGGCTGAAGGCCCGGATGGAGTCCGAACGGATGCCGCGCGGCGCCGACCCCACCCTGCACACCAAGCTCGGCCGGGGCGGGCTCAGCGATGTGGAGTGGACGGTCCAGCTCATCCAGATGCGCCACGCCTGGGCCGAACCGGGCCTGCGCACCACCCGCACCCGCCGCGCCCTGGCGGCGGCGCACGCCGCGCGGCTGATCTCCACGGAGGACGCGCAGATTCTGGACGAGGCGTGGGTGCTGGCTTCGCGGGTGCGGAACGGGGTGATGCTGGTGCGGGGCAGGGCGGGGGACACGTTTCCGTCGGACGGGAGGGAGTTGGCGGCGGTGGGGAGGTATCTGGGGTACGAGCCCGGGCATGTGGGGGACATGCTGGACGACTACCGCCGCACCACGCGCCGCGCCCGCGCGGTGATGGAGAGTCTCTTCTACGACGCCTGACCCCGGGACCCCGCTCCACGGGACCGGGCAGCCCGGACCGGTCCCGCGTCCGGGGACGGCCCTGTGCGACAGGAGACCCGCACGGTGCGGGTCCGGGGCGGGGGCCGGCCCCCGAGCCCCCGCTCCTCAATCGCCGGAGGGGCTGGATGGCGCGCCTCGGCTCGGCGGCGGGTCACGGGAGCAGCAGCTCCCGGAAACCCCGGACACAGGCACCGAGCGCCAGCTCGAACGCGGCCTCCGCCCGCCCCTCCGGCTCCGCCTCCAGCGCCCGCACCAACCCCGGCACCCTCCCCCCCTCCTCTCCCAACTCCCACATCCCCTCCGGCCCCGCCCCCTCCAGCGCCGCCCCCAGCACCACGTTCTCCAGCGCCACAATCACCCGCATCACCTCTCCCACCCGAAACCCCGCCCCCAGCAGCACCCCCACCACCGCCTCGTACTGCGCCAGCACCCTCGGCGCCCGCACCGGGGACGCCAGCAGCAGCGGGATCACCCTCGGGTGCGCCGCGAAGGCCGCGCGGTAGGAGCGGGCCCAGGCCGGCAGGGCCTCGTCCCAGGGGAGCGTCCCGAGCATCGACGCGTCGATCGCCTCGCACACCCGCTCCCGCAGCAGCTCGACGATCCCCTCCCGCCCGTCCACATGGTGGTAGATCGACCCCGTCCGCACCCCCAGCCGCCGCGCGATCTCCGGCACGCTGAACCCGCCCGTCCCGTCCACCTGCCGCAGCGCCTCCGTGGTGATCCGCTGCCGGTCGATCAGTGGTGTGCGCGGCCGTCCCATGGTGTTTCTCTCCCCGCCGACTCTTCCCCGCTGCGTCCCCCGGAGGTTACATTGCCAAAACCGAAACCCTTTAGGTTTATGGAGTGAACCGTGCCCACAGCCGACCTCGTCCTGACCGGCGCCAGGGTCCGCACCCTGGACCCCGGCCGCCCGTACGCCTCCGCCGTCGCCGTCAAGGACGGGCTGATCGCCGCCGTCGGCGACGAGCGCGATGTACGGGAGTGGCGCGGCCCCGGCACCGAGACCGCCGACCTCGCCGGCGCCCATCTCACCCCCGGCTGGACCGATGCCCACAGCCACCCCGTCTGGGGCCTGGAGCTGGCCACCGGCACCGATCTCTCCGCCGTCACCACCCTGGCGGAGCTGAACGCCGCGCTCCGTGCCGCCCCCCGTGCCGACGGCTGGATTCTCGGCCACGGCCTCGACCACAACGCCTTCGAGGGCCGCCCCCTCCACCACTCCCTCATCGCCGGCGCCGTCGACGGCGCCCCCGCCCACCTCCGCCTGTACGACGGCCACTCCGCCCTCGTCAGCGAACGGGCCCTGACCCTCGCCGGCATCGAAGGACCGCGCGCCTTCGACCAGCGGGCCAGCGTCGTCTGCGACAGCGACGGCCGCCCCACCGGGCACCTCGTCGAGTCCGCCGCCATGGACCTGGTCGCGCCCCTGCTCCCCGGCACCCCCGAGGCCGAGCGCGGCGACCGCCTCATCGAACTCCTCACCGCCATGGCCGCCACCGGACTCACCTCCGCCCATGTGATGGACCTCGACGGCGACACCCTCCGGCTGCTCACCTCCGTGGAGGAGAAGCGCGAACTCCCGCTGCGCCTGCGCCTCGCCCCCTGGTGCATGCCCGGCGCCGGCCCCGCCGAACTGGGCGGACTCGTCGCGCTCCAGCGCGAGCGGGGCCGCACCTGGCGGGTCGGCGGGGTGAAGTTCTTCATGGACGGCACCGTGGAGGGCGGCACGGCCTGGCTGGAGCACGCCGACTGCCACGGCGAGGGCACGGACGCCTTCTGGCCCGACCCCGCCGCGTACAGCACGGCGGTACGGGTCCTGCACCGCGCCGGGGTCGCGACGGCGACCCACGCGATCGGCGACGCTGCGGTACGCCATGTGCTGGACACCGTGGAATCCCTCGGCCCCACCGGGCCGCGCCACCGGATCGAGCACATCGAGACCGTCCCGGACGGGCAGCTCGGCCGGTTCGCCCGGCTCGGGGTGAGCGCCTCGATGCAGCCCCCGCACGCCGCGTACACCCGGACCGACCACACCGACGAGTGGTCGAAGCGGCTCGGCGCCGAACGGGCCTCCCACGCCTGGCGTCTGCGCGACCTCCGCGACGCGGGCGCGGTCCTGGCGCTCGGCTCCGACTGGCCCATCGCGCACTTCGACGCCCGCCAGATCCTGGCCACCGCCCGCACCCCCCGGGGCGCCGCCGCCGGCCCCGGCCTCACCGGCCAGGAGGCCCTGGAGGGCCTCACCACCCACGCCGCCGTCGCGGCGGGCGAACAGCACATCGCGGGCCGGATCACCCCCGGCCACCGCGCCGACCTCACCGCCCTCGCCATCGACCCCGTGGCGGCGGACGCCGACGAACTCGGCGACGCGCCGGTGGTGCTGACGGTGACCGCGGGGAGGGTCGTGCACCGGGCCTGAGCAGCGTGATCACGTGATGGTCCCTTCCTCGCCCGGTCGCCCTGGCGCAGAATCCCGCCATGGGATTCAGGGGAGCCAAGGGGCTGCTGGGACTGGTCGCGCTGGCTCTGCTGGCCACCGGCTGCTCAGCCGGGGAACAGAAGCGCGCCGCCGCGGCCATCGAGGTGGACAGGCCCGTCACCCTCGTGGACGAAGCGGTGCGGATACGGATCACCGGGCTGAACGCGGGCGAGAGGGTGACCGTCACCGCCGAGGCGGACGACAGGGCGGGCACCTGGAAGGGGGAGGCCCGCTTCACGGCGGACCGGCGGGGCGTGGTCGACCTCACCCGGGCGAAGCCGCTCTCGGGGACGTACGCGGGTGCCGACGGGATGGGGCTCTTCTGGTCCATGAAGGCGCCGCCCGGAGGCGAGTCCAGAAGGTCGTTCGAGCAGCTCTTCCCGGAACAGGAGAGGGACTTCACGGTCCTGCTGTCGGCCACCGGGGACGACCGGCCCGCCGCCCGGCGCGAGATCACCCGCGTCCGGATGGCCGAGGGGGTCGGCTCGCGTGCGCTCCTGCTGAAGCAGGACAAGGTCGCCGGGCGGCTCTACCAGCCGCCGCAGGGCACCCCGAAGCGGGCCCCCGTACTGATCTTCGGCGGGTCCGAGGGCGGCGGGGACTACACGCGCCCCGAGGCCGCGCTCCTCGCCTCGCGCGGCCACCCCACGCTCTCCCTCTGCTACTTCGGCTGCGACGGCCTCCCGAAGGAGCTGGCGAACATTCCCCTGGAGTACTTCGCCGAAGGGGCCCGCCTGGTGGCGAGGCAGCCCGGGGCGAAGCCCGGCGGGGTGGTGGCCATCGGGGCCTCCCGGGGGACGGAGCCGGCCCAGTTGCTGGCCCAGTACTACCCGGACGTCGTCCGCGACGCGGTCGTGTTCGCACCGACGGACCGGATCGTGACCGGCTTCCCCGACATGTCGAAGCCCGCCTGGCTGCGGGGCGGGAAGCCCTTCCCCGAGGGGTTCCCGATCCCGTACGACCAGGTGCGCGGAACGGTCCTCGCGATAGCCGGGGGGAAGGACACGCTGTGGGACACCCGTAAGTCCTCCGAGTCGATCGCCGCCCGCCGGGGTATCGCGGAGCCGCACCGCGCCCTGATCCACCCCGGGGCGGGCCACGCCCTGAACTCGTACCCGTACACCCCCCGGAGCACGTTCTCGTGGGCGGCGGACCTCCAGGACTTCATCTCCATGGGAGGGAGCCGCCCGGCGGACGCGAAGGCCCGCGCACAGGCGTGGCCGGAGGTCCTGCGAGTGCTGACCCGCTGAGCCCCCTGCGGGGGGCTTGGCCCGGGGGGCCTTGTGCCTGAGCCCCGGGTTCCGGGAGCCCTTCGCCTCCCACCCACCCGCCCAAGGCTGTGGTGGAGGTCCACCCCCGCAGCCGCGGGGACCACCCCCCGCACCCCCTTGCAGCGGCTTCTGGACGGGACCACCCCCGCGTGCGCGGGGACCACTCCCGGATGTACTCCGCCGACGTCGGCACCCACGGACCACCCCCGCGTGCGCGGGGACCACTCAGCAGCTTGCGGGTCTTGGCCCAGGCGAGGGGGACCACCCCCGCGTGCGCGGGGACCACGGTACGGCAGCCGGCCCGACACGTCAGCCTGACGGACCACCCCCGCGTGCGCGGGGACCACATGTCCTACGAGGTGGTCGAGGCTCACTACTGGGGACCACCCCCGCGTGCGCGGGGACCACCAGCGCTTAGCCTTCTGACCACGGCGTTTGAGCGGACCACCCCCGCGTGCGCGGGGACCACGGAAGGCCGCCTGATGACTCTGACCGTCATGGAGGACCACCCCCGCGTGCGCGGGGACCACTGCTCCTTGGGGGTTCGGCTAGTCGTTGTCGCGGGACCACCCCCGCGTGCGCGGGGACCACAGAACAGTGCGGAGCACAATGAGAGGGCCCAGCGGACCACCCCCGCGTGCGCGGGGACCACGGGGGCCGGGGAAGCGCCGAGCATCGCGGCGAAGGACCACCCCCGCGTGCGCGGGGACCACTTGGCACTGGATACATCGAGGTAATCCCAAAGGGGACCACCCCCGCGTGCGCGGGGACCACACTTCGCCACCTGCGGTTTTACGCAGGCCAGGCCCCGATTCTCTTTACTTCCTGAGCATCGGGCATTGCACACCTTCCGGTGCTTCCCGGACAGGTACCCCCGACAGCGGGCCCCACCCTCAGGTGAACTCACCCTCGCGTACCGCCGTGACGAAGGCCGTGAACGCGGACGGCGCCAGCATGAGCGCCGGGCCGTGCGGGTCCTTGCTGTCGCGGAGAGGGACGACATGGGTGATGCCTTCGCCTACCTCAAGGCAGTTTCCACCGTTGGTGCTGTGGCTGCTCTTGCGCCAGGTCACCGGCAGGGTGCTCGCGCCGACCTCAACGCAGTTCCCGCCATTGTTGGCGCTGTAGCTGCTCTTGTGCCATGCGACGGGCAACTCGCTCGCGTGGATCATTGCTTCAGTCCTTCCAGGTGCGCGCCGATCAACTCGGCTGACGCCTCGGGAGACAAGGCTACGGCTCTGAGCAGATCATAGGCACGGGCCGCCGCATCCACCTCTGCCGCGTCGAGAGCGATGCGGCCCTGGGAGAAGCCGTCCACATAGAGCACGTCCGGATCTTCCTCGAAGCCCAGGATCTGGAAGGCGCCGGCAAGGGCGGCATGAACGGGAACGCTCCGAGGGATCACCTGAATCACAGTGCGGGACTCCCTGCCCGCTTCCAGGAGGCGCTGAAGCTGGGCTTGCATGATCGCCCTCCCACCGACGTGCCTGAGCAGCACATACTCCTCCATGATGAACCAGAGCCTGGGCGGGACCTCCCGTTCGAACAGTCTCTGCCGACTTATGCGAGCCGCGACCAAGTCCTCAGCGTCCACCGCGTCGCCCGTACTCACGATCGCTCGTGCGTACTCCTCCGTTTGCAGCAGTCCAGGCATGACGAGGTTCTCGAACGAGCGGACAGACGTCGCATCCGGCTCCAACTCGATGTACGGCAGAAACCACGACGGGTACGCATGGTGAATCACCAGCGGGTACAGCCTCCCGAAGTGCCCCCCGGTCCCCAGCGCGGCATCAAGATCCGTCGCCAGCTCCTCCGACGGCACCCGCTTCGCCGCCTCGATCTTGCTGATCATCGATTGCGTCGTATGCGCCGCCCTCGCCAATTTCCCCTGCGACATCCCCACCTCAGTTCGAATCCGGCACAACTCGCACCCGAAGAAAGCGAGCAACGACCTCGTCGGGTCCGGTCCATCGGTCTCAGCGGTCATGCGCGCACCCGCCTCTCATGACTCTCGGCCTGTCATGGCGCCACACCTGTCGCGCCACCACGCGCAGAGCGACTCTAGAACTACAAAGAGTCATGTGTCCGGAGAAAGGTGCAGAAAGACATGACAACGGGAACTCCCTATGAACCGACCGCAGGTGACGTTGTCAGGGACGCGGCCGGAAAGCGCATTGGCCGCGTCATGGGCCGGGTCGGCGGGCGTATCCAGCTCCGGCCGCTCAATGGCGGACGGGAATGGGACGCCCTTCCCGAGGACCTGACCCCCGCCGTCCAGTCCGACGCCATGAGCGCGGCCGTCGCTGAGGCCAACGCGCAGAGCCGCTGGGGGGCGGTCAAGTGACGGAGCGGGCTCCCGTGCGCCGGATCTGCGGGGCGACCATCACCCTTCCCCTGCGGCTGCTCGTCCTGGCCCTGGACATCACCCCCGCCGAGCAGGGGCATCCGCTCGAAGTGGTGACCCGGCTCCGCTGCGGGCTCGAAGAGCACCCCGACGGGCCGCATTTCGACCTCGTGCGCGAATTGGACGACGCGAGCCGGGGCGAGGTCTGGACCTGGTGGGACGAGGGCCGCAGCCCCGAAGCCGTCGGGCTTCTCCCCGACTGCCCCGCCGACAACGGCGAGGCGGCCGGCGCGAACGACGCCTGTGCGCTCTTCGATGGGCACTTCGGCGCGCACAGCTTCGCCTTCGTCGATCCGGAGTACGAGGCCGTCCTCGCCTCCCTCGAATTCGCCGAAGCCGAAGCCGAAGCCGAAGCTCACCTCCCTCACCCTCGCTGAATCGAAAAGGGGTGGTTCTCCGCGCATCCCGGAGAACCACCACCACTCCTATCGCCACTTCTGGTGGCCCTTCCCATCGCAGTCCCACTGGAACGCCCCCACCCCGTCCCCGAACCCGCCACCATAAATCTCCAGGCACTTTCCGGAGTTGTGGTTGACGATGGTCCAGGTGCCGTCCCCATTCGGGGTGATCCGCCACTTCTGCCAGTTCACCCCGCTGCATGTGCGCTGGGCGACACCCACCCCATTGCCCAGACCGCCCCCGCGCACCTCTATGCACTTGTCCGAGTGGAGGTTCCTCATCTCGGTCGGTGTGCCGCCCACGGTGTTCAGCCAGCGCTGGTTGGCCCCGCCGTTGCACGACCACTGGAAGGCGCCCACGCCGTCCCCCGTACCGCTGCCGTGGATCTCCAGGCACTTGCCGGAGTTCTGGTTGACCCATGCCTGGGGGCTCCGGGGGGAGGGGGACGGGCGGTCGGCCGGGGCCGCCGTCGCCGTCGCCGTGGAGGCCGCCGCCAGGAGAAACGCGGTGGCCGCCGCCGTCGGGAGATGCCTCATGGCGCGCCGCTTCATGCCGGGATTCATGCCTGCTCCTCTGATCCTCTGATCCTCCGGGACAGGCGCATCCTTCCCATGTCAGACACCATCACCCGTTCTCCGGATGAACTGTCCGAAACCATTGGATTATGTCCACCGAGGGCTTCTTGACGCACACGTCCCCTCGGTCCCGGTAGACGCCGGAAGCCGGTCTCCCGGGGGAGCCCCTTTCCGCCAGAGCGGCGCTCAGCCGCAGGCCAGGGTGCGCGCCTTGCGCCGTACGCCCGTGCGGCCCGAGCACTCGTGCATGCACCAACTACTTCCGGCCAACGCCCGCCGCCCTCTCAACTCCCCCACCCCCCTCCTCGGTCATCCCGGGTGACTCCGGTTCACCGGAACCCCCCGCCGCACCGCGCGAACCACAGCGCGGCGGCTTCGAGACCACCCATGAGGAGCACCCCATGACCACGTCCCGAATAACCCGCACGGGCATCGCCGGACTCGTCGCGGCGGCGGTCGCCGCCGCCGCGTTCACGGTGCCCGCGCAGGCCGCCGACACCCCGAACGGGTCGAAGGGGCACGAGGCGACACAGAAGGCCATCGAGGCCCTGGTCAAGGACGGACTGCCCGGGGTCACCGCCGGCGCGGTCGACAGGAACGGGGTCTGGCAGGGGACCGCCGGGCTCGGGGATGTGAGGAAGGGCAAGGCGCGCGGGAAGGACGACCGGTTCAGGATCGGCAGCGTCACCAAGACCTTCGTGTCCACCGTGCTGCTCCAGATGGAGGCCGAGGGCAGGCTCGACCTCGACGACTCGGTGCACCAGCACCTCCCCGGCCTGGTGCGGGGCAACGGCAACGACGGGCGGAAGATCACCGTACGGCAGCTGCTCAACCACACCAGCGGGCTCTTCAACTACACCAGCGACCCCGCGTTCCAGCAGCGCAACCTCACCGGGCCCGGCTTCCTCAAGCACCGCTACGACACCCACGCGCCCCGCGATCTGGTGCGGGTCGCCCTCGCGCACAAGCCCGACTTCGCGCCCGGGGAACGGCACGCGTACTCCAACACCGGATACATCCTCGCCGGGCTGATCATCGAGAAGATCAGCGGCGACAGCTACGAGGACCAGGTGCGCCAGCGCATCATCAAGCCCCTGGGGCTGCGCGCCACCACCCTCCCCGGGAACAACCCGCACATGCCGGGCCCCAGCTCCCGCGACTACTCCACGCTGAGCCGCGACCCGGCGGCCACCACCATCCATGACGTCACCGCGAACAACATGTCCTGGGGGTGGGCCGCCGGGGACATGATCTCCACCACCGGGGATCTGAACCGCTTCTTCAGCTCGCTGATGCGGGGCAAACTGATGCCGGAGAAGCAGCTCAAGGCGATGAAGACCACCATCCCCGTCCCCGGTGACGACTTCTACGCCGGCTACGGCCTGGGCATCTACACCGTGCCCAACAGCTGCGGCAAGGAGCTGTGGAGCCACAGCGGCGGCACCATCGGCTCCGGGACCGAGGCGGTCACCACCGCCGACGGCCGTCACACGCTGACGACCAATGTGAACTTCCCCGTCATGGGCGGGGCCGTCGAGGCCGAGTTCTGCGGCAACACCGCGAGCAAGGGCCTCAAGCGGCCCGCGCCGCTCCTCTAGGGAGAACCCGGGGCCCCGCCGGCGATCCGGCGGGGCCCCGATGGCACACAGGAGCGGGGGAGCGGTTACGCCTCCGCCGGGCGCAGGCCCCGCCGGCCCGTCTCGCGCTCCGGGAGCCTCGGGAGCTGGTGCGGCAGCGCCGCGTACCAGGCGTACGAGACCGCGAAGCCGAAGGCCAGACAGATGATCCCGCCCACCGCGTCCAGCCAGAAGTGGTTCGCCGTCGCCACGATCACCACCAGGGTCGCCGCCGGGTAGAGCAGGCCCAGCACCTTCGCCCAGGGCGTCGCCGCCACCGCGAAGATGATCAGACCGCACCAGAGGGACCAGCCGATGTGCATCGACGGCATCGCCGCGTACTGGTTCGACATGTTCTTGAGGTCGCCCGAGGCCATCGAACCCCAGGTCTCGTGGACCAGCACCGTGTCGATGAAGTTCTGCCCGTTCATCAACCGAGGCGGTGCGAGCGGATACAGATAGTAACCGACCAGGGCCACGCCTGTGGTGGCGAAGAGCACCAGACGTCCCGCCGCGTAGCGGCCCGGGTGCCAGCGGTAGAGCCACACCAGCACACCGATCGTCACGATGAAGTGCAGCGTGGCGTAGTAGTAGTTCATCGAGACGACCAGCCATGTCACCGAGTTCACGGCGTGATTCACCGATTCCTCGAAGGCCAGGCCGATCGACTTCTCGAAATCCCAGATCCAGTCCGCGTTCCGCAGCGCCTGGGCCTTCTGCTCCGGCACCGCGTTCCGGATCAGCGAGTACGTCCAGTAGCTGATCGCGATCAGCAGGATCTCGAACCATATCCGCGGGCGGCGCGGCGAGCGCAGCGCCCTCAGGCGCGCGAGCCGCCCCGGCGGCGCGGTGCCCGCCCGGTCCCCGGCGTCCTCGTCCACCATGGGTGAGGGGGTGGTGGCCGTCCGGCCTTCCATAGTTTTCACGGTCGTTTCACCCATGGGACGAAAGTCTGCCAGATGCTCGCCCACCCACTGATCATCCCTCGGTCCCGTCCTCGCCGCACCCGCTCCCCCTCAAGGACGACCCCGGCCCCTCCTCGCGTCGGGGCTCAGGCTCGTCCGCCCGCGCCGGGGCCCGAGGCCGTGGAGCCCCGGACCACCAGCTCGGGCATGAAGACGAACTCGCCGTACGTCGGGGCGGCGGCCCCGTCCGAACCCGTAGGGGCCAGATTGCCCTGGATCTCCTCCAGCAGCGTGCGTACCGCGGCCTGGCCCATCGCCGGTACCGGCTTGCGGACGGTTGTCAGCGGCGGGTCGGTGAAGGCGATCAGCGGGGAGTCGTCGAAGCCGACCACCGAGATGTCGTCGGGGACCTCCAGACCGCGCTGGCGCGCCGCCCGGATCGCCCCCAGCGCCATCATGTCGCTGGCGCACACCACCGCCGTACAGCCCCGGTCCATCAGCGCGGACGCCGCCGCCTGGCCGCCCTCCAGGGTGTACAGGGAGTGCTGGATCAGCTCCGCCTCGACCACCGCCGGGGCCAGGCCGAGCTGGTCGCCGACCACCTGGACGAAGCCCTCGATCTTCCGCAGCACGGGGACGAAGCGGCGCGGGCCCAGCGCCAGACCGATCCGGGTGTGCCCCAGGGACACCAGATGGGTCACCGCCAGCTTCATCGCCGCCCGGTCGTCGGGGGAGATGAAGGGCGCCCGCACCTTCGGGGAGAAGCCGTCGACCAGGACGTACGGCACTCCCTGGGCGCGGAGCTGCTCATAGCGCTGCATATCGGCGGTGGTGTCCGCGTGCAGACCGGAGACGAAGATGATCCCCGCCACCCCCCGGTCCACCAGCATCTCGGTCAGCTCGTCCTCGGTGGACCCGCCGGGGGTCTGGGTGGCGAGCACGGGGGTGTAGCCCTGGCGGGTCAGCGCCTGCCCGATCACCTGCGCCAGCGCCGGGAAGATCGGGTTCTCCAGCTCCGGTGTGATCAGTCCCACCAGGCCCGCGCTGCGCTGGCGCAGCCGCACCGGGCGCTCGTAGCCGAGGACGTCGAGTGCGGCCAGCACGGCCTGCCGGGTGGTCGCCGCGACGCCGGGCTTCCCGTTCAGGACACGGCTCACCGTCGCTTCGCTGACACCCGCCTGGGCCGCTATGTCTGCCAGTCGTGCGGGTGCGGTCACAGGTGTGGACTGTACCGGGCGCATCTCAGACTGCCCACCAGACGCAGGTCTCGCCCGGGACGCGGACACGCGCGCCGGTGGACTCCAGCGGCGCCGAGGAGAGCAGCGGACGCCCCGGGGCCGGCATCTCGGCCGCCTCACCCAGAGTGTTCAGGGTGCAGACCAGACCGGCGCGGGCGAAGGCCAGCACCCCGTCCGGGGCCGCCAGCCACTCCATCGCGCCGTCGCCGAGGCCCGGCAGCTCCTTGCGGAGCGCGAGGGCCGAGCGGTACAGCTCCAGCGTGGAGCGCGGGTCGCCGCTCTGGGCCTCCACCGTGAGGGCCGCCCACTCGGCGGGCTGCGGCAGCCAGCTCCCGCCGGGGCCGAAGCCGTACGGCGCCTTGGCGCCCGACCACGGCAGCGGCACCCGGCAGCCGTCCCGCAGCCCGTCCTGGCCGTCGCCCCGGAAGAACGCCGGGTCCTGGCGGGCCGCCGCCGGCAGCTCCGTCACCTCCGGCAGGCCCAGCTCCTCGCCCTGGTAGACATAGGCCGAGCCGGGGAGCGCCAGGGTGAGCAGCGCCGCCGCCCGCGCCCGGCGCAGCCCCCGCGCCCCGCCGCCGTACCGCGTGGTGTGGCGGACGACATCGTGGTTGGAGAGCACCCAGGTCGTGGGCGCCCCCACGGAGGCCGTCGCCGCCAGCGACTCGTCGATGACCCGGCGCATCGCCGCCGCGTCCCAGTCGCTGGTGAGGAACTGGAAGTTGAACGCCTGGTGCAGCTCGTCGGGGCGGACGTACAGGGCCAGCCGCTCGGAGGTCGGGGCCCACGCCTCGGCGACGCCGATGCGCTCGCCTTCGTACCCGTCGAGCAGGGTGCGCCAGGAGCGGTGGATCTCGTGGACGCCGTCCTGGTCGAAGAAGGGCAGCACCTGCGCGCCGATCAGCTTCGCCTGCTCGCTCAGCCCGATGTCGGGCAGCCCCTCGGCCTTGACCATGCCGTGGGCGACATCGATCCGGAATCCGTCGACCCCCAGGTCGAGCCAGAACCGCAGGATCGACTCGAACTCCTCGCGCACCTCGGGCCGGTCCCAGTTGAGGTCGGGCTGCTCGGGGGCGAAGAGGTGCAGATACCAGTCCCCGGCGCCGGTGCGGGTCCACGCCGGGCCGCCGAAGACGGACTCCCAGTCGTTCGGCGGCAGCTCGCCGCCCGTGCCCCGGCCCGGACGGAAGTGGTACAGCTCGCGCTCCGGCCCGCCCGCGAGCGCGGAACGGAACCAGGCGTGCTGGTCGGAGGTGTGGTTGGGCACGATGTCGACAATGATCCGCAGCCCCAGCCGATGGGCCTCCGCGATCAGCTCCTCCGCGTCCGGCAGGGTGCCGAACAGCGGGTCGACGGCCCGGTAGTCGGCCACGTCGTAGCCGCCGTCGGCCTGCGGGGACGCGTAGAAGGGGGTCAGCCAGACCGCGTCCACGCCCAGGTCCGCGAGGTGCGGGAGCCGCTCCCGCACGCCCCGCAGATCACCGATGCCGTCGCCGTCGCTGTCCGCGAAGGAGCGTACGTACACCTGGTAGATGACGGCGTCCCGCCACCAGCCCGCCGGGTGGGCGGCGGACTGGTCACGGAGGGTGGGAGCGAGCTCCTGGGTCATGTACGTTCCCTTGCAAGTCGTCAAATACATGGTGGTGCCAGCGGGTATGGGGACTTTCTCCCGCAGATCCCGCAGACTGGGATCTTTGCCCGGTACGCGCACGGTCGACGCGCCCCCGCCGCACCTTCCGGGCGCGGCGCGCGGGACCGCGCCGGGCTCAGCCCTTGGTGCCGCCCGCCGTGAGACCGGCGACGAGGTGTTTCTGCGCGAAGAAGAAGAGCAGCCCCGCCGGGACCATGATCAGCACCGAGGACGCGGTCATCAGACCCCACTCGGCGCGGTGCGGGCCGACGAAGGTCTGGAGGCCCACGGCGAGCGTGTACTTGGTCTCGCTGCTCATGAACTGGGTCGCGAAGGCCACCTCGCCCCACGCGGTGAGGAAGGTGTAGAACGCGGTCACCGCCAGACCCGGCCGCGCCAGCGGCACGATCAGCCGCCAGAAGGTGCCGAAGGGGGTGAGCCCGTCGACCCGGCCCGACTCGTCGATCTCGGTCGGGATGGTGTCGAAGTACCCCTTCAGCATCCAGGCGCAGAACGGCACCGACACCGAGCAGTAGGTGATGATGAGGCCGCCGTAGCTGTCCAGCAGTCCCAGCGCGCCGAGGATGTTGTAGAGCGGCACGATCAGCACCGCCACCGGGAACATCTGGCAGACCAGGAACGTCCACATCAGGGACTTGTGCCCGGGGAAGCGCATCCGGGAGATCGCGTAACCGGCGCTCGCCGAGATCAGCACCCCCACCAGCATGGTGCCGGCGGCGATGACCACCGAGTTCAGCATCCAGGTGAGGAACTCCGTCTCGCCCAGCACATGGCTGTAGTTGGCGAGTGTGAAGCCCGACAGCTCCATGGGGCGCGTCCAGCCGCGCTCGCCCCGGATCGACACCAGGAAGATGAAGACGATCGGGAAGAGCGCGATCAGGGTGGCCGTGACGAGGGTCGCGTGCAGGGCGATGGAGGCTCCCCGGGAGCGCTCCTCCCTGCCGCGGGTCCGGGGCACGGCCCCGGCGCGGCTCCGGGCCGGGGCCCGCTCGGCCGGGTGCGGGGCCGGGGCCTTGTCCACGGTGGTCACTTGGCGGCCTCCTGGCGCTTGAGCATGCTCCGGTAGAAGACGGAGAAGACCAGGAGCAGCGAGAGAATCACGATTCCGTAGGAGGCGGAGCCCGCGTAGTCCCGCACTCCCTGGAAGGCGAGGCGGTAGGCGTAGGTCACGAGGATCTCGCTCTCGGTGCCGCCGGCCTGTCCGATCACCAGGAAGATGATCGGGAACATGTTGAAGGTCCAGATGGTGCCCAGCAGCACGATGGTGGAGCTGACCGGCCGCAGACCGGGCACCGTCACATTCCGGAACCGCTGCCAGGGCGAAGCGCCGTCCATCTCGGCGGCCTCGTGCAGCTCGCGCGGGATGGACTGGAGCCCGCCGAGGATCGCCACCATCATGAACGGCACACCCAGCCAGGTGTTGACGGCGATGACCGAGAGCTTCTGGACGAAGGGGTCGCCGAGCCAGTCGACCGGGCCCATCCCGACCTTGGCCAGCAGTTCGTTGAGGACGCCGTTGTTGGCGTTGTACATCAGCTTCCAGGCGAACGCGGCCACGAACGCCGGGACCGCCCAGGGCAGGATCAGCAGCACCCGGTAGAGCGAGCGCCCGCGCAGCCGCCGGTTGAGCAGCAGCGCGAGTCCGAGCCCGATCGTGTAGTGCAGGAAGACACAGCTCGCGGTCCAGACGACGGTCCACATCAGCCGCGGATAGAACGAGCCCTCCTGGCCGGAGAGGATGTTCCAGTAGTTCTCCAGGCCGACGAACTCATAGGTCGCCGGGACCGTGAAGTCACCGATCGTCCGGCCGATATTGGCCTCGTTGGCGTCGGTGAAGGAGAGATAGACGCCACGGCCCAGCGGATAGCCGACGAGCACGGCGAGGACGACCACCACGGGCAGGACCATGGCCCACGCGTACCAGTGGGTGGCGAAGGACCTTCTGGTCCTGACTATGAGGGTGCTCATCTTTCTCCGATGTGCGTCTGGCCTGCGGAAGAAGGAGGTTCGGTCCGGCCGGCGGCGCGGGGGGCGCCGCCGGCCGGACCGGGGTGGCCTCAGCCGGTCGTCCAGTCCTTCAGGAGCTTGCCGTTCCACTCCTTCGCCAGCGCGTCCAGCCCGTCCTTCGGGGAGACGTCGCCGCGCAGGATCTTCACGTAGTGCTGGTCGAAGGCGACGAAGAGATCACCGACACCGGGGATGACCGGCCGGGACCTCGCGATCGACAGCGCCTGCTGGAACGCCTTCTTCGCCGGGTCCGCGGTGACCTCGGCGGTGTACGCCGACTTCCGCGTCGGGAGCGTGTTGATCTCCTTGGCGGTCAGCTCCTGGCTCTTCGCCGAGGACATGAACTTCACGAAGAGGTAGGAGGCGTCCTTGTTCCCGGAGCCCCGGTACACCGAGTAGTTGTGGCCGCCGATGGGGGCCGCGGCCTTGCCGCCCGCGCCGCCCGGGACATTGGCGATGCCCAGGTTGTCCTTGTCCTTGAAGGCGTCGCCGGCGTAGCTGTCGGAGACCGACCACGGGCCGTTGAGGATCATGGCGACCTTGCCGTCCTTGAAGGACGTCTGGGCCGCGACGTAGCCGTCGGTGGTGACGGGCTTCAGGGCGACCGCGGGGTCGGCCAGTTCGAGAGCGGTCTCCATCGCCCTGACGCCCGCGGCGGAGTTGACGGTGATCTTCTTGCCGTCGACATCCAGCATGTCCGCGCCCTCGCCGTAGAGGAACGGCAGCGAGAAGTAGCCCTCGGGGTTGAGCTGGGTGCCGGTGACCCCGGTCTTCTTCTTGATGGTCTTCGCGGTGGCGATGAACTCGTCCCAGGTGGCCGGGGGCTTCCCGATCCCCGCCTCCTTGAAGAGCTTCTTGTTGTAGAGCAGCCCCAGGGTGTCCGTGACCTGCGGGACGCCGACCGTCTCGTCCTTCCACTTGGCGGTGGAGAGCGGCCCGGGGAGGAAGTCCTCGACGCCGTCGAGCGCCGGGGTGCCGTCGAGCGGCTGGAGATAGCCGAGGTTGGCGAACCCGGCGGACCAGCCGACATCGGTACGGATGACATCCGGCGCGCCCTTGCCGGACTGGGCGGCGGTCTTGAACTTCTGCTCCGCCTGGTCGAACGAGACCGAGGTCCGGTTCACCTTGATCTTCGGGTACTCGGCCTGGAACGCGGCGACGAGTTTGTCGTACGTCGGGCCCTCGGCCTCGTTGGACGTGTCCCACCAGGTGATGGAACCGGAGACGCTCTTCGGGTCCTCGGCCGCCTGCTTGCCGCTGCTGTCGCCGCCGCCCTCGCCGCCGCCGCAGGCGGTGGCGGTGAGAGCCAGTACACCGGCGATGGCGGCGACCGTTATGCCCTTGCGCATCATGATCTCCTCATTGAGGTCAGGCCCTGCCTGTCCTCGGGCCGGGCTGCTGCTGCGGCGTGAAGTTAACAGTCTTGCAAGACTTTGCGAAAGACCTTGCAGAAAGAAAACGGCAAGATTTCGATGTTGTGACCTCCCTGTGTCCTGCGGATGTCGCAGCGGTGTCCAGGGGGTTGACCTCCGGTCAGTGCTGCTCCTACGGTCTGCTGCCAGGCAGGTCGGCGCGGTTGCTGCAAGAACCGGCAGGATTCATCAGCAAGTTTGCAGAGAACCTCAAGACCCTTTCCGGGCAGCCGCGTCAGTGACGGCAGGACCCCCGCTTCCCCCAGGTGCGCACAGCGCTGTGCAGGAGGAGATATGGCCGCCAGAGCCAGAGCCAGAGCCAGAGCAGAAGCCGGAGCCGGAGCCGGAGCGGAAGCCGGAGCGGAGTCCGGAGCCAGAGCCGGAGCAGGAGCCGGAGTCAGGGGGAGGGCCGGGGGCCGGGGAGGAGGCGGGGGCCGGGGCAGGGCGGGCAGAGCCCTCGCCGCCGGGCTCGCCCTGGTCGCGGGCGCCGCGCTCGCCCTCACCGCACCCGCCGGCGCGGCCCGTGCCGCGCCCCCCGGCCCCAAGGACGTCACCGCCGTCCTCTTCGAGTGGAACTTCGCCTCCGTCGCCCGCGCCTGCGCCGAGCGGCTCGGCCCCGACGGCTATGGATACGTCCAGGTCTCCCCGCCCCAGGAGCACATCAGGGGCGACCAGTGGTGGACCTCGTACCAGCCCGTCAGCTACCGCATCGCCGGCCGGCTCGGCGACCGGGCCGCCTTCGCCTCGATGGTGAACACCTGCCACACGGCCGGGGTGAAGGTCGTCGTCGACGCCGTGATCAACCACATGGCCGCGGGCGACGGCACCGGCACCGGCGGCACCCCGTACCGCAAGTACGACTACCCCGGCGTCTACTCAGGCGCCGACCTCGACGACTGCCGCTCCCCGATCGTCAACTACCGCGACCGCTGGCATGTGCAGCACTGCGAGCTGGTCGGCCTCGCCGACCTGGACACCGGCGAGGAGTACGTGCGCGGACGCATAGCCGGCTATCTCGACGATCTGCTCTCCCTCGGTGTCGACGGCTTCCGGATCGACGCCGCCAAGCACATGCCCGCCGCCGATCTCGCCGCCGTCAGATCCCGGCTGAGCGACCCCGGTGTGTACTGGAAACAGGAAGTCATCCACGGCGAAGGCGAGGCCGTCGCGCCGGGCGACTACCTCGGCAACGGCGATGTCCAGGAGTTCCGGTACGCCCGTGACCTCAAGCGGGTTTTCACCTCCGAGAACCTCGCGTACCTCAGGAACTACGGCGAGGGCTGGGGCTATCTCCCCTCCGCGCGGACCGGGGTCTTCGTCGACAACCACGACACCGAGCGCGTCGGCGACACCCTCAGTTACAAGGACGGCTCCGCCTACACCCTCGCCAACGTCTTCATGCTGGCCTGGCCGTACGGCGCGCCCGATGTCCACTCCGGCTACGAGTGGAGCGACAAGGACGCGGGCCCGCCCGGCGGCGGGCGGGTCGGGGCCTGCTGGACCGACGGCTGGAAGTGCCAGCACGCCTGGCCCGAGATCGCCGCCATGGTCGCCTTCCGGAACACCGCGCACGGACAGCCGGTCACCGACTGGTGGGACAACGGCGGCGACCAGATCGCCTTCGGGCGCGGCAGCCGGGCGTACACCGCCCTCAACCACGAGACCCGTCCGCTGACCCGGACCTTCCAGACCGCGCTGGCGCCGGGGAGCTACTGCGATGTGCAGTCCCGGCGCACGGTGACCGTCGACGGCTCCGGCCGTCTCACCGCCACCCTCGCCCCGGGCACCGCCCTCGCCCTCCACACCGGCGCGCGGAACTGCGCCTGAGGCCCCCTGTTCCCGCCCTCCGCACGGCACCCCCTGGAGACACCTTGATACGCCCCGGACCGGTGGCGGTCGCCCTGACCGCCGCCCTCTGCGCCACGCTGCTGCCCGGCGCGCCCGCCCTCGCGGGCCCCGCCGGCCCCGCCGCCTCCGCCCCGGAGGGGAAGCCACCCCCGCCGCCCTCGGACGCGGCCCTCGCCGCCGAGCCCGCCCGGCACGACCTCACCCGGGAGCAGTTCTACTTCGTCCTGCCCGACCGGTTCGCCAACGGCGACCCCCGCAACGACCGGGGCGGCCTCACCGGCTCCCGGCTCACCACCGGCCACGACCCGGCGGACAAGGGCTTCTACCAGGGCGGCGACCTCAAGGGGCTCACCGCGAAGCTCGACTACATCAAGGGCCTGGGCACCACATCGCTCTGGCTCGCCCCCCTCTTCAAGAACCGGCCCGTCCAGGGCGAGGGCAAGGACGCGTCGGCCGGCTACCACGGCTACTGGATCACCGACTTCACCCGGGTCGATCCGCACTTCGGGACCAACGAGGACCTGGAGAGGCTGATCGACCAGGCCCACGCCAAGGGCATGAAGGTCTTCTTCGACGTCATCACCAACCACACCGCCGACACCGTCGACCACGCCGAGAAGACCTACGGCTACAAGCCCAAGGGCTCCCACCCCTATCTCGACCGGGGCGGCCGGCCCTTCGACGACCGCGCCGGCATCCGCCCGGTGGACGGCGACTCCTTCCCGTACACGCCGAGGCCGCGCGACGGGAAGAAGGTCCCGGAGTGGCTCAACGACCCGGAGATGTACCACAACCGGGGGGACTCCACCTTCGCCGGGGAGAGCGCCGAGTACGGCGACTTCTCCGGCCTGGACGATCTGTGGACCGAGCGTCCCGAGGTCGTGCGCGGGATGGAGAAGATCTACCAGAAGTGGGTCCGCGACTTCGACATCGACGGCTTCCGCATCGACACCGTGAAACACGTCGACATGGAGTTCTGGACCCAGTGGGCCACCGCGCTCGACGCGTACGCCGCCCGGCAGGGCCGGGACGACTTCTTCATGTTCGGGGAGGTCTTCTCCGCCGACCCCGCGACCACCGCGCCCTATGTCACCCGGGGCCGGCTCGACTCCACCCTGGACTTCCCGCTCCAGGACGCGATCCGCGCCGTGGCCTCCCGGGGCGCCCCCGCCGAACGGCTCGCCGGGGTCCTCGGCCAGGACTACCGCTACACCACCGACAAGGCCAACGCCTATGAGCAGGTGACCTTCCTCGGCAACCACGACATGGGCCGCTTCGGAACCTTCCTCCGGCAGGACAACCCGGGCGCCGACGACACCGAGCTGCTGCGGCGGGCCCGGCTCGCCAACGAGCTGATGTTCCTCACCCGGGGGAACCCGGTCGTCTACTACGGCGACGAACAGGGCTTCACCGGCGCCGGCGGCGACAAGGACGCCCGCCAGAGCCTCTTCGCCTCCAGAACACCCGACTACCTCGACGACGACCAGCTCGGCACCGACCGCACCCACGCCACCGACGCCTACGACGGCGGCCACCCGCTCTACCGCTCCATCGCCGCGCTCTCCCGGCTGACCCGGGCCCACCCGGCGCTGCGCGACGGCGTCCAGCGCCAGCGGTACGCCGAGGGCCCGCTGTACGCCTTCTCCCGGATCGACGCCGAGCGGCGGTACGAGTACGTCGTCGCCGTCAACAGCGGCACCGCGCCCCGGACCGTACCCCTCACCACCGGTACCCCGGACACCGCCTTCCGCACCCTCCACGGCGGCGACGCCCGCCCCCGCACCGACTCCGCCGGACGGCTCTCCGTCACCGTCCCGCCGCTCTCCTCCACCGTGCTGCGGGCCGACCGGCCGCAGCCGCTGCCCACCGCCGAGCCGGTGATCAGCCTGAGGGCACCGGCCGCCGGGGCCACCGGCACCGTCGAGATCAGCGCCGACGCCGACGCGGGGGAGCTGGGCCGGGTCGTCTTCGCCGCCCGGACCGGCGACGGCCCCTGGCGCACCCTCGGCTCCTCCGACCACGCGCCCCACCGGGTCACCCAGCACCTCGACGAGAAGGTCCGGGCCGGTACACCCCTGCGGTACAAGGCGGTCGTGGTGGACGCCGCCGGGCGCACCGCGAGCGCCCTCGCGTCCTCCACCGCGGGCCAGGCACCGCCGCCCCGGAAGCCGGTGGCCGTCGAGCGCGAGTGGGCCGTCGTCCACTACCAGCGGCCCGGCGGCGACTACGACGGCTGGCGGCTGCGGAGCGGGAACACCACGGCGGCCTTCACCGGACGCGACGCCCACGGCGCCTTCGCCTGGGTCGAGGTCCCCGACGGCGCCGCCACCGTCCCGTACACCGTCGAGAAGGACGGCACCCAGGACGGGCCCCCGCGCACCATCGACCTCTCCCGCACCGGCCAGGTGTGGATCACCCAGGGCCGGGACGGCCAGTCCGACCGCGCGCCCGACGGCGTTTATCCGCCCCAGGACAAGGGCAAGGCGGTGCTGCACTACCACCGCCCCGACGGCGACTACGACGGCTGGGGGCTCCACACCTGGACCGGCGCCGCCGAGCCCACCGACTGGTCCAGGCCCCTGGAGCCGGTCCGCAGGGACGCGTACGGAGTGACCTTCGAGGTCCCGCTCGCCCCCGGCGCCACATCGCTCGGCTACATCGTCCACAAGGGCGACGAGAAGGACCTCCCCTCCGACCAGTCACTCGATCTCGCCACCCACACCAACGAGGTCTGGCTGCTCGCCGGCCGGCCGGGGTACCTGCTGCCGCAGGCCGGCGCGGTGCCCTCGCTCGACCTCGGCAGGGCCGAGGCCCAGTGGATCGACCGGAACACCGTCGTCTGGAAGGTGAAGGCGACCGAGGCCACCAGCCAGCAGCTGGTGTACGGGACCGGGGAGCCGATCACCGTCAAGGACGGGGCGCTCAGCGACGAGGGCCGCTGGCTGCGGCTCGGACCGGCCTCGCTCACCGGGGCGCAGAAGGCCAAGTTCCCGCATCTGAGGGAGTACCCCGCCTTCACCGTCGACCCGCGCGACCGGGACCGGGTCCGCCACTCCCTGCGCGGACAGCTCATCGCCACCCAGCGGGCCGCCAACGGGGCGCTGCTCGCCGCGACCGGCGTGCAGACCGCCGGGGTCCTCGACGATCTGTACGCGGCGAAGGCCACCGGGGCCGCGCTCGGACCCGTCTTCGGCCGCAACGGCGTCACCCTCTCCGTCTGGGCGCCCACCGCCCGTAGCGTCTCCCTCGAACTCGACGGGCGGACGGTCCCGATGCGCCGTGACGACCGCAGCGGCGTCTGGTCGGCGGCCGGACCCCGGAGCTGGACCGGGAAGCCGTACCGCTACCAGGTCACCGTCTGGGCACCCAGCGTCGGGAGGACCGTCACCAACCAGGTCACCGACCCCTACTCCACCGCGCTCACCACCGACTCCGCCCGCAGCCTCGCCGTCGACCTCACCGACCCGAAGCTCGCCCCCAAGGGCTGGCGGACGCTGCGGAAACCGGCCGCCGTGCCCCTGCGCGACGCCCGGATCCAGGAACTGCACATCCGCGACTTCTCCATCGCGGACCGCACGGCGCGCAACCCCGGCCAGTACCGGGCGTTCACCGAGCGCGACTCGGCCGGGATGCGGCATCTGCGCGAGCTCGCCGACAGCGGCACCTCCTACCTCCATCTGCTGCCCGCCTTCGACATCGGCACCATCCCCGAGCGGAAGGCGGCCCAGCAGACCCCCGGCTGCGACCTCAAGATCCTCGCGCCGGACTCCCCGGAGCAGCAGGCGTGCGTCGCCCGGTCCGCCGCGAAGGACGCCTACAACTGGGGGTACGACCCGCTGCACTACACCGTGCCCGAGGGCTCCTACGCCTCCGACCCCGAGGGCACCCGGCGCACCGTCGAGTTCCGTGAGATGGTCGCCGCGCTCAACGGCATCGGACTGCGCACGGTCATGGACGTGGTCTACAACCACACCGTCGCCGGCGGCCAGTCCGAGAAGTCGGTGCTCGACCGGATCGTCCCCGGCTACTACCAGCGGCTCCTCGCCGACGGCTCCGTCGCCACCTCCACCTGCTGCGCCAACACCGCCCCCGAGAACGCCATGATGGGCAAGCTGGTGGTGGACTCCGTCGTCACCTGGGCGAAGGAGTACAAGGTCGACGGGTTCCGCTTCGATCTGATGGGCCACCACCCCAAGGCGAACATGCTCGCCGTCCGCGAGGCCCTCGACGCGCTCACCCCCGCCCGGGACGGCGTCGACGGAAAGAAGATCGTCCTCTACGGGGAGGGCTGGAACTTCGGCGAGATCGCCGACGACGCCCGCTTCGTCCAGGCCACCCAGAAGCACATGGCCGGCACCGATATCGCCACCTTCTCCGACCGCGCCCGCGACGCCGTGCGCGGCGGCGGCCCCTTCGACGCCGACCCCGGTGTCCAGGGCTTCGCCTCCGGTCTCTACACCGACCCCAACCCGGCGGCCGGGAACGGCAGCCGCGACGAGCAGCGCGCCCGGCTGCTCCACTACCAGGACCTGATCAAGGTCGGGCTCACCGGCAACCTCGCCTCCTACACCTTCACCGACACCCGGGGCCGCACCGTCAAGGGCTCCGACGTCGACTACAACGGCGCGCCCGCCGGCTACGCGGACGCCCCCGGCGACGCGCTCGCCTACGCCGACGCCCACGACAACGAGACCCTCTACGACGCCCTCGCCTTCAAGCTCCCCCGGGACACCTCCGCCGCCGACCGGGCCCGTATGCAGGTCCTGGCCATGGCGACGGCCGCGCTCTCCCAGGGCCCGGCGCTCTCCCAGGCCGGAACGGACCTGCTGCGCTCCAAATCGCTCGACCGCAACTCCTACGACAGCGGCGACTGGTTCAACGCGATCCACTGGGACTGCCGCGACGGCAACGGCTTCGGCCGGGGGCTGCCGCCCGCGCCCGACAACCAGGACAAGTGGCGGTACGCGAAACCGCTGCTCACCGCCGCCTCCCTGACCCCGGGGTGCGAACAGATCAGCGGCGCCTCCGCCGCCTACCGGGATCTGCTGAAGATCCGCGCCACGGAGCCGGTGTTCGGCCTCGCGACGGCGGAGCAGGTGCGGTCGGCGCTCTCCTTCCCGCTCTCCGGACCGGACGAGACACCCGGGGTGATCACCCTGCGCGCCGGTGAGCTGGTGGTGGTCTTCAACGCGACCCCCGAGCGGCGGGCCCAGCGCCTCGGCGGCTCCTCGGACCACACCCTGCACCCGGTCCAGGCCGCGGGCGCGGACCCCACGGTGAAGACCGCCTCGTACGACCGCGCCACCGGGACCTTCTCGGTGCCGGGCCGGACGGTGGCCGTCTTCCGGCGGGGGTGAACAGTCCGGTGGACGAGGCCGAGGGCCCCGGGAGTCCGCTCCCGGGGCCCTCGGCCTGTGTTCTGTGTTCTGCGCTCTGTGTACGGTCAGGGGGTGCGCGGCCCCGGCAGCACGGCGGGCGCGATGGCCATCAGCCGGTCCACCAGCTCCCCGAACGGCCCCTCCAGCGGCTCCTGCTCCAGAATCCGCACCACCACCGCCGCCATGGCGTCGTCATAGGCGGCACTGACCGCGCAGAGCGCCGCGAAGTCGTGCACGAGCTTCAGCTCCAGCTCGGCGCGCGGGATCTCCCGCCCGTCCAGCCAGAGCAGCGCCGTCGACTCGGCCAGCGACACCCAGGAGCGCACCACCAGAGCGAGCCGGGCCGGCGGGGTGTCGATGCCCAGATGCGCCATGATCTGGTCGTAGGCGGCCTGCCGGACCTCGTCGATCATCGCGTTGGTCGTCGTCGACCCGACGGCCGGGCCGCCGCGCATCAGCGCGGAGAACCCGGGGCCGTGATGGTCCACGAAGTCGAAGAACCGCCGCATCACCCGCAGCAGCCGGAGCCCGAGGGGGCCTTCCCGGGGTTCCACGAAACGGGCGGCCAGTTCGTCGGCGGCGCGGCGCAGGGCTGCCTCGTAGAGGCTCTGCTTGCCCGGGAAGTAGTGGTAGACGAGGGGGCGGGAGATGCCCGCCGCGGCGGCTATCTCGTCTATCGAGACCTCGTCGGGGGAGCGGGCGCTGAAGAGTTCCAGTGCCACACCGATCAGCTGCTGTCTGCGCTCCTCGACGCCCATCCTGCGGCGTACCCCGGTCGTCATACCGACACCCTACCGACTGCGCCCCGCGCACCAGTTCTACCCGCCACCCCCCGCATGGCGCGGCCCCGGCTCGGCGGCCGGCCCCCGAACCCCCGCTCCTCAATCGCCGGAGGGGCTGGCTGGGGTGTGTGCTGCCTCAATCTCCCCCAGAGGTGCCCCCAGCGGGGCTGAGCAATCTCAGCCTGCCCGGGTGCACCTCCGAGAGGGCCCGAGCCATCTCAGCCCGTCTGGGGGCACCTCCCAGAGGCAGCTCTGGGGGAGTTTGAGGACGGACCCTGGTCCACAGGTGGCCCGAGCAACTCCAGCCCGTCCGGCGATTGAGGACGGACCCTGTGCCACGGGAGCCCCGCATGTTGCGGGCCACGGTCGGGGGCCGGCCCCCGAGCCCCCGCTCCTCAATCGCCGGAGGGGCTGGGGTGGTGCTGCTCAGTTGCCGGAGGGGCTGGGGTGGTGCTGCTCAGTCGCCGGGGGGCTGGGTCCACTCAGCCCGTCCGGCGTTGGGGAGGGACCCCGCGCCCCGGGTGGCCCGAGCAACTCCAGCCCGTCTGGGGGCACCTCCCAGAGGCAGCTCTGGGGGAGTTTGAGGACGGACCCCGCGCCACAGGACCCCGCACGCCGCGAACCCGGGGCGCGAAAAGCCGCAGTGGGCGGGCCGCAGCCGTGAGCCGGGGGTCACCCCGGGCTCACCTCCCACTCGCTGAAGCGGACCGTCCCCCGCACCCCGCTCCCCCCGTTTATGGCCGTCATGAACATCCCCACATCCTGCACCGCCCCCGCCCCCGGCACCCCCACCGTCCCCACCGTCCGCCAGCTCTCCCCCCCGTCCACCGAGAACTCCCCCGTGTACGACACCCCCGGCTCCCGGGTCAGCCGCAGCAGCACCGGAGCCCGCACCCCCGTCACCCGCCGGTAGGTGTCCAGGGTGCCGTCGCCGTTTGAGTCGTACGACAGGGCCACCCCCTGCCCCGGGGTCACCGCCAGATTCACGAAGCCCCGCGCGCCCTGCGCCGCCAGCTCGTCGCGGGCCACGATCCCGGCCCGCGCCCACGACCCCGTGTTCTCCTGCGCGTCCACCCGCACCACCACCCGCGTCCCCGGAGCCAGCGCCCGCGCCCGGTACGCCGTGCCGAAGTGCGCCGTACCGCGCCACAGATCACTGCCCCCGCCGTTCACCGCGAACCGCTCGCCGAGCTGCCCGAAGACCGCCGCGTTGTTGGTGAAGACGGACCAGCCGGCCGCCAGCGGCGCGGCCATGTGCAGCGCGCCGCGCTGGGTGACCGACACCCGGCTCCCGCCGCTCGGCCCGTACCGCACCCCGAGTTCGTACGGCAGCGAGCGCAGCGGCTCGGTGAGCGGCTCGGCCGGGGCGGTCACCCGCCAGGAGACCGACCCGGACGAACCGGCGGGCACGGACGGCAGACTCGTCGGCCCCTCGGGCACGGGAGCCAGCTCCGCGCCGGCGAGGGCCAGATCGACCCGGCCGGTGGCGCGCAGCCCGCTGAGGTTGCGGAAGGCGGCCGTCACCGTCCCCGAACTGCCCGGGGAGAAGGCGCCGGGCTCCACCGACACGGTGGTGTGCCCCTGGTAGGGCGCGGTCGCCAGGGTCTCGTACACCCGGGACGCGACCTTGTGCGCGTCGCCCGTGGGCCGGACCGGATACGCCCTGCGGTCCCTGGTCCAGGTCTCCTCGTCCGGGTACCAGTCGAACGGCTTCGGCGCCCGGCCCTCCGCGAGCGCCGCCCCCGCCTCGGTCAGGAACGCCTCCCACTGCGGCACATGGACATCGCTGATCAGCCCGTTCCAGTCCCGGTTGGCGTAGTTGCTGAGCTGCCCGGCCGCCGCCCGGTCACCCCAGGTCGTCACCAGCACCCGCGCGGTCCGCTCCAGCTCGACCGCCTCCGCCGGGCTGGTCGCCAGCCGCTTGGCCTCCTCCAGCCAGGGCCCCAGCAGAAACGCCCGGTGGCAGCCGGCGACCGTGTCGGCCAGCCGCATCAGCTTCAGCCAGAGCGCCGTCACCCCCCGGAAGGTGGTCACGTCCCCGGCGCTGTACGCGGCCCGCAGCACCAGTTGCAGGGTGCGCGACCGGTTCGCCAGCGCCTGCCGGGTGATGTCGGTGAGATCGTGACGGTACGCGTCCGAGTCCCGCAGCCCCGGGCGCACCCTCAGCAGCCCGGCGAGCGCCCGGTCGAACACGGCCGGGTCGAAGGCCGTCGCGATCGCCGAGGTCAGATTCGGCCGCCGCAGGAACAGCGAGTCGAAGGGCCGTCCGTCCGTGCTGGTCAGCCGGTACGCGGTGGCCGCCAGCGCGGCGAACGCCGACCGCGCCTGCGGATCGTCGCCGCCGTACCGGAACCGGGTGTACTCGGCGAACCACGCCTCCCGGTCGATCCGCTCCTCGCGCCACGCCAGCTCGCTGAAGAGTTCCAGCGCCGCCGGGTCCCGCTCGGCGGCCTCCGGCATGTAGGCCGTGCCGGCCAGCGCGCTCCCCGGCTTGTCCCGCCAGGCCGTGAACTTCGCCGTCCACCGGTCGGTGTTCGCCCCGATGGTGGTGCGCCCGCCGAAGTTGGGGATGGTGCCGAAGGCGTACGGAGCCCCGCCCCACTCGGTCTCCCGGTCGGTGACCGTGTCCAGGTCCGAGAGCCCGTCGACGATCAGCACCCGGCTGGTGTCGATGGCCGCCAGCAGCGCGGGGCGGGGGTTGGCCTGCCAGCCCAGGATCACCCAGGTCGCGTCCGGGCGGGCGGTCCGCAGCGCGGTCTCGACCGCGCGCGCGGCGTCCGGGACCGGCACGTCACCGGCGTTGCCGCCCTCGTGCAGCAGATCCATCTTGAAGAAATCGGTCGCGCCGAAGAGTTCCTCCTGGTGCCGGTAGAAGGCGGCGGCGGCCTCGGCGAAGACCCTGGTGCGCGGATCGAGCCAGTCGGGGCGGGGGAGCCCGTTCCAGCTTCCCTGGGGGATGGTCCGGGCGCCGGGGTTGCGGGCGGCGAAGCCGTCCGGGACCGTGCCGAAGTACCCCGGCAGCACCGGCCGCATGCCCAGCTCCCGCATCCGCGCCACGATCCGCCGACCGAGTTCGGTGCGGGCCTCCAGCAGGGCGGGGGAGACCGGGCCGCCGTACTCGCTCATGTTCTGGAGCAGCCACCACGGCTGGTGCGAGGGGGCGGGCAGCCAGGTGCGGGCCTCGGTGTCGGTGTAGCCGAAGTCGAGCAGCAGCCGGTGGTAGACGGCCTCCTGCCCGGGGGTCACCAGCACCTCGTTGCAGCCGTGCAGGGCGAGCACGTCGAGCAGCCGTTCCCAGCGCGCCCAGTCGGCGTACGGCCCGGTATAGCCGTCGTGGGTGTCGTTGTACGCGAACCGGTGCGGCACGGTCGCCGAGCGGGTGAGCGTCCGGCGCGGCGCGGGCAGGGTGTCCGGCAGCTCCAGCCGGCTGCCGGACCAGGAGATATGGGCCCGGCAGGTGTACTTGAGGTACCAGTGCACACCGGTGAGCTGGACGGCGGGCGAGGTGCCCGCGACCACGATCCGCCCGGCGGTGCCGGTCACCCGGAAGCGCTCGGCGCCGCTGAGCGCGGACAGCTCGAACTGCTCCTCGTGGTCCGGCAGCAGTCGCCGCAGCGTGGCGCGCGCCGGGGTGATGTCCGAGGCCGCGCCGGGTGTCACGGGCGCGGAGGGCACGGAGGACACGGAGGGGAGCGCGGCGGCACCCGGCGCCGCGCCCGCGAGGGCCGCGCCCGCGCCGATCACCCCCACGGTGCCCAGGACCCCGCGTCTCGACAACTCGTCCATCAGCGCCTCCGTGTTGCCCGCGTCACACTCGGTGCATGCGTGGCGCAGGTTACCGGGCGTCCGCCCTCCGGGAACGGGGGAGCGGGGACACGGTGGCCGGATGCGGACGGGCGCGGGGCCCGGCACCCGGCGTACGGCCCCTGCGGCACCGGCAGTTGTGGTTCGGCCCCCGCCCCCGGATGTCCCTCCGCCGACGCCGCGCGATCGGCGTGGCGGCGGGCCCCGGGACCCGGCCGGGGACGGGGGAGCGGATCAACACGGCCGGGGAGCCCGGCATCCGTCCGATGGGCAGCCCGTCGCCGAGCCACCACGCGCGGGAGCACGTGCGGGACGCCTCCGGGCCCCCGGGAGCACGGCGCCGGACGGTCCCCGGCCCGGGAGGGCGGTAATCGGCCGGATCGTTTCGCGCCAGGGGCGGGGCGGCCCTGCCCGCCCCGGGGCTCAGCCGTGGTCCAGATAGGCGAGCACCGCCAGCACCCGGCGGTTGTCGTCGTCCGACACCGGAAGCCCCAGCTTGGCGAAGATGTTGGAGGTGTGCTTGGCCACCGCCCGCTCGGTCACCGTCAGCCGCTCGGCTATCGCCGCGTTGGACCGCCCCTGCGCCATCAGCCCCATGACCTCCAGCTCGCGCGGGGTCAGCCCGCCCATCGGCCTGTCCTGCGAGCGCCGGGAGAGCAACTGCGAGATCACCTGCGGGTCCATCGCCGTGCCCCCGCCCGCCACCCGCCGCACCGCGTCGACGAACTGGTCGGCGTCGAAGACCCGGTCCTTGAGCAGATAGCCGACCCCGCCGTGGCCGTCGGCCAGCAGCTCACGCGCGTACAACTGCTCCACGTGCTGCGAGAGGACCAGCACCGGCAGCCCCGGCCGGGCCCGCCGGGCGGCCAGCGCGCACTGGAGGCCCTCGTCGGTGTGGGACGGCGGCAGCCGCACATCCACCACGGCCACGTCCGGCTCCAGCTCCGCGAGCGCCTTCGCCAGCTCGGGCCCGGACTCCACCGCGGCCAGGATCTCGAAGCCGTACGCCTCCAGCATCCGCACCAGGCCGTCACGGAGGAGAAAGAGGTCTTCGGCTAGAACAACGCGCAAGGGATCTCCATGGTGACCATGGTGGGGCCGCCGGCGGGCGAGCTGACGGCCAGGACGCCGTCGAATGTACCGAGCCTGCGCTCGATCCCGCTCAGACCCGTCCCGGACCCCTCCGGCGCCCCCGCCCGCGCCTCCGGGCCGATCACCGCGCCGCCCCCGCCGTCGTCGGTGACCGCGATCCGCAGCGCGCCCTCCGCGTGGGAGATGTCCACCCAGATCCGTTCCGCGCCCGCGTGCTTGACGGCGTTGGCCAGGGTCTCGCTCACCGCGAAGTACGCCGCCGACTCCACCGCCGCCTCGGTGCGCCCCGTCAGCTCCACATCCACCTCGGTCCGGACCGGCAGCCGCAGAGCCAGCGCCTTCACCGCGTCCCCGAGACCCCGCTCGGCCAGCACCGGCGGATGGATGCCCCGGACCAGGTCGCGCAGTTCGGTCAGCGCCTCGGCGGAGTCCGCCCGGGCCCGCGCGAGCAGCAGCTTCGCCCGCGCCGGGTCCTTCTCGATCAGCGCCTCCACCGTGCCCAGGTTCATGCCCATCGCCACCAGCCGGGCCTGCGCCCCGTCGTGGAGGTCGCGCTCGATCCGGCGCAGCTCGGCCGCCGAGGTGTCCAGGGCGTCGTGCCGGGTCTCGGTGAGCCGGTCGATCCGCTGCTCCAGCTCGCCCTCCCGGTCGGGCTGGAGGACCGCCGCCGTGAGCTGGAAGTGGATACGGACCAGGGCCGGGTTGGCCTTGACCGCGAGGACGATCAGGGCGAGCGCGAGCAGCGCCGCGAGACCGCCGGTGCCCCAGCCCTGGACCGGGACGAAGGCGTACCAGTACGGGCCGTCCGAGGCATCGGCCAGCGGTATCCACAGCCCGGCGGCGACCAGCAGCCCGAAGAGACCGTGCAGGATCAGCCCGGGGGCCGGCGCGGCGACGACCGCCCCGGCGGTCATGTCCACCAGCAGCCACTGGAGATCGCGCCAGGTGGCCGGGTCCTTCAGCATCAGGGAGCAGCGCTCGACCTGGCCGGTGACCCCGCCGCGCAGATCGCGGGGGAAGGGGCGGTGCGCGGCCGGAATCCGCCGCCCCGCCCAGGTGGCCGCCAGCAGCCGGCGCCGGGCGCTGTGCAGCCGCACCAGATGCAGGACCGCCGGGGTGGTGAAGACCCCGACGCCGATGGGGATCAGGGCGATGGAGACCACCGCCGACACGAAGAGCGTGACCGATCCGGCCAGTGCCAGCAGGGTCAGCGCCAGCCCCTGGACGGCGGCCACCACCGCCGCCCCGATCCTCGTCGCGTTCATGGCCGTCCCCCCGGGAGTGTGCGGTCCGGCCACCAGTCTGTCCCGGACACGGGGCGGGGGCACTGGGCCCCGCCACCGGACCGGGGGTGTAGCCGGCACCACCCTCCGGCCTTGTCCTAGGGCCCCACGGGACCGGCCGCGCCGGGGGCCGGGCGGTCCCCGGCCAGGCCCAGTACCCGGGCCTCCAGCTCCGGTGCCAGCCCCGCCGCCGCCCGCACCGGGCGCTCCCCGGACTCCCCGGCGTCCCGCATCCACGCCCACGTGTCGGCCACGGTCTCCGCGAGCGGCCGGCACCGCAGCCCGGCGCCGGACGCCTTGGCGACGCTCAGCCCGTAGAGCGCGTTGTGCAGTTCGGCGGCCTCGGTGCGGGGGACCCAGAGGGGGAGGTGCGTCCAGGGCTCGATGCCCGCAGCGATGATCGCCTCCGGCGGGGTCCAGCGCAGCTCGGCGACCGAGCCGGTGACCCGCGCGCAGGCCGTCAGCACCTCCTCCATCGTCGTCCGCCCGGCCTCGCCGACGAGGTTGTACGGGCCGCTGAGCCCGGCCTGCGCCGCCGACAGGGTCCACTCGGCGAGATCGCGTACGTCGATGTACTGGAGCGGGTTGTCCCGGGGGCCGGGGGCGAGGACCGGGCCGCCCCGGGCGACGCGCCGCAGCCACCACGGCAGCCGGTCCACGTTCTCGTGCGGGCCGAGCAGCAGCCCGGCCCGCACCAGCAGGGAGCGGTGCTCGCCGAAGGCCTCGACGGCGGCGATCTCGCCGCCGCGCTTGGCCTCCGCGTAGGGGACGCCGGACGCGTCGGGGGAGGCGTCCACGACCGGGGCGCTCTCGTCGAACCCGGTGGCGGGCGGCCAGGCGTAGACGGAGCAGCTCGACACATAGGCGTACCGCCCGGCGCGTCCGGCGAGCAGCCGCGCGGAGTCGCGCACCACGCGGGGGTCGGAGGCCCAGGTGTCGACCACGAGGTCCCACTCCCCGCCCCGGAGCGCGTCGAGACCCCCGGGCCGCTCCCGGTCGCCGACGAGCGCCCGCACCCCGGGGGGCGCCGGGCGCCGCCCCCGGTTGAACACACTCACCTCCCACCCCCGCCCCACCCCGCCGGCCACCAGGGCCCGCCCCGCGAACTCGCTCCCGCCCAACACCAATAGCCTCATCCCCCCACCCTGCCCCGTGCCCCCCTGCTGCCACCACGTCTTTCTGCTACGGGAAGAACCTCCCGTGCTGACTCGCTCCCTCCGGGGGGTGCCTCCGGACGGGGCCGGGGTTTCCTCAGCCCGGCGGGGGTGGCTGAGGCACACCCCTCAGCGTGGCCGGGGAGCTGAGCCGCATCACCCAGCCTCGCCGGGGAGCCGAGGCACGGCATCCACCTCTGCGGGGGAGCCGATCCACGATCCCCGGCCTCGCCGGGGAGCTGAGCCGCATCACCCAGCCTCGCGGAGGACCCGAGGCACGGCATCCACCTCTGCGGGGGAGCCGAGGCACAAAGCCAGGCACGACCCCCGGCCTCGCCGGGGAGCCGAGGCACGAAATCCAGCCTCGCCGGCGTTTGAGGCGCGGGGGTTCGGGGGCCGGCCCCCGACCGTGGCCCGCGGGATGCGGGGTCCTGTGGCACAGGGTCCGTCCTCAATCGCCGGACGGGCTGGAGTTGCTCGGGTCACCTGTGGACCAGGGTCTGTCCTCAATCGCCGGACGGGCTGGGTTTGTGCGGGTCACCTGCGGTGCGGGGTCCGTCCTCAATCGCCGGACGGGCTGAAACTGTCCGCGGACGGGCTGAAACTGCTCGGGTCACCTGTGGCACAGGGTCCGTCCTCAAGCTCCCCCGGAGCTGGCCCCGGGAGGCGCCCCAGACAGGCTGGAGTTGTCGCACAGACCCCGCCCTCCCGCGCCGCACACGCCAATGCCTCCCGACCGCCACCCGGAAGGCGCGCCCCACCACCCCAAGGCCATCCCGGCGGCGAGAAAATAACCGCCCCCATGGCCCAAAACCTCCACCCCGGTGGCACCATATCCCCACCATGACAGACGCCCGCTCCCCCCTCCGCGCCCTCCGCGCCCTCCTCTTCGCGGCGATCTGCATCTCCCTTGCCACCCTCGGCCACACCCTCGTCTCCGGCCACGACATCCCCCTCACCCCCCTCCTCCCCGCCTTCCCCCTCATCTCCGCCCTCGCCTGGCTCGCCGCCGCGCGCCGGCGCGGCGCCCTCACCATCGGGCTGGGGCTGCTCGCCGTGCAGGGCGCCCTCCACCTCTACTTCGCGCGCGCCCAGCTCCACGGCGCACCCGAGCCCGCGCACCACCACACCCCCGACCCCACCCCCGACCTCGGTCTTCTCGGGCCCTCGCCCGTCGCCATGGTCGCCGCGCACCTCCTCTCCGCCGCCGTGTGCGCGGTCTGGCTGGCCCGGGGCGAAGCCGCCTTCCTCCGGCTCGCGCGCGCCGTCGCCGCCCTCGCCTTCACCCCGTTGCGGCTGCTCCTCGCCGTCGTACGGCCGCTGCCCGACCCCGCCCCCCGGCCCGTGCGCCGCCGCCCCGCCCGCGCCCGGCGCCGCAGCCTTCTCCTCGCCGACTCGCTCGTGCGCCGTGGCCCGCCCGCGCCCCTCGCACCCCGCGCCACGGCCCCCGGAGCTGCTGTCTGACCTGGGGCCGGTTCCCCATGTCACTCACAACTCCCTAGGACCGCCATGTCCATCGACGCCCCCACCGAGGGTCGTACCGAGGGCCGCACCGAGACGGAGCAGGAGACCGCCGCGACACCCGGCGCCCCCTCCTCCACCTGGAGCGCCCTGCGGCCACTCGCCCTCCGCATCCACTTCTACGCCGGTCTGCTGGTCGGCCCGCTCCTGCTGGTCGCCGCCCTCAGCGGCCTTCTCTACGCCCTCTCCTTCCAGGCAGAGAAGATCGTCTACCGCCATGAGCTGACCGTCCCCGAGGGCGACCGCGCCCTCCCCCTCTCCGCCCAGGTCGACGCCGCCCGGGAGGCCCGCCCCGACGGCACGGTGACCGCCGTCTGGCCCGCGCCCGACGGCGAGTCCACCACCCGGGTGCTGATGAGCGCCCCCGGTGTCGAGGAGGGCAGGTCACTCGCCGTCTTCGTCAACCCGTACACCGCCGAGATACGCGGTGAGCTGCCCTCCTACGGCAGCTCCGGCGCCCTCCCCCTGCGCACCTGGCTCGACGAGCTGCACCGGGATCTCCACCTCGGCGAGATCGGCCGCAACTACAGCGAACTCGCCGCGAGCTGGCTCTGGGTCGTCGCCCTCGGCGGCCTGCTGCTCTGGCTCGGCCGCAGGCGCGCCGGCAAGCGCGCCCTGCTCGTCCCGGAGCGCGGTGCCCGGGGCCGCCGGCGCACCCTCACCTGGCACGGCTCCGTCGGCCTGTGGGCGGTGACCGGTCTCGTCCTGCTCTCCGCCACCGGACTGACCTGGTCCCGCTACGCGGGCGAGAACATCGGAGCCGTCCAGGACCAGCTCGGCGGCGCCACCCCCGCCGTGTCGGCCACCCTCGACGGAGGCTCCGCCTCCGGCGGGGGCCACGAGGGGCACGAGGGCCACGGCGGCGGCGGGGGAGCGGCCCGCCAGGGGGCGGACGTCGGCATCGACAAGGCGCTGGAGTCCGCCCGTACCGCCGGAATCGATTCCGGGAAGCTGGCTGTCACCCTCCCCTCCGAGGGCACCGGCTATGTGGTCAAGGAGACCGACACCACCTTCCCCGTCCAGCTCGACTCCGCCGCCGTCGACCCGGCGGACGGCACGGTCATCGACCAACTGCGCTTCTCCGACCACCCCGTACTCGCCCAGCTCACCCGGTTCGGCATCGACGCGCACATGGGCGTCCTGTTCGGGCTGCCCAACCAGCTCGCGCTGGCGGCCCTGGCGCTCGCGCTCATCGCGCTGATCCTCTGGGGCTACCGGATGTGGTGGCTGCGCAGGCCCACCAAGGCGCGGCTGTTCGCCGGCGGAAGGCCGGTGCCGCGCGGCGCCTGGCGGCGCGTCCCGGCGACCGCGCTGCTGCCGCTCACCGCGGCCACCGTGTTCGTCGGCTGGTTCGTGCCGCTGCTCGGCGTCACCCTGCTGGTGTTCCTGGCGTTCGACCTGGCGCTGGGAGCCGTGGCGAAGGCCCGCGCCCGGGCCTGACCAGGGGTGAGGGGGCGCGGCCCGGCCCCGGCGGGTGTGCCGGGGCCGGGCCGTCGCTCACGGTGTGTACTTGTAGCCGACCCGCCGCACGGTCTGGATCGTACGGCGGTGCTCGGCGCCGAGCTTGCGGCGCAGCCGGGCGACATGGACGTCGACGGTGCGCCCGTCGCCCACATGCCCGTACCCCCACACCGTCGTCACCAGCTGGTCGCGGGTGTGCACCCGGTGCGGATGCGCCACCAGATGCGCCAGCAGCTCGAATTCGAGATAGGTCAGATCGAGCGCCGTACCGCCCACCCACGCGACCCGCTCCGCCGCGTCGATGCGCACCGGCCCGGCCGGCTCCACCGGTTCCTCCGGCTCGTCGGGGACACGGACGGGGGTGAGTGCCGCGGGCGGATGCTGGTCGGCCGGTACGAGGACGAGATAGCCGACCATCGGCGGCCGGCCGGGCAGCCCGGGGACACTGTGCTGGGGCACGGGCAGCCAGGTGGCGCCCGGCGGCAGGAACTCCGCCACGTCGACGAGGCTGCCCGGGGGCACCACCTCGTCCCGGTCTATGGCGCGCAACCGGTGGCGGGCGGGGTTCAGCGCTCCCGCGTGGACAGCGGCGGTCGCGGCGGAGGCCGCTGAGGCGGCGCTTCCGTTGACCGCGGCGGACAGGGCGGAGAGGGGGCGGGAGTTCGCCATGAGAGGTCAGCTCTCTTTCGCGCGATGGAGTCGTCGAGTCGTCGAGTCGGTAGGACGGACGTACGTCGTGCGCGCGGGCCGAAGGCCGAAGGACGGCTTTAGAGGGCCTGCGCGTTCATCGCGCGGCAACACTCCCGGTCGAAGTCGTGGTGCTGCCGGGAGGGCCAGAAGGGCTCCAGGTCACTGCGACCTGTCGCGGGTTTCTCCAAGCTGGCCATGGGCTCATTGAAGCAGATGTCCACGGCGTGAACGAGGGCCTCTCTCACGGTTCGAGACGCCGATCGCGTCACACCCGGGTGGTGCCGTCCCACCCGCCAGGCCGGAAATCCCCTCTCTGGCCGGTAACTTCCCCGCTCAGCGCGGTGGGAGCGCACCACGGCAGTGCCTCGGCCACCGGTGCCCGCCCCGGACAGCCGTCCCACTCCTCGGACACCGAAGCGGACACACCCGTGGGGGCGCCCGCCGAATCGGCGGGCGCCCCCACGGTCTTGACGGAACGGCACGGCTCAGACCTGCCCGGCCTTCTCCAGCGCCGTGCAGCAGGTGTCCACCATCAGCCGGGTCACCACGTACGGGTCGACGTTGGCGTTGGGCCGCCGGTCCTCCAGGTAACCCGTGCCGTCCTTCTCCACCTGCCAGGGGATGCGCACCGATGCGCCCCGGTCGGAGACCCCGTAGCTGTACTCGTTCCACGGCGCGGTCTCGTGCAGTCCGGTGAGACGGTCGTCGATGCCCGCGCCGTAGTTCTTGACGTGGTCCAGCGGCTTGGAGCCCTCGCCCAGCGACTCACACGCGGTGATGATGGCGGCGTACCCCTCGGGGCCCTCCCGCATCACCTTCGTGGAGAAGTTGGTGTGCGCGCCCGCGCCGTTCCAGTCGCCCTTCACCGGCTTGGGGTCGAGCGTCGCCGCGACCCCGAAGTCCTCGGCGGTGCGGTAGAGCAGCCAGCGCGCGATCCACAGCTGGTCCGCGACCTCGACCGGTCCGAGCGGGCCGACCTGGAACTCCCACTGGCCCGGCATGACCTCGGCGTTGATGCCGGAGATCCCGATCCCGGCCTTGAGGCAGTTGTCGAGGTGCGCCTCCACCACGTCACGGCCGTGGATCTCGTCCACACCGACTCCGCAGTAGTAGCCGCCCTGGGGGGCGGGGAAGCCGCCGACGGGGAAACCGAGCGGACGGTCGCCCTCGAAGAAGGTGTACTCCTGCTCGATGCCGAAGACCGGCTCCTGCGCGGTGAACCGCTCGGCCAGCTCCACCAGCTCGGCCCGGGTGTTCGACTCGTGCGGGGTCATGTCCGTGTTGAGGACCTCGCAGAGCACCAGCAGATCGCCGCCGCCCCGGATCGGGTCGGGACAGGAGAAGACCGGCTTCAGTACGCAGTCGGACGCGTGGCCCTTGGCCTGGTTGGTGCTGGACCCGTCGAAGCCCCAGAGCGGCAGCTCGGCGCCGTCGCCGAGGATCTTCGTCTTGGAACGCAGCTTGGCCGTCGGCATGGTGCCGTCGATCCAGATGTACTCGGCCTTGAAGGTCACGGGGTCGTCCTTTGCGGGTGCGGCGGGCCGGTGCGGGTGGTGCGGGTGGTGCGGTGGTGCTCTCTGCGGTGCAGCTTCGCAATGTCCCATTTCCCGGCCGTTGCCCTATTGTGAACCCCGTGTTACGCGGGCCCCGGAGCCCCGTATGCCGGGTACTCACCGGATTCCGCCCCGGTGGGGCGGTGGCGCCGGTCACACTGGTACGCATGGACAATCCCGTGCGGAACCTACGTTGTGGTCTCTTCGGCGCCGGTCCGTGGGCGGAACACGCCCATGCGCCGGCCCTCGCCGCGCACGGCGGGGTGGACTTCGCCGGGGTCTGGGCCAGAAGGCCGGAGGCCGCCGCCGCGCTCGCCCGCGCGCACGGCACGGAGGCGTACTCCGGGGACGAGGGAATCGACGCGCTCCTCGCGGAGTGCGAGGCGGCGGCCTTCGCGCTGCCGCCCGACGTCCAGGCCCCGCTGGCCGCGCGGGCCGCCGAGGCCGGCCGCCATCTGATCCTCGACAAGCCGGTGGCCACCAGCGTGGCCGCCGCCCGGGAGACGGCCGAGGCGGCGGCACGCGCCGGGGTGGCTTCCGTGGTCTTCTGCACACCGCGATTCGACCCGGACACCGCGATCTGGATCGCGGAGCAGTCGGCGGCGGGCGGGTGGTTCACCGCCTCCGCGGTGTGGCTCGGCTCGCGGAACACCCCCGGCGAGGACGTCCGGTACCCGCCGTCGCCGTGGCGCCGCGAGAAGGGCGGGCTGTGGGATGTCGGACCGCATGTGCTGTCGGTGCTGATCCCCTTCCTCGGGGAGGTGACGGAGGTGAGGGCGATCCCCGGGGCGCGGGACACCGGCACCGTGCACTTGGTGCTCCAGCACGCCTCCGGCGGATCGAGCACGGCGACGATCGGCCTGGGCGCCCCCCGGAGGGCGGCCGGCGTGAGCGTCGAGTTCGCGGGGGAGCGGGGGAGGGCGGTGCTGCCGAAGGGGTCGGACGCGGTGAACGCGCTGCGGCAGGCGGTGGATGAGCTGCGCCAGGCGATCAGGAGTGGGGAGCCGAATGCGTGTGATGCCCGCTTCGGGGTGAGGCTGACGGAGATCCTCGCGGAGGCCGAATCACAACTCCCCTGACCTCAACCCCTGTCCGACCCGCACCCGCCCCCCCCGCGCGCTCGCAATCCCGCACCCCGCCAGCGAACCCGGCTCCGCCCCTCCAGCCGGTCTGGGGGCACCTCCCAGAGGCAACTCTGGAGGAGTTCGAGGACGGACCCGGCACCGGGGGTGTCCCGAGCAAACCTGGCAGGTCCGGCCCCTCCCGCCCGTCCGGCACACCCAGCCCGTCCGGCGTTTGAGGACGGACGCCGCACCGGGGGTGTCCCGAGCAATCCCAGCGGGTCCGGCAATCCCAGCCCGTCCGGCACACCCCAGCCCGTCCGGCGTTTGAGGACGGACCCTGTGCCACAGGACCCCGCATCCTGCGGGCCACGGTCGGGGGCCAGCCCCCGAACCCCCGCTCCTCAAACGCCGGAGGGGCTGGGGTGGTGCGGCTCAATCGCCGGAGGGGCTGGAGTGGTGCTGCCTCAATCGCCGGAGGGGCTGGGGTGGTGCGGCTCAATCGCCGGAGGGGCTGGGGTGGTGCTGCCTCAAACTCCCCCAGAGCTGCCTCTGGGAGGTGCCCCCAGCGGGGCTGAGGTGGTGCTGCCCCAATCGCCGGAGGGTTGGGGTGGTGCTCCTCGAACTCCCCCAGAGCTGCCCCCAGCGGGGCTGGATTTCGTGCCTCGGCCCGCCGACGGGGTTCGGGTAGCGCGGCCCGAACGCCGAACGCCGAACGCCGAACGCCGAGGGGCGCTGCCCACACGCCGGAGGAGACCCACCGGTGCGCCGGGTCAGCGCACCGGTGGGGCGGGCTCGCGGGTCAGCAGCGCACTCACCACCGCCACCTGCGCCCCCTCCACCCCCACCCCCCCATCCTCCACTTCCCACAACGCGTTCTGCAGCACCCTCCCCATCGTCCACCCCACCGCCCGCCCCCGGTCCAACCCCAGCACCTCGGTCAGCAGGTCGAAGCGGCGCAGCACCGCACGGGTGACATCCCCCGTCGGCACCACCACCTCCTCCCAGCGGGTGTCCAGCGCCGGCCACAGCTCGAAGGCGGGGTCACCGGCGAGTGGTTCGGGGTCGATGGCCAGCCAGGGCTCCCGCTGCCCGGCGAGGACGTTGTCGTAGTGCAGGTCCCAGTGGAGCAGCCGGTTCCCCGGCTCGTCGCCGATCAGCTCCGCCACGGTGTCGGCGCATCTGCGCAGCAGCCGCCGCTCGTCCGGGTCGCGCACCGCCGGCAGCGCCCTCGGCACCTCCTCCAGCATGGCGGCGGCGACATCGTCCAGCCGCCGCAGCCCCTCGGGCGCCTCCACCGCCACCAGCCGCGCCATCACCCCGGCGAGAATCCCCATCGCGGCGGTGTCGTCGGTGTCGGCGACGGACGACAGCGGGCGGGCGGCGTCCAGCCGCTCCAGCAGCATGGTGCCGGTGGCCGGATCGTGGTCGTACAGCTCCAGCACCCCCTGGCCGCCCCAGGCACGCAGCCCGGCGGGCACCCCGGCGGTCTCCTCGGTGACCCGCTGGAACTTCACCACCGCGTCCGTTCCATCCGCCCGTCTCACCGGCAGGACGAGTGAGGCCATGCCGTGCCCGGGCGGGCCGTCGGGCCGCAGGTCCCAGCGGTCCAGGAGGTCCGCGGCCAGCTTGGGCAGCGCGGCGACCCAGGCGCGGGCGGCCGGATCGCCGACGCCGTACGACGCGGCGAAGGCGGCGGGAACGTCGAGGGACTGGGATGCGGGGCTCATGCCGGAGGCTCCTCCGAGGGTCGGGTCCGGTCCTGCGTCACCGGGCGCCGCCACCCTATGCGCGCACCGTCTCCCCGGCCTCCCCTTTTCCCCGGCGGCGCCCCAGCGCGTCCCGCACCGCCTCGTCCGTGCGCGCCACCACCGCGGTGCCGTCCTCCGCCGTGATGATGGGCCGCTGGATCAGTTCGGGGTGCCGGGCCAGCGCCTCGATCCACCGCCCCCGCGCGCTCTCCTCCCGGGCCCACTCCGCCAGTCCGAGCCGCTGTGCCCCGGGCTCCCGGGTGCGGGTGATGTCCCAGGGCTCCAGTCCGAGCCGCTCCAGCACCGCGCGGATCTCGTCCTCGTCCGGCACGTCCTCCAGATAGCGCCGCACGGTGTACGCGGCGCCTTCCGCGTCGAGCAGGGCGAGGGCGCCGCGGCACTTGGAACAGACGGGGTTGATCCAGATCTCCATCCCGCGACGATATCCGGACGCTCTCTCGCGCGGACCCTCCAAACCCTGCCTGGCCAGGGGCGATTGTCAGTGCCGGGACCTAGAATGGAGAGCAGTTCGGGATGGTCCCGCCACCGCGCCTGGAGGTTTGCCGATGGCCGCAGCCAGAGTCATGACGAAGCCGACCGACACCGCTCACCCGACCACATCAGCAGCATCCGCCGCACCCACCGCACCCACCGCGTCCGCCGCCCCACCGCTCCGGAAGCACCCGCTCCCGGCCGGCCGCCCGCGCGAGTGGTATGTGAACCACAACCGCAGGCTCAAGGCGATGCGCCTGGCCATCGCCCTGCTCGACGGGGGTGTCCACCCCCCGGCCACCGCCGACAACGCACGGATACGGACGACGGCGGACCTGATCGGCATCCACCCGCCGTCCGACACCACCTGCCGCATGGTGCGCGCGCTGATCCGCTACGGCCGCTGACCCGCTGGGTCGTCTCTTTCGGATCGTGCCGGGCTCGCGAGCCCCGGTGCCGCGCCTCGCCGCGCTGTCGCCGGTCGCCGACGCTCCGCGTGGGCTCCCTCCTCCGCCTCGCGATCCACGGCACCGGACCCCGCTCACCGATCCGGCCCGATCCGAAAGAAACTCCCTAGGGCCGTTGGTCCACCCCGCCCGCCGCCCCGCCCGGTGCGCTGCCCGCCGGGGCGGGGGGCGGGGGCGCCCAGCGGGTCACCCGCACCCTGTCGCCGACGGTCAGGGTGCCCGGCCGCGCCACGGCGGCCTTCACCCCGAAGCTGACCTTGTTGTCGTACTCGGGCTCGCGCCGGTAGCCCGCGAGCGTACGGATCGGCTCGGGCCCCGCCCGCACCCCGGTGGTCTGGTCGACCATCGGGACCGCACAGCGCGTCGCCCGTACCGCGTAGGCGAGGCGGACGCTCCCGGCCTCCAGTCCGCGCATCCCGTCCTCGGTGTGGGGCTCGGCGCAGCCGCCGAGGACGATGTTCGGCCGGAAGCGGTCCATCGGCACGGGCCGGCCCCCGTGGGCCTCGATCCGCGCGTTCAGACCGTCCAGCGAGGCCCGGGAGACGATCAGCAGGGCGTGCGCGTCGGCGAAGGCGACCTTCCCCGGGGTCTCGCCCCAGCCGTCCCGGTCGTACCCCGGCACCGCCCGCACCAGCCGGGACGCGGCGCCGAGCACCTCGGAGAACCACTCGGCCACGGTGTCGCCCTGGTCCGCGCCCTCGCCGATCGGCTTCCCGAACATGCTCACCGCCCGGCGCCCGGCCTCGGGGTCGACCTCGACCACCAGGGTCTCGACGCCATCGGCCGCCAGCCGCAGCCGGGCCCCGCCGTCGAGGACCTCCGGCCGGACGGCGGCCATGGCGGGCAGCGTCCGCTGACTGCGGAAGGAGCCATCGACGGCGTCCACGATCATGAAGGTGCGGTCGTGCAGCAGTCCCGTCTCCACGAGGGCGGCGGAGACCACGTCCGTACCGGCGCATCCCTTCACGGGGAAGTACGTCAGCCGTTCGACGGTGATCGCGGAGTCAGTGTTCGGCACGGAGACGCTCCTTCACGGCCGCCCACTCGTCGCCGAGGATCGAGAAGTGGACCGAGTCCCGCCAGCTCCCGTCGGGCCGCATCCGATGGCGGCGCAGCACCCCTTCGCGCCGGGCGCCGAGACGGGCGATGGCGGCCTGGGAGCGCTCATTGAGGTGGTCGGTCTTCAACTGCACCCGGCCCATCCCCAGATCCTCGAAGGCGTGGGTGAGCAGGAGCAGCTTGGCCTCGGAGTTGACCGCGGTGCGCCAGTGCTCCCTGCCGTACCAGGTCGAGCCGATCTCCAGCCGCTCGTTTCCGGCGTCGATGTCCAGATAGACGGTCCAGCCGATCGCCCGGCCGGTCCGCAGCAGAACGACGGCGAAGGGCACGCACTCCCCCCGCTCGGCCTCGCCGAGCAGCTCGCGCAGCTTCCCGCCCAGCTCGTCCTCGGTGCGCGGGGTGGGCCCGCCCAGCCAGCGCCAGACCTCGTCGTCCCCGCCGCCGGCGGCGAAGAGGTCGGGGAGGTGCGCCGGGGCGAGCGGTTCGAGGCGGATGTGCCGCCCGGTGAGGGTGATGGGCACGGGTGACGTCGCGGGCATGCCACCGACGCTAACGCTTTTCTGCATTAGCTGCAATGAATTTATGCACTAGTGCATAAAGGGCGATATGGCGGCGGCTCAGGCGCCCACCACACCGTCGATTCCCTCACGCGGCAGGCCGGCGTGCCCGTTGTGGCGCCCGTGCTCCAGGAGCACATGCGCCACCACCATCCGCAGCGACACCTCCTCGCCCCATCGCCGCTGGTACCCGGTCACGTCCAGGGGCTCGGCCGTGCGCTCGACGCGGCGCGGCAACTCCTCGTCGGTGAGCCCCGCGCACTTCATGGCGAGGGTCGCGCGGTGGCAGTCCAGGAACGCCCGGAGCGTGCCGCGTCCGCTGCCCGAGCGGGGTGGTCCCACGCGGCCGTCGCCGGTCACCGGGCGCCCTCCTCCCCGTCCGCCTGTTCCCTCGCGCGCATCCTCGCCCAGAACCGGGGCCGTCAGTGGGCGATCCGGTCGATCAGCTCCCGCGCACCCTGGCGCAACAGTGCCACGGCGACCGAGGTCCCCAGCGTCGCCGGGTCGAGCGGGCCCGCCCACTCGTGCGCGTTGAGCACCCGCTTCCCGTCCGGTGTGAACACCTTCGCCCGCAGCGACAGCTCCCCGCTCCGCTCGGCCCGCGCGAACCCCGCGATCGGCGAATTGCAGTGCCCCTGGAGCACATGGAGGAACATCCGCTCCGCCGTCGCTTCCCGGTGCACCGCCGGATCGCCGAGCCCGCTCACCGCCTCGATGGTCGCGGTGTCGTCCTCCCGGCACTGGAGCGCGAGAATCCCGGCCCCGATCGGCGGGCACATCGTCTCCACCGACAGCACCTCGCTGACCACGTCCAGCCGCTCGATCCGCGCCAGCCCCGACACCGCGAGCAGCAGCGCGTCCGCCTCCCCGCCCGCCAGCTTCTCCAGCCTCCGGTTGGCGTTCCCGCGCATCGGCACACACTCCAGATGCGGATGCGACACGGCCAGCTGCGCCACCCTGCGCACGGAGGACGTCCCGATCCGGGTCCCCTGCGGCAGGGCGTCGAGCCCCAGCCCGCCGGGGTGCACCAGCGCGTCCCTGATGTCGTCGCGCTCCAGGAACGCCGCGAACACCGTCCCCGCCGGCAGCGGCCGGTCGGCCGGCACGTCCTTCACACAGTGCACCGCCAGATCCGCCTCCCCGGCCAGCAGCGCCGCGTCCACCTCCTTGGTGAACGCCCCCTTCCCGCCCAGCCGGGCGAGATCCCCCATCCACCGGTCCCCGGAGGTCGTCACCGGCACCACCTCGGTCCGCACCCCGGGCCGGTGCCGCGTCAACTCGGCCCGTACGCGCTCGACTTGCGCGAGGGCCATGGGGGAGGAGCGGGAGACGATCCGGATCAGCTCAGGCTCAGACATGCCGAACACCCTAGAGGGTGCGCCCCCAAGGTCATCCCTCATCCGCGCAGTCGGGTGAACCCCCCCGGCCCCGCCGGGACGCGGTGAACCACCCCGCCCCCCTCCCCGCCGGGGCGCCCGCTCCGGCGCCCGGGCCGGAACGAAAGCGCGGCGGGCCGCCACCGGAAACCGGTGGCGGCCCGCCGAGGCGAAGGCGTGTCGTCCTAGATGTCGAAGTACAGCTCGAACTCGTGCGGGTGCGGCCGGAGCTGGATCGGGGCGATTTCCTGGGTGCGCTTGAAGTCGATCCAGGTCTCGATCAGGTCGGAGGTGAACACCCCGCCCGCCTGGAGGTACTCGTTGTCCGCCTCCAGGGCGTCCAGGACCGCCGGCAGGGAGGTCGGGACCTGGGGGACGCCCGCGTGCTCCTCGGGGGCCAGTTCGTAGAGGTCCTTGTCGATCGGCTCGGCGGGCTCGATCTTGTTCTTGACGCCGTCGAGGCCGGCGAGCAGCAGGGCCGAGAAGGCCAGGTACGGGTTGGATGACGGGTCCGGGGCGCGGAACTCGACGCGCTTGGCCTTGGGGTTGGAGCCCGTGATCGGGATGCGCATGGCCGCCGAGCGGTTGCGCTGGGAGTAGACCAGGTTGACCGGGGCCTCGAAGCCGGGGACCAGGCGGTGGTAGGAGTTCACCGTCGGGTTGGTGAAGGCGAGGAGCGAGGGGGCGTGCTTGAGGATGCCGCCGATGTAGTAGCGGGCGGTGTCCGACAGGCCCGCGTAACCCTGCTCGTCGTAGAAGAGCGGGACGCCGCCCTGCCAGAGCGACTGGTGGACGTGCATGCCCGAGCCGTTGTCGCCGAAGATCGGCTTCGGCATGAAGGTCGCGGTCTTGCCGTTGCGCCAGGCGACGTTCTTCACGATGTACTTGAAGAGCATCAGGTCGTCGGCGGCGGCGAGCAGCGTGTTGAACTTGTAGTTGATCTCCGCCTGGCCGGCCGTGCCCACCTCGTGGTGCTGGCGCTCGACCTGGAGGCCCTGGCGGTCCAGCTCCAGGGAGATCTCCGCGCGGAGGTCCGCGAAGTGGTCCACCGGCGGGGCGGGGAAGTAGCCGCCCTTGTAGCGGACCTTGTAGCCGCGGTTGTCCTCGACGGCGCCCGTGTTCCAGGCGCCGGCCTCGGAGTCGATGTGGTAGAAGCCCTCGTTGGCGGAGGTGCTGAAGCGCACCGAGTCGAAGACGTAGAACTCCGCCTCCGGGCCGAAGTACGCGGTGTCCGCGATGCCGGTGGAGGCGAGGTAGGTCTCCGCCTTCTTGGCGATGTTCCGCGGGTCACGGCTGTACTGCTCGCCGGTGATCGGGTCGTGGATGAAGAAGTTGATGTTGACCGTCTTGTCCCGGCGGAAGGGATCGACACGGGCCGTCGACAGGTCGGCGCGGAGCGCCATGTCGGACTCGTGGATCGCCTGGAAGCCGCGGATCGAGGAGCCGTCGAACGCCAGCTCCTCGGTCGGGTCGAACGCCGCGGCCGGGATCGTGAAGTGCTGCATCACGCCTGGCAGGTCGCAGAACCGGACATCGATGAACTTGACGTCCTCGTCGGCGATGTACTTCTTCGCGTCGTCGGCGTTCTGGAACATCCAACTCCTCCTACTCCCGTCCCGGGCGGGGCGGGGTTGCAGCTCGGTCGTGCGGCCAGTGCGGTGGCACGCGCAGGACCCGACCTTAGGCAGACGGGATTTCTCCAGCATGACCCATTTGTTTCGCACAAGTTAACCAGGGTGGTGCCCCGGGGGCGGAACGGGCCCGTGTGAGGGCATGGGCATGCCACCCCGGAAACGGGACCGGGCGGAAGACGGGAATTCCGGGCGCAGTACCGTGGACGGGTGGACAACAGGCAAGCAATCGGATCGTGGCTCTCCGGGCCCCGCGCGGCGGCCGAGGAGATGGGCGCCGACTTCGGGCACCGGGGCAAGCGGCTCGGTCTGCCCGAGGCGGGACCGGGCTCCATCGCCCCCACCGGACGGCGCTTCGGCGCCCTCTTCATCGACTGGGGGCTCTGCTTCCTGATCGCATACGGACTCCTCGCGGGCGGTGACCGCCAGGCCGCGGGGAACTGGGCGCTGGCCGTCCTGCTCGTACTGAACCTGGTCACCATCGGCACGGTCGGCTTCACCCCGGGCAAGCGGCTCCTCGGCCTGCGGGTCGTCGCGGCCGACGGCGGGCGGCTGGGGATCGGCCGGGTCGCCCTGCGGAGCGTCCTGCTCTGTCTCGCGCTCCCCGCGCTGATCTGGGACCGGGACGGGCGCGGACTGCACGACCGCCTCTCCCGCGCCGTGCAGGTGCGGGTCTAGCCCGCGGGGCGGCGCGAAAGCGGCACAGGGCCAAGAGAGCCACAGAGCCACAGAGGCCCAGAGAGCCACAGAGCCACAGAGGCCCAGAGAGCCACAGAGCCACAGAGGCCCAGTGAGGCACACAGAGAAGGGGGCTCCCGGAATCCGGGAGCCCCCTTCGTCTCGTCGTGTTCGAGCGCCTCAGCGTGCCTTCGGGCCGCCGCGCGGCATCCGCATCCCCTTGGGCATCGGCCCCTTCGGCATGGGCATGTTGCTCATCAGATCGCCCATCGCGCGCAGCCGGTCGTTCGCCACCGAGACCTGGGCGCCGTTCAGCACCCTCGGCAGCTTCAGCATCGTCGTGCGGACCTTCTTCAGCGGCACCTGGCCCTCGCCCGTGCCCACCATGATGTCGTGCACCGGGACATCGACCACGATGCGCGCCATCTTCTTCTTCTCGGCCGCCAGCAGCGTCTTGAGCCGGTTCGGGTTGCCCTCGGCCACCAGCACGATGCCGGCCCGGCCGACGGCCCGGTGCACCACGTCCTGGTTGCGGTTCATCGCCACCGCGGGGGTCGTGGACCAGCCGCGGCCGACATTCTGCAGAACGGCGGCGGCGGCTCCGGGCTGCCCCTCCATCTGACCGAAGGCGGCCTGCTCCGCGCGGCGGCCGAAGATGATCGCCATCGCGAGAAACGCCAGCAGGAAGCCGAGAATGCCCAGATAGATGGGGTAGCCGACCCAGAAGCCGATCGCGAGGAAGGCACCGAAGGTGACGATTCCCACACCCGCGATGATCAGACCGATCTTCGGGTCGGCCTTCCGGGTCATCTTGTACGTCAGAGCGATCTGCTTCAGTCGCCCCGGGTTCGCAGCAGCGTCAGCGCTGTCGGATTTTGCCTTCCTCGCCATAACGGGAAGTTTACGTGGCCTGCGAGGCGCGCCCCGACACGGCCTCCAGTACATGCTGTGCCTCGGCCCGGTCCCTGGCCCGGCGGCGGTCCTCCAGGACGGCCGTCCACGCGTTGCGCCGGGCGGTGCGCTGGCCCGCGCCGAGGAGCAGCCGCTCCATCGCGCGCAGGGCGTGGGTGAGCGACGGAATGGCGGTGGCGCGGACCGGGCGTACGGAGTCCGCCTCGCGTACCGGGTGTAGTGGCACGGCCTGCATGGGCTGAGGCCCCCTCGGGATGGGTGAACGGTGGATCGGACTGCCGCCCGCGCGGGCCGGTGCCGTGGCCGTCGGACGGGTGTGCGCGCGAGCAGGTGTGCGATACCTGACCACAGGGTTACCCGATGGTGTTACCAGCGGGTGACCGGGCGGTCAAACGCCGATGAAACCCTGACGCGAGCGGCCCGCAAGCCCCGGGAACAGTGACGCGGCCCGTACACCGCCCCTGCCTGCGGGGGAGTACGGGCCGCGGCGCCGCCCGCCACTACTGGGCGGTAGGCGCTTGTGCCTCAATTCACACAGTCTGGGCGGTGAGGCTCTGGCGCCGCTCCATCGCCTGGCCGAAGAGCCGGCCGGCCCGGTACGACGAACGGACCAGCGGGCCCGACATCACACCGGAGTAGCCGATCTGCTCGGCCTCCTCCTTCAGCTCCACGAACTCGTGCGGCTTCACCCAGCGCTCGACCGGGTGGTGGCGCACCGAGGGGCGCAGATACTGGGTGATCGTGATCAGCTCGCAGCCCGCCTCGTGCAGCTGGCGCAGCGCCTCGCTGACCTCCGCGCGCTCCTCGCCCATCCCCAGGATCAGATTGGACTTGGTGACGAGCCCCGCCTCACGGGCGCGGGTGATCACTTCGAGCGAGCGGTCGTAACGGAAACCGGGGCGAATCCGCTTGAAGATCCGGGGCACGGTCTCGACATTGTGCGCGAGGACCTCCGGGCGGGACGAGAAGACCTCGGCCAGCTGCTCGGGGACCGCGTTGAAGTCCGGTATCAGCAGCTCGACCTTGGTGTGGCCGCCCTCGCGCTCCGCCGTCATCGCGTGGATCTGCCGCACGGTCTCCGCGTACAGCCACGCCCCGCCGTCCTCCAGGTCGTCGCGGGCGACGCCGGTGATGGTGGCGTAGTTCAGGTCCATGGTGACGACCGACTCGCCGACCCGGCGGGGCTCGTCCAGGTCCAGGGCCTGCGGCTTGCCCGTGTCGATCTGGCAGAAGTCACAGCGCCGGGTGCACTGGTCACCGCCGATGAGGAAGGTCGCCTCGCGGTCCTCCCAGCACTCGTAGATGTTCGGACAGCCCGCCTCCTGGCACACCGTGTGCAGCCCCTCGCTCTTCACGAGCGCCTGCATCTTGGTGTACTCGGGGCCCATCTTCGCCCGGGTCTTGATCCACTCCGGCTTACGCTCGATGGGGGTCTGGGCGTTCCGGACCTCCAGGCGCAGCATCTTGCGTCCGTCGGGTGCGACAGCGGACACGTCGGCGCCCCTTTCTGCTATCGCGGCATTCGATTCTGCGGCGCACACCAGGGTACGCCCGTCAATTGTTCGGCTCTACGTCCGGCCAACCCCGGCTCGCCGGGGTGCATTCCCCGGCCGGGTACGGCGGGCGGTGAGGCCGGTGAGCCGCCCGGAGTCCGGGGCGCGCTACACGGCCGCGCCCACGGTCCTCGGCCGGAGATCGGCGCCCTCCAGCACCTCCCGCAGCCGCCGCTCCACCACGGGCAGCACCTCGGCGATGGTGATCTCGCGGCCCACCTCGCCCGCGAGGGACGCCACCCCCGCGTCCCGGATGCCGCACGGCACGATCCGGTCGAACCAGGTGTTGTCCGGGTTCACGTTCAGGGCGAAGCCGTGCATGGAGACGCCCTTGGCGATACGGATGCCGATGGCGGCCAGCTTGCGGTCCTCGCGGCGCTGGCCGGCGTTGGAGGGGGCGTACTCGGGGCCGTTCAGCCGGGGGTCGAACTCGTCGTCCTGGAGCCGGGGGTCGAAGTCCAGTTCGAGACCGCCGGCCGACGGGCGGTCCGCCACCGGGTCGCCCAGCACCCAGACACCGCTGCGGCCCTCGATCCTGCTGGTCTCCAGGCCGAAGTCCGCGCAGGTGCGGATCAGGGCGTCCTCCAGCCTGCGGACGTGCGCGATCACATCGACCGGGCGCGGCAGCTTCAGGATCGGGTATCCCACCAGCTGGCCCGGGCCGTGCCAGGTGATCTTGCCCCCGCGGTCCACATCGATGACCGGCGTGCCGTCCAGGGGGCGCTCGCTGTCCTCGGTGCGCCGCCCGGCCGTGTAGACCGGGGGGTGCTCCAGCAGCAGACAGGTGTCCGGGACCTCGTCGGCGAAGCGGGCGGCGTGGACCTCGCGCTGCTTCTGCCACGCCTCCTGGTACTCGACGGCTTCCCCGCCGAAGCCCAGCCGGACGAACCGCAGCTCACTCACGGCACTGCCTCCCTAGAACCCTCACTCCGCGGCGGCACTTCCCGCGCCCCAGCCACTGTACGGCGGTGGGGGCGGGCACGGCCGGGAGGGAGGGGCGCTCCCGGTGGCGGGGCCCCGGGGCGTCAGTCCCGGGCCGGTACCGGCCCTGATCCTCACACGATCGGATGAATGTGCGGCCAATGTGGCGGTGTGCAGGGCAAAGGCCGCTAAATTCGCGCCGTTCCATGAGGGCTGCGACTGGCCCGGAAGGCAGGAGACCGCACAGCTGATGACGGAACGACCCTCGCAGCGCATCCCCAACCGCCAGCTTGCCGCACTGATCCAGGAAGCCGGATTCTCCAATGCGGGCCTCGCCCGCCGAGTCGATCAGCTCGGACTTGAACACGGTCTCGACCTCCGCTACGACAAGACCTCCGTGACCCGCTGGCTGCGCGGGCAGCAGCCGCGCGGCACCACCCCGGCGCTGATCGCCGAGGTCTTCACCCGGCGGCTCGGGCGCCGGCTCTCCGCCCAGGATCTCGGGCTCGACGCCTGTGCGCCCGTCTACGCGGGCCTGGAGTTCGCCGCGACCCCCGAGGAGGCCGTGGACATCGTCAGCGGCCTCTGGCGCAAGGACTCCGGCAGCCACGCGGAGCTGCGCAAGATCGCCTTCACCCCGGCGGGTCTGGTGGTGCCCAGCCGGGACTGGCTGATCGGCCGCGCCGACGAACGGGTGGGGCGGGCGCCGGAGCAGCCCTCCGGACGGGTGCCCGCGCAGGGCGGCCCCGGGGTGCCCCGGCAGCGGGCCGTCGCCGAGCGGGGGACGGACCGGGGGCCCGGGCAGCGGGTCTCCAGCGGGGACATCGCGGCGCTGCGGTCGGTGGGGGAGCTGTTCCGCACCCTCGACCACGCCTACGGCGGGGGGCACGCCCGGCAGGCCCTGGTGCGCTATCTGGAGCACGAGGCGGAGCCGATGCTGCGCGGGTCGTACGGGGAGGTCACCGGGCGCAGGCTCTTCGCGGCGGTCGCCGATCTGACCAGGCTGGTCGGCTGGACCTCGTACGACATCGCCGCCCATGGGCTCGCCCAGCGCTACTTCGTCCAGGCGCTGCGGCTCGCGCAGGCGGCGGGGGACCGCGCGTACGGGTCCTATGTGCTGGTGACCATGGCCCGCCAGGCGGTCTACCTCGGCCACGGCCGGGAGGCGGTCCAGCTCACCCGGGTCGCCCAGCAGGGGGTGGGGCCGACCGCCCCGCCGGTGGTGCAGGCGCTGCTGCACGCGGTGGAGGCGCGCGGGCACGGCGTGCTGGGGGACGCGCGGGCGTGTACGGCGTGTCTGGTGCGGGCGGAACGGGCGCTGGGGGCGGCGCGGCCGGGGGACGAGGTGCCGTACTGGGCGAGGTTCTTCGACGAGGCGCAGATGGCGGACGAGTTCGGGCACTGCTACCGGGACCTCCAGCAGTACCGGCAGGCGGTGCAGCACGCGGAGCGCTCGCTCCAGCTGCGCCCCTCGGCGCTGGCGCGCAGCCGGCTGTTCTGCCGGGTGGTGCTGGCGTCGGCGCGGCTGGGGCTGGGGGAGCTGGATCAGGCGTGTGCGCTGGGGGCGGAGGCGGCGTTGCAGGCGGCGGAGATGAGGTCGGCGCGGGCGCTGGAGTATGTGCGGGACTTTGAGCGGAGGCTGGAGCCGTACCGCGAGGCGGCGGCGGTCCGGGGTTACCGCGACCGCGTCTCCGCGCTCGGCTGAATCCGCGCGCAGGGCCCCGCCCGGTGCGGCCCCGGGGTGGGCCTGTGCCACAGGGCCCCGCCCGGTGCGGCCCGGGTGCCCCCGTGCCGCAGGCCCCCGCACCCTGCGGGCCACGGTCGGGGGCCGGCCCCCGATCCCCCGCTCCTCAAACGCCGGAGGGGCTGGAAAACCCAGCCCGTCTGGGGGCACCTCCCAGAGGCAGCTCCGGGGCAGCTTGAGGACGGACCCTGTGCCACGGGTGGCCCGAGCAAACCCAGCCCGTCCGGCGTTTGAGGACGGACCCTGTGCCGCAGGCCCCCGCACCCTGCGGGCCACGGTCGGGGGCCAGCCCCCGAACCCCCGCTCCTCAAACGCCGGAGGGGCTGAGAGGTGCTGCCCAAACGCTGGAGGGGCTGAGGGGTGCTGCCCAAAAGCCGGAGGGGCTGGGGTGGTGCGGGTCGGGCGTCGGAGGGGATGGACGTGTGCCTCGGGTCGGCCGGTCGGCCGTGTCAGGCCGCTGAGGGCAGTGGGTGGATCTCCCGGGGGCGGAGGGAGAAATCGTGGAGCACCGCCGTCGCCGCGCGTTGCGCGGAGAGGAGGGCTCCCTGGACCGTGCTGGTGGCACGGTGGTCCCCGCAGACGTAGAGCCCCGAGAGCACCCGCACCGGGCGGTGCACGTCGTACGGCGGCTCCATCGCCGGGACGGCGCACGGGTCGTGGTGCGCCGCCAGCAGCTCCCACTCCTCCGTCGGCACCCCGTACACCCTCCCCAACTGCCCCCGCACTTCCTCCTCCAGCCCCGCCCGAGCCGCCCCCAGCACCGTGCTCGATATCAGCACCCGCCCGCCCGGCGCCCGAGCCGCGTCCACCTCGCTCACCACGGCGGTGTGCGCCACCGGCCCCGTCCCGTCCGCGTCGAGCACCAGCGAGGCCCCCGTGGGCGGCGCCTGAGGGGCCGTGTGGTGCACCACCGTCACCGGGTGGAACCTCGGCACCCGCAGCCCCGGCAGCAGCTCCGCCGCCTCCCGCGCGCCCGTCGCCAGCACCACGGCCCGGCACGAGAGCGGGCCGTACTCCTCCGTGGTGACCCGGTTGACCGCGATGTCCCCGACCCGTACCCCGGTGCGCACCGTGCCCTCCGGCAGCGTCGCGGCCAGCCGCTCCGGCAGCGAGGCCACCCCGCCCCCGGGCAGACACAGCCGGCCCCGGGCGAACCCCCGCAGCGCCAGATCCGCGCACCGGCTGGAGGTCGTCAGCCCCGGGTCGCACAGCAGCGCCGACAGCAGCGGGCGCAGCACACCCAGCGCGGTGCGCGGCGGCAGCCCCCGGGCGAGCAGCGCCTCGGCGGCGGACCGTTCGGGGCGGGCCATCAGCCGCTCCACGGAGGTCCCCGCGAGACGCGCGAGGGAGGCGCTGAACCGGGCCTCGTCCAGCGGCCGGGGGGCGCTTGCCAGGGCGCGCGCGACGGTCAGTGCGCCCCTCGCGCTTCCGGGTTCGCCGGGCCGCCGCACGGTCTCCCCGGAGCGCTGGAGCCGCCCTCCGCTGTGCAGGAGCACCCCCGGGGCGAACGGGCGCAGCGCCACATCCCCGAGCGCCGCCACCCGCACCAGTTCGCTGTACGCGGTGGAGAGGAGCTGCCCGGACCGGTCGAGCCGGAACCCGTCCATCTCCTCGGTGGACATTCTGCCGCCCGGTCGGGGGGCGGCCTCCAGAACACTGACGCTGACTCCTGCCCTGGTCAGCCGGTGGGCCGCCGTGAGCCCGGCGATCCCGGCCCCGACGATGATGACGTCCGCATGGTCCGCAGTGTGAGCGGTGCTGATGAGCACGTGCCCCTCCCCGAGGTCGGCGCGGCGCTGCCGGGAGGGTCATGCCCCCGGCCGGCGCCCGGAAAGCGGAGTTCGCACCGAGGGTAGGGAGCGGTGGCCGGACTTCGACGCGCGCACGGAGCGGGTCACCGTTGCGCGGGGGCGCGCGCCCGCCGGTCCCGCCCGGGTGCCCCGCCCCGCCCCCGCCCGCCGCGCCCGCCCGGCGGCCCCGCGCACCCCGCTCAGGCCGGGGCGAGCGCCGCCGCGATGGCCTCGTCGATGGTCGGACAGGCGAAGACGAACCCCGACTCCAGCAGCTTCGCCGGCACCGCCCGCGTACTCCCCAGGACCTCGCTCGCCATCTCCCCGAGCGCCACCCGCAGCGCCGGGGACGGCACGGCGAAGAGGGTGGGCCGGTGCAGCGCCCGCCCCATCGCGGCGGTGACCTCGCGGTTGGTCGCCGGGTTGGGGGCCACGCAGTTGACCGGGCCGGAGAGCGACTCCGTGTCCAGGATGTGCCGCAGCGCCGCCACCTCGTCCCGCAGGGCGACAAAGCTCCAGTACTGCCGGCCGTCGCCGAGCCGGCCGCCCAGGCCCGCCCTGAAGAGCGGGAACATCCGCGCCCACGCGCCGCCCTTCCGCGACACCACCAGGCCCGTACGGGCGAACGCGGTGCGGATGCCCGCCTCCTCGGCCGGTGCGGCGGCCTCCTCCCACTCCACGCCCACATTCGGCAGAAAACCGTCCCCGGGGGGCGCGCTCTCGTCCACCGTCCGGTCCCCGGTGTCGCCGTAGTACCCGATCGCGCTGCCGCTCAGGAACACGCGCGGCGGGGTGTCCAGCGCGGTGAGCGCCTCGGCCAGGGCCGCCGTCCCCAGCACCCTGCTGTCCCGGATCTCCTTGCGGTACTCATCGGTCCAGCGCCGGTCCCCGATCCCCGCCCCGGCGAGATTCACCACGGCGTCGCACCCCGCCAGTCCCGCCGTGTCCACCCACTGCCGGTGCGGGTCCCACTCCACCTCACCGATGCCGCGCGGCGCCCTGCGCACGAGGCGCACCACTTCGTGCCCGTCCGAGCGCAGTGAGCGCCCCAGAGCCGTACCGATGAGTCCGGAGGAGCCGGTGATCGCGATCCGCATGAAACCATCCTGCCCCCCGCCCACCCCATGACACAGTTGCCCCATGGACGAGTCGCACATACGCCACGGCCGCCCCGACGACGAAGCGGCCCTCGCCCGCCTGGACCGCGAGACCTGGTCGACCCTGCACGCGGTGACGGAGTGCCCGGCGCCGGACGCGCCGTTCTTCGGGGACCGCCGGGTGCCCGCCGACTATCTCGTCGCCGAGGGGCCCGACGGCGCGATCCTCGGCTACACCCGGGTCTCCCCGCCGACCCCGCTCGCCTGCAATCAGCACGTACGCCAGATCCAGGGCCTCGCGGTCGCCGGCGAGGCGCGCGGGCGCGGCATCGCCCGGGCGCTGCTCCGGGCCGCCTGCGCCGAGGCGCGCCGTCAGGGAGCGGTCCGGATCACCCTGCGGGTCCTCGGGCACAACACCCCCGCGCGGAGGCTGTACGAGTCCGAGGGCTTCGCCGTCGAAGGGGTGCTGCCGGGCGAGTTCCGGCTCGCCGGGCGGTATGTGGACGATGTCTTCATGGGGCGCGCCCTGGAGTAGGGGCGGACCGTGACGCCGCCGTCCCGCGCGGGCTCCCGCGCGCCGCGCCGCGCGGGGTCTCAGCCGCGTCCGAAGCGCTCCCACAGACGGGGGAACCGGCTCGCCGCCGCCGTCTCGTCCTCGAAGTCGAAGGGAGTGCCCAGCGGCTCCGCCGGCTGTGGAGTGATCCCCAGATCCGGTGCCACCACACCGGTGAGCTGCTCGTACGCCTCGTCCGCCGCATAGCCCAGCTCCTCTCCGTCCCCGTCGATGTCCTCGTCGAAGTCGTCGAGCAGCTCCGCGAGCGCGTCCGGGTCGTGCACCGCGCCCTCGAAGACCTCCCGGCCCTGCCCGATCAGCCAGCAGCGGAAGTAGTCGAAGACGTCATCGCTCGCCCCGTCCAGCAGTACGGCCGCCGCGCCCCACAGATCCCAGGTGTACGCGCGGTTGTAGCGGGCCTCGAAGTGGCGGGCGAAGTCCAGCACGGAGTCGGGGTCGAGCTGCATCAGCCGCTCGACCAGCAGATCGGCATGGTCCTCGGGATCGCCCTCGGCGGCCTCGCGGGTGGTGTCCACGATCTCCCAGAACTCCGTCTCGTCCATCACGGGTCCAGCATCGTGGCTGGAGGGTGGCCGCGCACGCGGAGCCGCCGAATTGCCGGTTCCCGGGCCGGAAGAGAGTGTCGCGGGAATGCCGGACAGAAGATGTCGGGTATCCGTGCGACGGTCGTTCCATGACGACAGCACAGACCCCCCTCGCGGGGACGGTGGCCCTGGTCGCGGGCGCCACCCGGGGCGCGGGCCGCGCCATCGCCGTCCAGCTCGGCGCCCTCGGCGCGACCGTGTACGTCACGGGACGCACCACCCGTGCCCAGGTCAGCGAGATGAAGCGGACGACGGAGACGATCGAGGAGACCGCCGAGCTGGTCGACGCGGCGGGCGGCCGGGGTATCGCCGTGCGCACCGACCATCTGGACGCCGGACAGGTGCGGGAGCTGGTGGCGCGGGTCGACCGCGACCACGGGCGGCTCGACATCCTGGTGAACGACGTCTGGGGCGGAAACCAGTACCTCGATTTCGACACCCGGATGTGGGACGTCGATCTCGACCGCGGACTGCGGATGATCGACCTCGGCACCAGAAGCCACATCATCACCAGCAGCATCGCCCTTCCCCTGCTGGTCCGCCGGAGCGGCGGACTGGTCGTCGAGGTCACCGACGGCACCGCCAGGACCAACCGGGACTTCCGGGAGAACTTCTACTACGACCTCGCCAAGAACACCCCGATCCGCGTCGCGTATCTCCTCGGCGAGGAGCTGAAGGGCGTCGGTGGCACCGCGGTCGCGGTCACCCCGGGGTTCATCCGCTCCGAGGAGATGCTCGACGCCTTCGGCCTCACCGAGGAGAACTGGCGCGACGGGACCGGCGAGCACCCGCACTGGGCGCTCTCCGAGTCCCCCGGCTATCTGGGCCGGGGGGTCGCCGCGCTCGCCGCCGACCCCGGGCGGCACCGCTGGAACGGGCAGTCCCTGGACAGCGGGCAGCTCGCCCGGGAGTACGGGCTCACGGACACCGACGGCAGCCGGCCCGACGTCTGGGGGTACATCCTCGCGGAGAAGGCCGGGGGGAGCCCTTCCCTGGAGGAGTACCGCTAGGCCCCGGGCGCGGCGGGGGAGACAGGCGCGTCCGGGGCGTCCGGGGCGTCCGGGGCGCGGTCGTGGTCGTTGTCGTCGCGGTCGCGGTCGCGGTCGCGGTCGCGGTCGCGGTCGTCGCCGTCGCCGTCGCCGTAGAGGAGCGCCGTGCGCTCCGCCGCCCGGGCGAACCGCTCCCGCAGCTCCGGCGGCGCCAGCACCTCCAGCTCGGGCCCCAGCGCCAGCAACTGCTCGAACGCCACATCGTGGGACTCCACCGGCAGCGTCACCGTCAGGCGCCCCGAGGCGTCCGGGGCGCCCGCCTCCGCCAGCGCGCGGCGGGTCGCCACCCGGTCCGTGAGATACGGCAGCCTGCGCGCGCCCTCCTCCGTCACCCGGACCAGCGCCTCCGACCGGAGCAGGGACCGCGCGAACTGCGCCGCCCGCTCCTCCCAGAAGCCCGGCAGATCGAACTCCTCGTCCCGCTCGAACGGCTCGTCCGGCTCGGCCGAGGAGAAGCGGTCCAGCCGGTACACCCGGTGGCCGCCGCCCGAACGGGCGCACAGATACCAGACCCCCGCCTTCAGCACGAGCCCGTACGGCTCCAGCTCCAGCTCGCGCCCCGCGTCCGCGTGCCGGCCCCGGTAGACCGCCCGGAGCCGGCGGTCCTCCCACACCGCCTCCGCGACCGGCGCCAGCAGCGGCGGGGTCTCCGGTTCCTGGTACCAGCCGGGGGCGTCCAGATGGAAGCGCTGCGCCGCGCTGCGCGGGGCGTCGCTGAGCGAGGGCAGCAGCGCCGCCGAGACCTTCAGCCGGGCGGCGGAGGCCGCGTCCTCCAGGCCCATCTCCCGGAGCGCGCCCGGCAGCCCCGAGAGGAAGAGGGCCTCGGCCTCGCTGCGGCCCAGGCCCGTCAGCCGGGTGCGGTAGCCGCCGATCAGCCGGTACCCCCCGGTCCTGCCCCGGTCCGCGTAGACCGGCACCCCGGCCTCCGAGAGGGCCAGCGCGTCCCGGGTCACGGTCCGCTCCGAGACCTCCAGCTCCCGGGCGAGCTCGGCCCCGGTCATGGAGGGCCGGGCCTGGAGGAGGAGCACCATCTTGATCAGCCGGGCAGCGCGCATGCCTCCATCATGACCGCCCCCGGGGAGCGCCCTCAGGCCAGCCGCTCCTGGAGCTCCGTCACCCAGCCCTCACGGTCGCCGGGGCATTCGAGGGTCACCTCCCGGGCGTATCCCACCGCCCGGTGGCCGCCCGCGTCGAGCCAGCGGGCCAGGGTCTGGGCCGTGGCCAGCACGGTCTCCATCGAGCCCCGGTGCACGATCGTCGCGGCGCGCTCGACGGCCGGGAGGTCCACGACCGCGAAGTCCGGGCCGTCGCGCCGCTCCACCGAGGGCGGCACCGCGACCGCCGCGTGGACCAGGACGGCGCCCCCGCCCTCGGGCGCCGCCTCGTAGTGGGCGATACCGGGCCCGGCCGGCACCACCCCCGCCGCCCTCAGCCGGCCGAACAGCTCGTCGTACAGCGGTCCGATGACCGGCCCGATCTCCTCGGGCTGGAAGCCGGGTGCCACGGCCGTCAGCTCGGCCACCCGCACGGCCGGGACGCTCTTCACGATGACGTCGTCGACGGGCATGCGCCCCTCGCTCTCGATCGACCGGAGTCTCGCCTCGACCTGGCCCAGCCTGGCCGCCGAGGCGGCCATCGCCTCCTCCAGCTCGGCCCGCCGCAGCACGAGCATCCCGCGCAGCTCCTCCGTACCCACCCGCTCCTCCAGAATCCGCCGCACCTGTTCCAGGGTGAAGCCGAGATCCTTCAGGGCGATGATCCGGTTGAGCCGGGCGAGCTGGGCCGCCGCGTAGTAGCGGTAGCCGCTGAACGGGTCGGTGTGGTCGGGGCGCAGCAGCCCGATGGCGTCGTAGTGGCGCAGCATGCGGGCCGACACCCGGCCGTGCCGGGCGAAATCTCCGATGGTGAACATGGTGTCCCTCAGTACGGGGCCTCACACGGTGTCAAGGTCAACCGTCTCCGGCCGGGGGTTCCCGGAAGGCCGGCCCCCGCGCGGCCCGGACGGGGTGCCCCGGACAGCGGAACACCCCGGGCGGCCAGGAACAGCCAACCCGGGGTGCGGGAAACACAGCGAGCCGTCAGAGGCCGTAGCGCTCCCGTGCCTCCTTCACCGCGGAGGCCGGGATCTCGCCCCGCCGCGCCAGCTGGGCCAGGGCCGCGACCGTGATCGACTGCGCGTCGACACCGAAGTGGCGGCGGGCCGCCTCCCGGGTGTCCGAGAGACCGAAACCGTCCGTGCCGAGCGAGGACCAGTCCTGCTCCACCCACTGGCTGATCTGGTCCGGAACCTGGCGCATCCAGTCGCTGACCGCGAGCACCGGGCCCGGGGCGCCCTCCAGCACCTTGCGGACGTACGGGGTGCGCTCCTCGCCGCGCAGCAGCGCGGCGTCGCACTCCAGCGCGTCCCGGCGCAGCTCGCCCCAGGAGGTCGCCGACCAGACATCGGCCGTGACACCCCACTCGTCGGCGAGGACGCGCTGGGCCTCCAGGGCCCAGTGGATCGCCGTGCCGGAGCCGAGCAGCTGAATCCTGGGCGCGTCGGCGGACGCCGGGGTGCCCTCCTTGAAGCGGTACAGACCCCGGACGACGCCCTCCTCGACGCCCTCGGGCATCGCGGGCTGCGGCTTGGGCTCGTTGTAGACGGTGAGGTAGTAGAAGACGTCCTCGGCGTCCGGACCGTACATCCGGCGCAGACCGTCCTTGACGATCACCGCGATCTCGTACGCGAAGGCCGGGTCGTAGTTGAGCGAGGCCGGGTTCGTGGACGCGATCAGATGCGAGTGGCCGTCCGCGTGCTGGAGGCCCTCGCCCGTCAGGGTCGTGCGGCCGGCGGTGGCGCCGACGATGAAGCCCTTGCCGAGCTGGTCGGCGAGCTGCCACATCTGGTCGCCGGTGCGCTGCCAGCCGAACATCGAGTAGAAGATGTAGAACGGGATCATCGTCTCGCCGTGCGTCGCGTACGACGTGGCGGCGGCGATGAAGTCGGCCATGGCGCCGGCCTCGGTGATCCCCTCGTTGAGGATCTGGCCGTCCTTGGCCTCCTTGTAGTACATCAGCTGGTCGCGGTCGACCGGCTCGTACGTCTGGCCCATCGGGGAGTAGATGCCCGCCGAGGGGAAGAGCGACTCCATGCCGAAGGTGCGGGCCTCGTCGGGGACGATCGGGACCCAGCGCCTGCCGGTCTCCTTGTCCCGCATCAGGTCCTTCACCAGCCGGACGAAGGCCATGGTGGTGGCCATCTCCTGCTTGCCGGAGCCCTTCTCCAGGGCCTTGAAGGCACGCTCCTCGGGCGCGGGCAGCGCGGTGGCGATCACCCGGCGGGCCGGGGCGGGGCCGCCGAGGGCGGCGCGGCGCTCCTGGAGGTAGCGGACCTCGGGGGAGTCGGCGCCCGGGTGGCCGTACGGCACCAGGCCGTCCTCGAAGGCGCTGTCCGGGATCGGGAGCCCGAGCAGCTCGCGCATGCCCTTGAACTCGTCGATCGACAGCTTCTTCATCTGGTGGTTGGCGTTCTTCGACTCGAAGCCCTTGCCGAGGGTGTAGCCCTTCACCGTCTGCGCGAGGACCACGGTCGGCGCGCCCTGGTGGGCCAGCGCCGCGCGGTAGGCCGCGTACACCTTGCGGGCCTCGTGGCCGCCGCGCGAGGTGTAGAAGCACTCGGCGATCTTCGCGTCGGGGAGCAGCTTCGCCAGCTCGGCGAGGGCCGGCTCGGCGCCGAAGAAGTGCTCGCGGATGTACGCGACATCGCGGGTGGCGTACGTCTGGAACTGGGCGTCCGGGACCGCGCGCAGCCGGCGGACCAGCGCGCCCGTGGTGTCGAGCTGGAACAGCTCGTCCCAGGCGGAGCCCCAGAGCGTCTTGACGACATTCCAGCCGGCGCCCCGGAACTGGGCCTCCAGCTCCTGCACCACCCGGAAGTTGGCGCGGACCGGGCCGTCGAGCCGCTGGAGGTTGCAGTTGATGACGAAGGTCAGATTGTCGAGCCGCTCGCGCGCGGCGAGCGCGAGTGCCGCCGTCGACTCGGGCTCGTCCATCTCGCCGTCGCCGAGGAAGGCCCAGACGTGCGACTGCGAGGTGTCCTTGATGCCGCGGTTGTGCAGATAGCGGTTGAAGCGCGCCTGGTAGATCGCGGAGAGCGGGCCGAGGCCCATGGAGACGGTGGGGAACTCCCACAGCCAGGGCAGCCGGCGCGGATGCGGGTACGAGGGCAGCCCGGCGCCGCCCGCCTCCTGGCGGAAGTTGTCGAGCTGCGCCTCGCTGACGCGGCCGTCGAGGAAGGCGCGGGCGTAGATGCCGGGGGAGGCGTGGCCCTGTATGTAGAGCTGGTCGCCGCTGCCGTCCGCCTCCTTGCCCCGGAAGAAGTGGTTGAAGCCGGTCTCGTAGAGCCAGGCCGCGGAGGCGAAGGTGGCGATGTGGCCGCCGACGCCGAACCGGGCGCCGCGCGTCACCATGGCGGCGGCGTTCCAGCGGTTCCACGCGGTGATCCGCGCCTCCATCTCCTCGTCGCCGTCGAGCGCGGGCTCGGCGGCGGTGGGGATGGTGTTGACGTAGTCGGTCTCCAGCAGGCGGGGCACGGGGACTCCGGCGGCTTCCGCGTGCTGGAGGGTGCGGCGCATCAGATACGCGGCGCGGTGCGGGCCGGCGTGCTGGGCGACGGCATCGAGGGAGGCCGCCCACTCGGCGGTCTCCTCGGTGTCGCGGTCCGGGAGCTGGTCGAGCTCGCTCGGAAGCTTGGCTACGGGGTCGGACATGTCGCCGCCTTCCGGACTGGAGGGGGTGGGGTGGAGAAAGATCGGGGGGCCGTGTCCGGCAGGACAGGGCGACGGGTGGGTGAACCCGAAACTGACTGTAAGCCGCTGATCGATGATCGATCAAAGTATTCGGAGGTAAAAGTTCTCCGGAGAGCGAAATTGGCATTCCGTGCCCCGAAAGGGGGCACCCGGTGCCGCTCGGATGCGCTGGTCAGTGGGCGTGTGAGCGGGTGTGCGAGCGGGCGGGGGCGGCCTCGCGGGCGGCCGGGCGAGGGGTCCCGGGCCGCGCCCGGGGGGCTTCGAGTGACCTCGGCAGGGGCGGTGAGGACCGTACGGGGCGGGGCCGTACGAACGGTCAGAGGGCGGGCCGGGCGGGCGGTCGCCGGGGGCGGGGTGGTCAGGGGCGGGGGGCGCAGCCCAGGACATGGGCCTTGACCAGGGGGCCGATGGCCGGGTCACGGCGCTGGAACGCCTCGACGAGCGCCTGGTGCTCCTCCGCGTACGACTGCTGCACCGTCCCCAGCCAGCGGATCGACAGCGCGGTGAAGACCTCGATGCCCAGCCCCTCCCAGGTGTGCAGCAGCACCGCGTTGTCCGCCGCGCGCACCAGCTCGCGGTGGAAGCCGACGGTGTGGCGCACCTGGCCGGCCGAGTCGCCCGCGCGGTCCGCCGCGTACAGCGCCGTCACATGCGGCTCCAGGGCCGAGCAGTCATCGGCCAGCCGGCCGGCCGCCAGCTCGGCGGCGATCTGCTCCAGCCCCGCCCGTACGGGGTAGCTCTCCTCCAGGTCCGCCGCGGTCAGGTTCCGCACCCGTACGCCCTTGTTCGGCGCGGACTCGATCAGCCGCAGGCTCTCCAGCTCCCGCAGCGCCTCACGGACGGGGGTCTGGGAGACCTGGAGCTCGGTGGCGATGCCCCGCTCCACGATTCTCTCCCCCGGCTTCCAGCGCCCGCTGACGATCCCCTCCACGATGTGGGCGCGGATCTGCTCCCGCAGCGATTGGACGACGGGCGGGGTCATGTGGGGGCTCCTTCAGGGCGGGTACAGCCCACCGATTATCCCCTTCCGGGGGGCGGGCCGGGCGAACGCGAGACGCCCCGCCCGGGGTTTCCCGGGCGGGGCGTCCGCTCACATCATGTGCTGCGGGCCTAGAGGCCCAGCTCCACCTCGAACTCGCCTGCTTCGAGGATCGCCTTGACCGTGGTCAGGTAGCGGGCGGCGTCGGCGCCGTCCACCAGACGGTGGTCGTAGGAGAGCGACAGGTACGTCATGTCACGGACGCCGATGACGGTGCCCTCGGCGGTCTCGATGACCGCCGGACGCTTGACCGTGGCACCGATGCCCAGGATGGCGGCCTGGTTCGGCGGCACGATGACCGTGTCGAACAGCGCACCGCGCGAACCGGTGTTGCTGACCGTGAAGGTCGCGCCCGCGAGGTCGTCGGGGCGGATCTTGTTGGAGCGCACGGCCCCGGCCAGCTCGGCGGTCTTCTTGGCGATGCCGGCGAGGTTCAGATCGCCCGCGCCCTTGATGACCGGCGTCATCAGACCCTTCTCGGAGTCCACGGCGATGCCGATGTTCTCCGAGTCGAAGTACGTGATGGTGCCCTCGTCCTCGTTGATCCGGGCGTTGACGATCGGGTGCGCCTTCAGCGCCTGCGCCGCGGCCTTCACGAAGAACGGCATCGGGGAGAGCTTGACGCCCTCACGGGCGGCGAAGCCGTCCTTGGCCTGGGCGCGCAGCCTCATCAGCTTGGTGATGTCGACCTCGACGACCGTGGTCAGCTGGGCCTGGCCGTGGAGCGCCTTCATCATGTTGTCGCCGATGAGCTTGCGCATCCGGGTCATCTTCACCGTCTGGCCGCGCAGCGGGGAGACCTCCAGGGAGGGCGCCTTCGCGGCGGCGGCCGGGGCGGCGGCGGCCGGAGCGGCCGGTGCCTGCGCGGCGGCCCTGGCGGCCTCCGCGGCGGTGATGACGTCCTGCTTGCGGATGCGGCCACCGACGCCGGTGCCCTTGACCGAGGACAGGTCGACGCTGTTCTCGGCGGCGAGCTTGCGGACCAGCGGGGTGACATAGGCGTCACCGCCGCCGGAGGCCGGGGCGGCCGGAGCCTGCGCGGCGGGCGCCGGAGCCGGAGCCGGAGCGGGCGCCTGCGCGGGGGCCGGGGCGGCCGGGGCCTCCTGCGCGACCTGGGTCGGAGCCGGAGCCGGAGCCGGAGCCTCGGCCTTGGCCGGAGCGGGGGCCGGAGCCTCCTCCTTGGCGGGAGCCTCGGGAGCGGCGGCCGGGGCGGGCGCCTCGGCCCGGGCGGGGGCCTCCTCCTCGGCCGGCGCCGGAGCGGGCTCGGCCGGGGCGGCGGGAGCGGCCGGAGCCGAGCCCGGAGCACCGATCACGGCCAGCTTCGCGCCGACCTCGGCGGTCTCGTCCTCGCCGACCACGATCTCCAGCAGCACACCGGCGACCGGGGCGGGGATCTCGGTGTCGACCTTGTCGGTGGAGACCTCCAGCAGTGGCTCGTCGGCCTCGACCGACTCACCGACCTCCTTCAGCCAGCGGGTGACGGTGCCCTCGGTGACGCTCTCGCCGAGCGCCGGGAGGACCACGTCCGTGCCGCTCGCGCCACCGGCGGGAGCGGCGGGAGCCTCGGACTGGACCGGGGCCGGCTCGGTGGGCGCCTCGGCGGCCGGAGCGGCCTCCTCGGCGGCGGGAGCGGCCGGAGCGGGCTCCTCCGCCGGGGCGGGGGCCGCGGGGGCCTGTGCCTCCTCGGCGGCGGGGGCCGAGGACGCCTCGGACGCGCCCGAGCCGTCGTCGATGATGGCCAGCTCGGCACCGACCTCGACCGTCTCGTCCTCGGCGACCTTGATGGAGGCCAGCACGCCGGAGGCCGGGGCGGGGATCTCGGTGTCGACCTTGTCGGTGGAGACCTCCAGCAGCGGCTCGTCGGCCTCGACGCGCTCGCCCTCGGCCTTCAGCCAGCGGGTGACAGTGCCCTCCGTGACGCTCTCACCGAGCGCCGGAAGGGTTACGGAAACCGACATGGTTTCAGTTGCTCCTAACGATGGGGTCCCCGCTCAAGCGAAGCGCGAGCAGAGGAGAAGTGCGGAAGTGGTCGGGGCGCCCGAGGGGCTCAGTCATGGGCGTGCAGAGGCTTGCCCGCGAGGGCCAGGTGGGCCTCGCCGAGTGCCTCGTTCTGGGTCGGGTGCGCGTGGATGAGCTGCGCGACCTCGGCCGGCAGAGCCTCCCAGTTGTAAATGAGCTGCGCCTCGCCGATCTGCTCGCCCATCCGGTCACCGACCATGTGGACGCCGACCACGGCACCGTCCTTGACCTGGACGAGCTTGATCTCGCCCTGGGTCTTGAGGATCTTGCTCTTGCCGTTGCCGCCGAGGTTGTACTTCAGGACGACGACCTTGTCCGCACCGTAGACCTCCTTGGCCTTCGCCTCGGTGATGCCGACGGACGCGACCTCCGGGTGGCAGTAGGTCACCCGGGGGACACCGTCGTAGTCGACCGGGACGGTGTTCAGACCCGCGAGGCGCTCTGCCACCAGGATGCCCTCCGCGAAGCCGACGTGCGCGAGCTGGAGCGTGGGCACCAGGTCGCCGACGGCGGAGATCGTGGGGACATTGGTCCGCATGTACTCGTCGACCAGGACATAGCCGCGGTCCATCGCGACGCCCTGCTCCTCGTAGCCGAGACCGGCGGAGACCGGGCCGCGGCCCACGGCGACCAGCAGCACCTCGGCCTCGAAGGTCTTGCCGTCGGCGAGGGTGACGCGGACGCCGTCCTGGGTGTACTCGGCCTTCTCGAAGAAGGTGCCCAGGTTGAACTTGATGCCGCGCTTGCGGAAGGCGCGCTCAAGAAGCTTGGAGCTGTTCTCGTCCTCCACCGGGACCAGGTGCTTCAGCCCCTCGATCACGGTGACCTCGGCACCGAAGGACTTCCACGCGGAGGCGAACTCGACACCGATCACGCCGCCGCCCAGCACGATCGCGGACTTCGGTACGCGGTCGAGGCGCAGCGCGTGGTCGGAGGAGATGACGCGGTTGCCGTCGATCTCCAGGCCCGGCAGCGACTTCGGTACGGAGCCGGTGGCGAGCAGAAGGTGACGGCCCTGGACCCGCTGGCCGTTGACATCGACGGAGGTGGGGGAGGACAGCCGGCCCTCGCCCTCGATCACGGTGATCTTGCGGGAGGCGATCAGGCCCTGGAGGCCCTTGTACAGCCCCGCGATCACATCGTCCTTGTACTTGTGCACGGCTGCGACATCGATGCCCTCGAAGGTCGCCCGGACACCGAACTGCTCCGACTCGCGAGCCTGGTCGGCGATCTCGCCGGCGTGCAGCAGAGCCTTGGTGGGGATGCAGCCGTAGTGCAGGCAGGTACCGCCGACCTTGTCCTTCTCGATCAGGGCGACGTCCAGGCCCAGCTGGGCTCCGCGCAGCGCCGCAGCGTAACCGCCGCTACCGCCGCCGAGGATCACTAGGTCGAAAACGGTGCTGGCGTCGTTCGCCACGTCACGTCCTCCATGCATGTGCGCCGGGCGCCGGGCTCCCCTCACCCGGGGGGAACCGGCCGTTCGGCTGGTGTGCGGCCGATGTCTCGTCGGCCCTCTGGTGGGGCCCTGTCCTGCCGAGGACCCATCTTCGCACTTGTTGCGGAAAGACGGGACGCGGGGCCGGTCTCCGCGGGCGTCTGATCCGTCACCCCCGGGGCTCCGTGCCCGGGAAACGTCCCGGAGCGCCGCCCGATTCCGCCGCCGGACCCGTTTCGTCGACAGCGAACGGACCCGGCGGCGCGCCCGGGCGAGGGCCCCGGACCAGGGTACGAGCACGGGCTCCGGGCCAGGGGTACGAGCACGGGCTCCGGGCCAGGGGTACGAGCCCGGGTCCCGGGCAGGAGCCGGGAGCACGCCCCCGTACTCCCGCTCCCGGGCACGGGTGCGGCCCCGGTCCGCGGGACCGGGGCCGCACTGCCGAGCCGTCGTGCCGCCGGGCCGTGGCCGACGGGCCGCGACGCGGAGGGCGGGGCTCAGCCCAGCTCGCCGTCCGCGATCCGCTCCGCCAGCCGCACCAGGGTGCGGACCGAGGAGCCGGTGCCGCCCTTGGGCGTGTAGCCGTACGGCGCGCTCTCGTGGTACGCCGGTCCCGCGATGTCCAGGTGGGCCCAGGTGATGCCCTCACCCACGAACTCCTGGAGGAAGAGGCCCGCCACCAGGCCGCCGCCCATCCGCTCGCCCATGTTCGCCAGGTCGGCGGTGGGGGAGTCCATGCCCTTGCGCAGCTCGGGCGGGAGCGGCATCGGCCAGGACTGCTCGCCGACCTCCTCGGCCGTCTCGTGGACGGCCGTGCGGAAGGCGTCGTCGTTGGACATGACACCGAAGGTGCGGTTGCCCAGCGCCAGCATCATCGCGCCGGTGAGGGTGGCGACGTCCACGATCGCGTCCGGCTTCTCCTCGGACGCCTTCCACAGCGCGTCCGCGAGCACGAGCCGGCCCTCGGCGTCGGTGTTGAGGACCTCGACCGTCTTGCCGCTGTACATCCGCAGCACGTCGCCGGGGCGGGTGGCCGAACCGGAGGGCATGTTCTCGGCGAGCGCCAGCCAGCCGGTGACATTGACCGCGAGCCCCAGCCGCGCGGAGGCGATGACGGCGGCGAAGACGGCCGCCGCACCGCTCATGTCGCACTTCATGGTCTCGTTGTGGCCGGCCGGCTTGAGCGAGATGCCGCCCGAGTCGTAGGTGATGCCCTTGCCCACCAGGGCGAGCGTCTTGGCGTCCTTGCCGGCGGTGTAGCTGAGCTTCACCAGGCGCGGCGGGTTCTGCGAGCCCTGGCCGACGCCGACGATGCCGCCGAAGCCGCCCTTGACGAGCGCCTTCTCGTCGAGGATCTGCACCTTGACGCCGTGCTCCTTGGCCGCGCCCGCGGCCAGCGCGGTGAACGTCTCGGGGGTGAGGTCGTTCGGCGGCATGTTGATCAGGTCGCGGGCGCGGTTCAGCTCCTCGGAGACCGCGATGGCGCGCTCGGCGGCGGCCTTGTACGCCTTGTCGCGCGGCTTGGCGCCCAGCAGGGCGACCTCGGCGAGCGGCAGCTTGGGCCCGCCGCTCTTCGCGCTCTTCTTGTCGCCGCCCTGGTAGGCGGTGAAGGAGTACGCCCCCAGAAGGGCGCCCTCGGCGATGGCCTGGGCGTCCTCCGCGGCCTCGATCGGCAGCGCGAAGGCGGCCTTCTTGGAACCGTTGAGCACCCGGGCCGCGGTGCCCGCGGCGCGGCGCAGGGTCTCGGCGCCGTAGGTCTCGTCCTTGCCCGGTACGGTCCCGAGGCCGACGGCCAGGACCACCGGCGACTTGATGCCGGCCGGCGAGGGAAGCTTGGTCACCTCGCCCTCGGAGCCGGTGGCCCCGAGGGTTTCGAGTACGGCGGCGAGCTTTCCGCCGAACGCCTTGTCCACGGCCTCCGCGCCCGGCGTGACCACCGGGCCCTTGGCGCCCTTCGCGACCCCGACGACAAGGGCGTCGGCGCGCAGCGTCGCAGCGCCGGCAGTGCTGAGAGTGAGAGCAGTCACGGTGGTGAAATCTCGCTTCCGTTGAGTTCCAAGGCCTTTGGGGGCCGTTGAGGGGATAGGTCGACACCCCGCCCGGCAAAAGCGTACGCGCGGTCACCTTCGCTGCTCACGGCGGCGGTGGTGCCGGTGCGCGGCACTTCGGCTGTACGGGGGTTCAGGAGCGCGCGCCGGTGCGCGGGTGCCCGGCCGGTCACCCGAGGACCAGCGCGATCAGAGTGACGGTCGCCGCCGTCTCCGCGACGCCGCCGAAGACATCGCCGGTGACCCCGCCGAAGCGGCGGACGCAGTGCCCCAACAGGGCCTGTGCGGCGAGGAGTCCGGCCAGGACCGCGAGGGCCTGGTGGGCGGCGCCCCAGCCGCCGAGGAGGGCGCCCGCGCCCGCGCAGCCGGCGGTGACCGCGGCCGCCGCCGCCAGCGCGAGCGGTACGGGAACGGTCCCCGCGACCGCGGCGCCCAGGCCCTGCGGCCGGGCCGCGGGGACCCCGGCGCGGGAGGCGAGGGTGAGGGCGAGCCGGGCGGTGACGCCGGAGACCACGGCCGCCACCGCGCCGTGCGCCCAGCTCTCGCCGTACAGTTCGGCGACGGCCGCGACCTGCGCGAGCAGGACGAACAGCAGGGTGATCACCCCGAAGGGGCCGATGTCCGACTGCTTCATGATCCGCAGGGCGTCCTCGGCGGGTCTGGCGCTGCCCAGTCCGTCGGCGGTGTCGGCAAGACCGTCCAGATGCAGCCCCCGGGTCAGCGCGGCGGGGACGGCGACGGTCGCCGCGGCCGCGAGGGCGGGACCGGCCCCGAGCAGGGTGAGCAGCCCGCCCGCGCCCGCCGCGAACAGACCCACCACCAGCCCCGCCAGCGGGGCGCAGAGCATCCCGGCGCGGGCCGCGTCCCGGTCCCAGCGGGTGACCCGGACGGGCAGGGCGGTGAGGGTGCCGAAGGCGAAACGTATACCGGTCACCCGCCGAAGCGTAGCCCGCTCCTCCTCTCCCACAAGCGGTAAATTGCGCATACCGCTCGAAGGGGAGCAATCCAAGGGGAGCACCGCATATGGGCCGCTGGTTCCACGACAACATCATCGAGCCGGGGAAGCTGCCCATGCTGCTCGCGCTCGGCTCCTTCGTGCTCACCTTTCTGATCACCCGCACCATCACCCGGCTGATCCGGGCCGGCCGAGGGCCGTTCCGCGACCTCAGCAGCTCCGGCGGGACCCATATCCACCATGTGGTGCCCGGTGTGGTGCTCATGGTGGTCGGCGGCTTCGGCGCGGTCGGCAGCGGACGGTACGGGGTGACCGCCGCCGTCTGCGCGGTCGTCTTCGGGGTCGGGGCGGGGCTGGTGCTCGACGAGTTCGCCCTGATCGTCCATGTCGACGACGTCTACTGGACCGAGCAGGGGCGGCAGAGCGTGGAGGTCGTCGTCCTCGCCACCGCGCTCGCCCTGCTGGTGATCAGCGGGTTCTCGCCGCTCGACGTGGACTCCCTCAGCCCGGGGGAGCGCCAGGACCGGGTCACCTTCGTCGGCACCCTGGTGCTGAACTTCCTCCTCGTGCTGATCACCCTGCTCAAGGGGAAGCCCCGGCTGGCGCTCATCGGCACCCTCGTCCCCTTCGTCGCCGTCCTCGGCGCGCTGCGGCTGGCCCGCCCCGCCTCGCCCTGGGCCCGGCGCTGCTACCGCGACCGGCCGAGGGCCCGCGCCCGGGCGGCCCTGCGCTCCTACCGCCACGACCGCCGCTGGGACGGCCCGCGCCGCAGATTCCAGGACCTGATCGGCGGCACCCCCGGCCCGCCGCCACTTCCCCCGCCCGGCCCGCCTCCCGGTCCGCCGCCCGGTCCCGGTCCCGGTCCCGGTCCCGGTTCCGCGCGGAAGGAGCCCTAGGGTTCCCGGCGGCCCTCCAGATGTCTGCGGTGCAGCCACTTCGGCAGCCCCGGGGCCTCCAGGAAGCCCTCCGCGCGCCCCGCCGCGATCCCGATGCGCAGCAGATCGGCGCTCTTCTCGAAGAGCAGGAACCGGGGCTCCCAGATCGGCCGGTACTTGGCGTTGGCCCGGTACAGCGACTCGATCTGCCACCAGCGGGAGAAGAAGGTCAGCAGCGAGCGCCAGAGCCGCAGCACCGGCCCCGCGCCCAGCCGTGAGCCGCGCTCGAAGACCGAGCGGAACATCGCGAAGTTCAGCGACACCTGGGTGATCCCGAGCGCCTTCGCCCGCTGGAGCAGCTCGATCACCATGAACTCCATCAGACCGTTCCCGGAGTCCCGGTCGCGCCGCATCAGATCGAGCGAGAGGCCCTCCGGGCCCCAGGGCACAAAGCTCAGCACCGCCCGCAACCCGCCCTCGGCGTCGGTGCACTCCAGCATCACGCAGCGGCCGTCGCCGGGGTCGCCGAGCCGCCCCAGCGCCATGGAGAAGCCGCGCTCGGTGGCCCCGTCGCGCCAGTCGTCGGCGCGCCGCAGCAGCACCTCCATCTCCTCGGCCGGGATCTCCTCGTGGCGCCGGACGCGCACCTCGTACCCGGCGCGCCGGACCCGGTTGTACGCCTGCCGGACGGTGCGCATGGCCCGCCCCTCCAGGGTGAAGTCGGCGGTCTCCACGATCGCCTCGTCGCCCAGTTCCAGCGCGTCGAGACCGTGCCGGGCGTAGACCGTCCCCGCCTCCTCGCCCGCGCCCATCACGGCGGGAATCCAGCCGTGCCGGCGCGCCTCGCCGAGCCAGGGCTCGATCGCGCCGGGCCACGCCTCCGGGTCGCCGATCGGATCGCCCGATGCCAGGCTCACTCCGCCCACGACCCGGAAGACGACCGCGGCCTTGCCGGTGGGGGACCACACCACGCTCTTCTCCCGGCGCAGCGCGAAGTAGCCCAGCGAGTCGCGCTCGCCGTGCCGGTCGAGCAGGGCGCGCAGCCGCTCCTCGTCCTCCTCGGTGAGCGGGTCGACGGCCCGGCGCGAGCGGAAGGCCGCGTACAGCACCGCCAGCACCAGCACGGTGGAGGCGGCGTTGATGACGACATCGACCCAGCCGGGGGTGGCGATGCCCGGGAAGTGCCGGTCGTCGGCGGCGAGCGAGACCAGCCGCATCACCCCGTACCGCCAGCGCTCCAGGAAGGTGGAGCCGCTGGTGGCGGTGTTGGTGGCGGTCACCAGCAGGGCCGCGAGGAGCGAGGTGGCCAGCAGCCCGAGGACGGCGACGGCGGCGGCGAGGAGGGGGTTGGAGCGGTCCCCCACCGCGTAGAACTCCCGCCGGCCCAGCAGCAGCGCCAGTACGAAGGCGGCGGTGAGGGCGAGCGAGACCCAGTTCTGAGGGCGCGCCCGGAACTGCGGCTCGACGGCCACGGCGAGGACGAAGACCGCCAGGACCAGCCCGCCGAGGACCAGATTGAGAATCCAGGCGGCCCGCTTGCGGCGGCGCATGGTGATCGCCAGGAAGAGGGTGAAGACCCCGGACGCGAACCCCGCGGTCAGCAGATACGGGGTGAAGAGGGCGTCCTCGTTGTGGCGGCGGACATCCTGCCCGAACGAGACCCAGACGGCGCTGAGGATGTTGAGGAACGCGACCGCCCGCAGATACCAGACGGCGAAGGCCGCCCCGCGCCGGGAGGCGGTGCCCCCGCCCGGGGCGGAACCGGAGCCGCCGGTACTGCCGGTACCGCCGGCGCTGTCGGCACTGCTGGACAAGCGGACCTCTCCCATGAAGAGCGTTGAACGCGAGGAATGCCGCGCGTGCTGCGAAACAGGGCATCGCTCGCCAGGGGAGGCGAGGGTACGGCCACCACCCGGTGCCGGGACCGTACCCGCGCGTCCGTCAGTCCGTGTCGCTCCCCGCCCGCTCCGGGACCACCGGGGTGGCCCCCGGAGTCTCCTCCCGGGCGGTCCCCGCCGCCGGAGCCGGACGCTCCGGCAGCTCGGCGGCGAGCGCCGCCGCGGCCTGGACGAGGGGGAGTGCGAGCAATGCCCCGGTTCCTTCCCCCACAGTGACGCCGTGGTCGAGCAGCGGGTTGAGCGCCATCCGGTCCAGCGCCTTCGCCTGGGCCGGCTCCCCGCTCACCTGGCCCGCCAGCCACCAGTCCGGCGCCCGGAACGCCGCCCGCTGCGCGACCAGCGCGCACGCCGCCGAGACCACCCCGTCCAGGATCACCGGCATCCGGCGCACCGCGCTCTGGAGCAGGAACCCGGTCATGGCGGCCAGATCCGCGCCGCCCACCGCCGCCAGCAGCTCCAGCTGGTCGCCCAGGACCGGCCGGGCCCGCCGCAGCGCGTCCCTGACCGCCGCGCACTTGCGCATCCACGCCAGATCGTCGATGCCCGCGCCGCCGCGCCCGGTGACCACCGAGGCGTCCGTCCCGCAGAGCGCCGCGATCAGCACCGCGGCGGAGGTGGTCCCGCCGACGCTCAGATCGCCCAGGACCACCAGATCCGTGCCCGAGTCGGCCTCCTCGTCGGCGATGGCCATCCCGAGCCGGACCGCCCGCTCGGCCTCGTCCGCCGTCAGCGCGTCCTCGACATCGATCCGGCCGCTGCCGTGCCGCACCCGGTGGCGCGTGATCTCCCCGGGCAGCTCCCCGGGGTCGGACGCCAGACCGGCGTCCACCACCCGCAGCGGCACCCGGAACCGGCGGGCCAGCACCGCGACCGGGCTCGCGCCCTCCAGCACGGCCCGCACCAGCAGATGCGCCGAACCGGCCGGGCGGCCGGAGACATCCAGCGACGCCACCCCGTGGTCCCCGGCGAACAGCACCACACGGGGCTGCTCGATGGGCTTCACCGGCACCGCCGCGCGCGCGGCCGACAGCCACTCGCCCAGTTCGTCGAGGCGGCCGAGAGCACCGGGCGGGACGATCAGCCGCTCCCTGCGTTCCTCGGCGTCACGCCGGACACCGCTGTCGGGGCGCTCGATCAGATCGGAGAAGTCATCGAGATTCAGCCTGCTCATTCGCCGAACAGTACCGGGTGCGCGCCGGCTCAGTTCCGGAGCACCAGCGCCTGCCCGGCGACCACCAGCACCACCTGCTCGCACTCCGCCGCGAAGGCCGCGTTGAGCCGGCCCAGCTCATCGCGGAAACGCCGTCCCGACGCGGTCGCCGGGACCACGCCCGACCCCACCTCGTTGGTCACCGCGACGACGGTACGAGGGGTCCGCCGCACCGCGCCGACCAGCTCGGCCACCCGCTCCCGCAGCGCCCGCTCGCCCCCCTCGTACCAGGTCGCGTCCTCCCAGGCGCCCGCCCGGTCCATCGCGTCGGTCAGCCAGAGCGAGAGACAGTCGATCAGGAGCGGCGGGCCGTCATCGCCGAGCAGCGGCGCCAGGTCGCAGCTCTCGTCGGTACGCCAGGAGGCGGGCCGGCGCTCCCGGTGCAGCCGCACCCGGTCCGCCCACTCCGCGTCCCCCGCGCGCCGGCCGCCCGTGGCCACGTACAGCACATCGGGGAAGGTCTCCAGACGGCGCTCGGCCTCGACCGACTTCCCCGAGCGCGCGCCGCCGGTGACCAGGGTGCGGCGCGGGACGTCCGGTACGGCGTGGTACTCGCCGACGATCAGCGTCGTCCCGTCCGGCACGGCCCGCGCCCCGGCCGCGGAGAGCCTGCGCTCCAGCTCCGGGCCGCCCGGGACGTCGTGGTCCAGATGGACCGCGATGACATCGGTGGTCGCGCCGATGGCGCCGGCGGCGCGCAGCCGGGCGATGGCGTCCGGGCGGCCGGTCACATCGGCGACCACCATCTCGTACGCCGCGAGGCCCTCGGCGAGACCGGCCGGGGCGCCCCCCGGCGGGAGGTACAGCAGCCGGTCGCCCTCGGGGGAGGTCACCTCGTACCCCGTGCCCGGGTGGTCCATGGCCACGGCCCGCACCCGGTGGCCGCTGATCAGGGTCAGCACCCGCCCGTCGGGCACCCGGCCCGGCGCGGGGAGCCCCGCCGGGACATCGACGGCGGGGCCGTCGTGGGGGTGCGTCAACAGCACCTGCCGCACCCCCACGAGCGAGTGGCCGGCCCGCGCGGCGGCGAGCGCGGCCCCCGGGGTGAGGTCGAGCAGCAGCGCCCCGTCCACCAGCAGCGCGGTGGCGGCCCGCGCACGGGGACCGCGGGCGGCGGCACAGACGGCACAGGGGCAGTCGGGCCGGGGGAGGCCGGCGGGGGAGCCGGTGCCGAGCAGAGTCAGTTCCACCCCCTGATCCTCCCGCGTCGGCGCGAGCCGTGCGCGCCCGGCTACGCTGCGGGCAGGACAGAGATCACTTCAGGGCCCTGGAGGCGGACATGGCATGGACGTGGCGGTTCGAGAAGTCCGACGGGACGGAGGTCCGGCCGGCGGTGGAGCCGGAGGAGTTCACCACGCAGGGGGACGCGGAGTCGTGGATCGGTGAGCACTGGAGGGCTCTGAAGGAGGGCGGTGCGGATGCGGTGACCCTCTCCGAGGACACCACGAAGATCTACGGCCCCATGAGCCTCGACGCCCCGGAGTAGCCCTCCCCGGCGCCCGCCCGCCCGGCACGGGGCCCCGCGCCCCGGACCCCGTCCCGAGGGGCCAGCACCCGTGCGGGTCGCCCGCGGCCCGGGGTCCGTCCTCAAGCGCCGGACGGGCTGGTTTTTTCAGCCTCTCCGGCGTTTGAGGAGCGGGGGTTCGGGGGCTGGTCTCCGACGGTGGGCCGCAGGGTGACGGGGTCCTGTGGTGCGGGGTGTGTCCTCAATCGCCGGACGGGCTGGGTTTGCTCGGGTTGCCTGTCGTGCGGGGTGTGTTCTCATGCGCCGGATGGGCTGGTTGTTTCAGCCTCTCCGGCGTTTGAGGAGCGGGGGTTCGGGGGCTGGTCTCCGACGGTGGGTCGTAGCGTGACGGGGTCCTGTGGTGCGGGGTGTGTCCTCAAGCGCCGGACGGGCTGGGTTTGCTGGGGTTGCCTGTGGCCCGGGGTTCGTCCTCAAGCGCCGGACGGGCTGGTTCTTTCAGCCTCTCCGGCGTTTGAGGAGCGGGGGTTCGGGGGCTGGTCCCCGACCGTCGCCCGCAGGGTGCGGGGGCCACGCGCCGGGGCGGGCGGGTTTGATCGGGGCCCGAGGCCCGGGGGCGTGCTCAGGCGTTGGGCCGGCCGGGTTCGCCCGGTGCGGGGCCCGGGGTCAGACCTCGCCCAGGGTGACCTCCGCCGTCTTCGACGCCCCGCCACGCGTAAACCCCACCACCACCCTCTCCCCCGGCTCATCCCCCGCCAGCGCCTCCGCCAGCGACGTGATCGACGTGATCTCCACCGACCCCACCTTCCTGATGATGTCCCCCGCCCTCAACCCCCCTTTGTCCGCCGCACCCCCCTTCACCACCTCCACCACCGCCGCCCCCGCCGGCTGGTAGTTGTCGTCCAGCACCGTCCGCGCCGTGATCTCCAGCGCCGCCCTCCCCGAGTCCGTGACCTTCCCCTTCTGGATGATCTGGTCCGCGACCGTCGTCACCATCGACACCGGGATCGCGAACCCGATCCCCGGCGCCGACCCTTCCCCCAGCTCCGGATCGGTCGCCGCCAGCGTCGGGATGCCGATCACCTCGCTGTCCAGGTTCACCAGCGCGCCCCCGCTGTTCCCCGGGTTGATCGCCGCCGAGGTCTGCACCATGTTCCCGATGGTCGCCCCCGTCCCCCCGTTCGTGGCGCTCTCGCTCACCGTGCGGCCGATCCCGGAGACGATGCCCTGGGTCACGCTGCTGGAGAGCCCGAGCGGCGAGCCCATCGCCAGGACGATCTGTCCCACCGCCACCTCGGACGAGTCGCCGAACCGGGCGGCCTTCAGCCCGGCGGGCACCCGTTCCAGCTTGATGACCGCGAGATCCTGCTCCGGGTACGACGAGACCAGCTTCGCGGTCAGCGGCTCCTCCCCGGTCGCCACCGTGACCAGGAAGGACCGCCCCTCGCCCACCACATGGGCGTTGGTGATCACATGGCCCTTGCTGTCGTAGACGATGCCGGACCCCAGGCTGTTCCCGGCCTCGATCTGGACGACCGACGGGAGCACATCCCTGATCACGGTCTCGTAGTCGGTCTGGAGGTCGTTCGCCATCTTGGGGGGCACCGCGCGCGTCGAGTTCTCCGGCTGCCACGCCGCCGCCGGCGGCCGCTCACCGCCCTGGAGAACGCCCGAGCAGCCCCCCACGAGGGCCGCGGCGCAGACCCAGGCGGTCAGCGCCGCCAGCCGCCGCCGGAAGCGGCGGGCAGCGCGGCGCGGCGGGTGCGGACGAGGGGATATATCCATGCCCGGAGTATCCCTTTCGCCCCGATGTGCTGGCATGTCGTACGCCGCCGAACCGGTGACCCCCGCTCACCCGGCGGCGGGGCTCACTCCGGCACCGTCGCCAGGAACTGTGTCGCCGCCAGCTCCCCGTACAGCGGATCTCCGGCCACCAGCTCCGCGTGGGTCCCCACCGCGCGTACCCGCCCGGCGTCCATCACCACGATCCGGTCCGCCAGCGTCACCGTCGACAGCCGGTGCGCCACCACCAGCACCGTCACCTCCCGGGCCACCTCCGTGACCACGTCCCGCAGCGCCAGCTCATTGACCGCGTCGAGCTGCGAGGTCGCCTCGTCGAGCAGCAGCAGCCTCGGCCGCCGCAGCAGCGCCCGCGCTATCGCCACCCGCTGGCGCTCCCCGCCGGACAGCTTGGAGCCCCGGTGGCCCACCACCGTGTCGAGCCCCTCGGGCAGCCGCGCGACCAGGGTGTCGAGCCGCGCCCGGACGAGAACGTCCTGAATCTGCTCGTCCGTGGCCTCCGGCGCCGCGAAGACCAGATTCTCCCGCAGGGTCCCCGCCAGTACCGGGGCGTCCTGCTCGACATAGCCGATGGCGGCGCGCAGCCGCGCGGTCGGCCAGTCGCGCACATCCCTGCCGTCGACGAGGACCCGCCCGCCGGTTGCCTCGTAGAACCGTTCGATCAGCCCGAACACGGTGGTCTTCCCCGCTCCCGAGGGCCCCACGAAGGCGGTCATCCCCGCCCCCGGCACCTCGAAGGAGACCCCGTGATGGACCGGGGGGAGATCGTCCCGGTAGCGGAAGGCCACGTTCTCGAAGACGACGGACGCGGCCCCGGCCGCCACCGGCCCCGCCCCGCCCAGCTCCTCGGTCTCCAGACGCTCCGCCTCCACGATCCGCGCGATGGCCGCCGAGCCCTCCTGGTACTGGGTCGCCGCCTCCACCAGCTTCGACACCGGGTCGATCAGATAGAAGAGGAAGAGCAGGAACGCCACCAGGGTCGAGACCGAGATCGCCCCGGAGGCCACCCGCGCCCCGCCGATGCCGAGCACCGCGAGGAACGACACCTGCACCGCGAGCCCCACCGACGACCACGCCACGGACTCCCACTTGGCGGACCGGACGCCATGGCGCCAGGCCTCCTCGGCCGCCCCGGTCACCGCGGCGGCCTCGCGCTCCTCCGCGCCGGACGCCTTGAGGGTGCGGAAGGCCCCGAAGGCGCGCTCCAGGCCGGTGGATATCTCGCCGACGGCCTCCTGGGCCCGCTGCGCCGCCTTGGCGATCCTCGGCATCACCACTCCGACGGCCCCGCCGACCAGCACGATCACCCCGAGCGTGACCCCGAGCAGCACCAGGTCCATCATGCCCATCAGCACGACGGTGGCGATGGCGGTGAGCCCGCCGGTGGCCGCCGAGACGATCGACTGGGTGGTCACCGCCCGCAGCAGCGTGGTGTCGGAGGTGACCCGGGACATCAGATCGCCCGGCTGGCTCCGCTCCATCTCCGGCAGCCGCAGCCGCAGCAGCCGTCCGATCAGGGTGCGCCGGGCGGCCAGCACCACGGACTCGGCGGTGCGGCCGAGGATGAACCCGCCGAACGCCTCGATCACCGTGCCGCACACCACCAGCGCGGTGAGCGCGACCAGGATCGAGGTGATCGGCTGATCGCCGCCGAGCCGGTCGACCAGCTCCTTGGCCGCCAGCGGCTGGAGCAGTCCGGTGACGGCGCCGATCAGGGTCAGGAAGGCACCGAGAGCGACCAGCCCCCGGTGCGGGCGGAAGTGCCCGTAGAGGGCCCGCCAGGTCTCCCCGGCGGAGAGTCTCACCGGGGGTCTGTCGTTCTCTGTCCGGTTCTCGTTCTCGTTCTTTTCCTTGGTTTCCGCGTTCGTCACTGGGGTGAGGACGCGGAAACCGCCTCGCCGCCTGAGCGGAGGGCGCGGAAAGTTCTACGCGTCCCGCGCGCCGCAGAGATGCAGCAGTGCCGCGATCCCCCGGTACGGATCGGTCCGCCCGGCCCGGTCCTCCGCCGTGAGCTGCCGCCCCAGCGCGTCCCCGGAGCCGGCGCCGGAGCCGGTGGTCTCGGCCGCTCCGGTGGTCCCGGAGCTCCGCCCGGTGAAGACCTGCACGCCGTACCAGGCGTGCAGCGGGGCCGCGATCCCGGCCAGGGTCGCGGTGAGCGCCGCCAGCCGGTCGGCGCGCACGGCACCGCCCCGGCGGTCGGTGGCCCCCTCCGCGTCCAGCGCGGTCAGGGCTCCGTCCCAGTCGCCGGCCAGTCCGGGGCCCAGCGCCAGCGCGTCGGCGTTGCGGACGAGGAGGGAGAGGAGCCCGCGCGGCGCCAGCATGCGGGCGAGCCCGGCCAGCGTCGCGTGCGCGTCCGGCTCCGGCGAGTCCATCAGCACCCGGTGGCAGAGCACCACATCGAAGCTCCCGGGGGTGAAGTGGACCCCGGTCTCCCGGCAGTCGCCCTCGATCAGCCGGACCCGCTCACGGATGCCCTCCGGCTCGGTCGCCAGCGTCTCCCGGGCCTGCCCGAGCAGCCCGGGATCGGACTCCAGACCGGTGACCTCATGGCCCGCGCGGGCCAGCCGCAGCGCCTGGCCGCCCCGGCCCATGCCGACATCCAGCACCCGCAGCCGCTGGCCCACGGGGAAGCGGGCCACGATCTGCTCGTCGAGCTGGCGGGTCAGCAGCTCCCGGCGGATCGCCGAAGGAGTGATCTCCGCCGCTTCGGCCGCAGGGGCGCCCGAGGGCCCGCCGCCGGCCGGGTCGAAGCCCGATGGCCCGTCCGGCGCCGCGTCGGCGACGCCCGTCGGGGCCTCCGTACTCAGGGTCGCTCTCCGCGCTTGACCTGCGGCTTCGGCAGCCGGAGCCGGCGCATCTGGAGGGTGCGCATCAGGGCGTAGGCGACCGCGCCGCGCTTGGGCTCGTCCGGGAAGCGCGTGTTGAGCTGCTTCTTCAGCCGGATGCCCAGACCGATCGAGTCGATGACGATCATCACGATCACACCGAGCCACACCAGCAGCGCGATGTTCTGGAGCTGACCCACCTGGATCATGCTCATGATCAGGATGATCACCGCGAGCGGCAGGAAGAACTCGGCGACGCAGAAGCGGGAGTCGACGAAGTCCCGGGCGAACCTCCGCACCGGGCCCTTGTCCCGCGCCGGGAGGTACCGCTCGTCACCACTGGCGAGCGCCTCCCGCTGCCGGGCCAGGTCCGCCCGGCGCGCCTCCCGCTGGCGGCGCATGGCCGCCTTGCGGTCGAGGGGCTGGGTGGCCGCACGGCGGCGCTGGGTCTGGGCCTCACTCCGCTTGGGCGTGGGGCGGCCCTTCGGGGCCTCGGGGTCGCGGGTCTGCTGGGAGAGGTCGGCCGTCACCTTCTCGGCGGGGACCTTCTCTGTCTTGGCACGGCTACGGAACACAAAGCCCAAGGGTACGGGGTGGGGCGCGGCGACCCAACGCCGGAGGGGAACGATCCGGCAACGCCACGCGTCCTCCACACCGACAGAAGGGGGACGCAAAGGAGACGCAAGGGGGACAGAAGGGGCGAGAAGCAGGCGCCGCCGGGCATTTCCTGAGGGTTCCCTGACAGTCGTCTACTCCTTGCGCCGGATCGGCGGCTGTCCGCAGTCGTCCTTGGGGATGAGCGCATCCGCGTCCGAACAGTGCGGTAATGGATGCAGGGCCCGTACTGTGGGTTCTGTTGGAGTGCTGGAGCGAAGTCCGTCAGAAGGGGGCGCGCGAAGCCCATGAGCGGTGTCATGAAGCGTATGGGGATGATCTTCCGCGCGAAGGCGAACAAGGCCCTTGACCGGGCCGAGGACCCGCGCGAGACCCTCGATTACTCGTACCAGAAGCAGCTGGAGCTGCTCCAGAAGGTACGCAGGGGAGTCGCCGATGTCGCGACCTCCCGCAAGCGCCTGGAGCTCCAGGTGAACCAGTTGCAGGGGCAGTCCACCAAGCTGGAGGACCAGGGCCGCAAGGCGCTCGCCCTCGGCCGGGAGGACCTGGCCCGGGAGGCGCTCTCCCGGCGGGCCGCGCTCCAGCAGCAGATCAGCGATCTGGAGGTGCAGCACCAGACGCTCCAGGGCGAGGAGGAGAAGCTCACCCTGGCGGCCCAGCGCCTTCAGGCCAAGGTCGACGCCTTCCGCACCAAGAAGGAGACGATCAAGGCCACCTACACCGCCGCCCAGGCGCAGACCCGGATCGGGGAGGCCTTCTCCGGCATCTCCGAGGAGATGGGCGATGTGGGCCTGGCGATCCAGCGGGCCGAGGACAAGACCGCCCAGCTCCAGGCCAGGGCCGGCGCGATCGACGAGCTGCTGGCCTCCGGCGCGCTCGACGACCCGTCCGGGATGGCCAAGGACGACATCGCCGCCGAGCTGGACCGCATCTCCGGCGGTTCGGATGTGGAGCTGGAGCTCCAGCGGATGAAGGCCGAGCTGGCCGGCGGCGGCAGCGCCTCGCAGCAGGCCATCGAGGGCGGCGGCGCCGCCGGGCAGGACGCCTCCCGGCAGCAGCAGGGCAGCCGGCCCAATTTCGACAAGCCGTAATCGCCGGCGTCCGTCACTCTGGCATCAGGCGCCCGGACGGCCGGACACTCCGGCACCCGGGCCCTCGGGCAGTTTCGACAAGCAGGACAAGCAGTAGGGACTCGTCATGATCGTACGGATCATGGGGGAGGGTCAGGTGAGGCTGGCCGATCGCCACCTCGCCGAACTGAACAGGCTCGACGACGAGCTGCTGGCCGAGATGGAGCGGGGGGACGGTCCGGGATTCCGCCGGACCCTCACCGCGCTCCTGGACACCGTCCACACACTCGGCGAGCCGCTCCCGGACGACGCCCTGGAACCGTCCGAGCTGATCCTCCCGGCGCCCGACGCGACGCTGGAGGACGTACGGACCATGCTCGGCGACGAGGGCCTGATCCCGGGCCTGCCGGGCTGACCGGCCCCGTCGGCCCCGTACCCCCTGCGCACCCCTGCGCACCCCTCCGCACCGGGCGCGGCCATCCGCGCCCCGAGAGCGGCACCGCACTCCCGCACCCACCCGGGCCGCACCCGAGGTCCGCACCGGCCGCACCCGGCCCGGGCCCCGGGAGGCCCCGGCCCCCGGGCCGCGCACCGCCGGACGCCCCCACCGCGACACGCCGTACTCTTGCCCGACGTGACCTCACTCGCCACCGGATTCGCCCGCGCTCAGAGCTGGGTCCGCGCGCACCCGCTGGCCCTCGACGGCGCGCTCGCCGGCTTCTCGCTCATCGCCATGGTCATCGGCTCCTTCGCCGTGAACGGGGTGCACGGGCCGGAGTTCGGCACCCGCACCCCCGCCGCGCGCAGTGTGGCCCTGATGGTGCTGGTCGCCGCCGCCCTGGTGCCGCGCCGCCGCAACCCGATGGGCGTCCTCGTCTTCACCAGCCTGCTCTCCGTCGTCGAACTGGGCTTCGGCGATCCCTCGGCCCCGGTCGCCATGTGTGCCGTGATCGCCCTCTACACCGTGGCCTCCCGCACCGACCGCCCCACCACCTGGCGGGTCGGACTCCTCACCATGACCGGGCTGACCGGCACCGCGATGTTCTTCGGCTCCACCCCCTGGTACACCCAGGAGAACCTGGGGATCTTCGCCTGGACCGGGATGGCCGCGGCGGCCGGGGACGCCGTCCGCAGCCGCCGGGCCTTCGTCGACGCCATCAGGGAGCGCGCCGAACGCGCCGAGCGCACCCGCGAGGAGGAGGCCCGCCGCCGGGTCGCCGAGGAGCGGCTCCGCATAGCCCGCGACCTCCACGATGTCGTCGCCCACCACATCGCCCTCGTCAATGTGCAGGCGGGTGTCGCGGCCCATGTCATGGACAAGCGGCCCGACCAGGCCAAGGAGGCCCTCGCCCATGTCCGCGAGGCCAGCCGCTCGGCCCTCAACGAACTCCGCGCCACCGTCGGCCTGCTGAGGCAGTCCGGCGACCCGGAGGCCCCCACCGAGCCCGCCCCCGGCCTCGGGGTGCTCGATGAACTCGTCACCACCTTCCGGCAGGCCGGACTGCCCGTGGAGGTGGCCCGCGCCGACGACGGCGTGCGCCCGCCGGCGGCCGTCGACCTCGCCGCGTACCGGATCATCCAGGAGGCCCTCACCAATGTGCAGAAGCACGCGGGCCGGGAGGCCAGGGCCGAGGTCAGCGTGATTCGTGTGGGCCGCACCCTGGAGGTCACCGTCCTCGACAACGGCGCCACCGCCGGCACCACCGGCGGACCGCCCCCCGCCGACGAGGAGCCCGAGGGCCGGCACGGCCTCGTCGGGATGCGCGAGCGGGTCAGCGCCCTCGGCGGCCGGCTCAGCGCGGGCCCCCGATACGGAGGCGGCTTCCGGGTGCAGGCGATACTGCCACTCACCGCACGCACGGGGGAGGACGCATGACGATCAGGGTGCTGCTCGCCGACGACCAGACGCTGCTCCGCAGCGCGTTCCGGATTCTGGTGGACTCGGAACCCGACATGGAGGTCGTCGGGGAGGCCGCCGACGGCGCGGAGGCCGTCGATCTGGCGCGCTCCGAGCGGGCCGATGTCGTGCTCATGGACATCCGGATGCCCGGCCTCGACGGACTCGCCGCCACCCGGCTGATCAGCGCCGACCCCGGGCTCTCCGGGGTGCGCGTGGTCATGCTGACCACCTTCGAGGTGGACGAGTACGTCGTCCAGTCGCTGCGCGCCGGCGCCTCCGGCTTCCTCGGCAAGGGCGCCGAACCCGAGGAGCTGCTCAACGCCATCCGGATCGCCGCCGCCGGTGAGGCGCTGCTCTCCCCGGCCGCGACCAAGGGCCTGATCGCCCGGTTCCTCGCCCAGGGCGGCGGCACCGACGACACCGAGGAGACCGCCGCCCACTCCCAGCGGCTCCAGGCGCTGACCGTGCGCGAGCGCGAGGTGCTCGTCCTGGTCGCCGGCGGCCACTCCAACGACGAGATCGCCGAACGCCTCCAGGTCAGCCCGCTCACCGTCAAGACCCATGTCAACCGGGCGATGGCCAAGGTGGGCGCCCGGGACCGCGCCCAACTCGTCGTCATCGCCTACGAGTCCGGTCTGGTACGCCCACGAGTGGAGTGAGGACCACCCGCCCGTACTGCGCCTGCGGTATGGACGGCATAAGGAAACGGGACCTGGGGCCGACGGGGGAGCCCTTCTCATGGCTGATCGTATGAATGCGGGCCTCTGACTCTGCCCGCTCTGCCTGCCGCGCAAGCCACAGAAGAGAGACCTCATGTCCTGGCTGTCCAGATTCAGCCTCGCGCAACGCGCCCTCGTCGGGCTGATATCGATCGTGGCGCTCGTCTTCGGCGCCATCGCCATCCCTCAGCTCAAGCAGCAGCTGCTGCCCACCATCGAACTCCCGATGGTGTCCGTGCTCGCCCCCTATGAGGGCGCGTCTCCCGATGTGGTCGAGAAGCAGGTCGTCGAACCCCTGGAAAGCTCCCTGGAGGCCGTCGACGGCATCAAGGGATCACCTCCACGGCGAGCGAGGGCAACGCCGTGATCATGGCCGGCTTCGACTACGGCGAGGGCACCAAGCAGCTCGTCGCCGATGTCCAGCAGGCCGTCAACCGTGCCCGCGCCCAGCTCCCCGAGAGCGTCGACCCGCAGGTCATCGCCGGTTCGACGGACGACATCCCCACCGTCGTCCTCGCCGTCACCTCCGACCAGGACCCCCAGGCCCTCGCCGAGCAGCTGGAGCGCACCGTCGTCCCCGCCCTGGAGGACATCGACGGTGTCGCCCAGGTCTCCATCGACGGCGTCCAGGACCTCCAGGTCTCCGTCACCCCCGACGGCGCCGCCCTCGCCAAGGCCGGTCTGACCACCGCCGTCCTCGCCGAGGCGCTGCGCGCGGGCGGCGCGACCGTACCCGCCGGCTCCTTCAGCGAGGACGGCAAGAGCCGCACCGTCCAGGTCGGCGGCGGCTTCACCGGGCTGCGGCAGATCGAGGAGGTGCGGCTGACCCCCGCGCCGCCCGCCAAGGGCAAGCCGGTCCGCCTCGGCGACGTCGCCGAGGTGAAGCAGACCCCGGCCGCCGCGGTCTCGCTCACCCGCACCAACGGCAAGCCGAGCCTCGCCGTCCTCGCCACCATGGACAACAACGGCAGCGCCGTCGCGATCTCCGAGGCCGTCGAGGAGAAACTGCCCGGGCTGCGCAAGGACCTGGGCTCCGGCGCCGATGTCACCGTCGTCTCCGACCAGGGGCCCGCGGTCTCCAAGTCGATCTCCGGTCTGACCACCGAGGGCGCCCTCGGGCTGCTCTTCGCGGTCATCGTCATCCTGGTCTTCCTCGCGTCCCTGCGCTCGACCCTGGTCACCGCGGTCTCCATCCCGCTCTCCGTGGTCCTCGCGCTGATCGTGCTCTGGACCCGCGACCTCTCGCTCAACATGCTCACCCTGGGCGCCCTCACCATCGCCATCGGCCGGGTCGTCGACGACTCGATCGTGGTCCTGGAGAACATCAAGCGCCACCTCGGCTACGGCGAGGAGCGGCAGAGCGCGATCATCACCGCGGTCAAGGAGGTCGCCGGGGCGGTCACCGCCTCCACCCTGACCACCGTCGCCGTCTTCCTCCCGATCGGTCTCTCCGGGGGCATGGTCGGCGAGCTGTTCGGCTCGTTCTCGCTCACCGTCACCGCCGCGCTGCTCGCCTCGCTGCTGGTCTCGCTGACCGTCGTACCGGTGCTGTCGTTCTGGTTCCTGCGCGCGCCCAAGGACGTCCGCGGCCTGGACCCGGACGAGGCGCGCCGCGTCGCCGAGGAGAAGGAGGGCCGGAGCCGGCTCCAGCGGGCCTATGTCCCGGTGCTGCGGTTCGCGACCCGCCGCCGGATCACCAGTGTGGTCCTCGCCGTCGTCGTCCTCCTCGGCACCTTCGGCATGGCCTCGCTGCTCAAGACCAACTTCTTCGACCAGGGCGAGCAGGAGGTGATGTCCATCAAGCAGGAGCTGCCCCCCGGCACCGCGCTGGACGCCGCCGACGCCGCCGCGCAGAAGGTCGAGCGGGTCCTCAAGGGGATCGACGAGATCAAGGACTACCAGGTCACCGTCGGCTCCTCCGGGTTCATGGCGGCCTTCGGCGGGGGTACGGGAGCCAATCAGGCCTCGTACCAGATGACGCTGAGGGACGCGGGCGACTACGAGCGCGTCCGCGACCGCGTCGACGCGGAGCTGGCGAAGCTCGACGGCGTCGGCGACACCACCATCGCCGCCGGGGACGGCTTCGCCAGCCAGGACCTGAGCGTGGTGGTGAAGGCCGCCGACCCGGCGACGCTGAAGGAGGCGTCCGAGGCGGTGCGCGAGGAGGTCGCCGGGCTCGACGACGTCACCGACGTCCAGAGCGACCTGGCGCAGAGCGTCCCCAGGATCTCGGTCACCGGGAACGCCCGTGCCGCCGAGGCCGGGTTCAACGAGACCACCCTCGGCATGGCCGTCGGCCAGGCGGTCCGGGGCACCCCGGCCGGCAAGGCGATCCTCGACAGCACCGAGCGCGATGTCGTCATCACCTCGGCGAAGCCCGCCAAGACCCTCGCGGAACTGCGGGAGCTGCCGCTCGGACCGGTGAAGCTGGGACAGATCGCCGAGGTCGAGCTGGTCCCGGGGCCGGTCTCCATGACCCGCATCGACGGGGCCAGGGCCGCGACGGTCACCGCCAAGCCGACCGGGGACAACACCGGCGCGGTCAGCACCGCGCTCCAGTCGAAGCTGAAGTCCCTGGATCTGCCGGAGGGCGCCACGGCCTCCATCGGCGGGGTCTCCGAGGACCAGGACGAGGCCTTCGCCTCGCTCGGCCTGGCGATGCTCGCGGCCATCGCGATCGTCTTCATGCTGCTGGTCGCGACCTTCCGCTCGCTGGTGCAGCCGCTGATCCTGCTGGTCTCCGTCCCGTTCGCGGCGACCGGGGCGATCGGCCTGCTGGTCGTGACCGGTACGCCGATGGGGGTGCCCGCCATGATCGGCATGCTGATGCTGATCGGCATCGTCGTCACCAACGCGATTGTGCTGATCGACCTGATCAACCAGTACCGGGCTCAGGGGTACGGGGTCGTCGAGGCGGTCGTCGAGGGCGGGCGGCACCGGCTGCGCCCGATCCTGATGACGGCCCTGGCGACGGTCTTCGCGCTGCTGCCGATGGCGCTGGGGGTCACCGGGGAGGGCGGGTTCATCGCGAAGCCGCTGGCGGTGGTGGTGATCGGCGGGCTGATCAGTTCGACGCTGCTCACGCTGCTGCTGGTGCCGACGCTGTACGCGATGGTGGAGCTTCGCAAGGAGCGGCGGGCGGCGAGGAGGGCGGCGAAGCGCTCGCCGGACCCGCTGTCCCCGGACACCCCCCAGCCAACCCCCGCGAACGCCTGACCCAGCCCCGGCGGGGCTGCCCCCCCTTCGGCCCCGCCGGCCCCCGGCCACCCCCGCCTCTGCGGCGAGCTGCGCCGCACCACTCCAGCCTCTGCGGCGAGCTGTGCCGCACCACCCCCGCCTCTGCGGCGAGCTGAGGCTCACCCCCCCGGCCTCTCCGGCGAGCTGAGCCGCGCCCACTCAGCCTCTCCGGCGTTTGAGGAGCGGGGGTTCGGGGGCTGGTCCCCGACGGTGGCCCGCACCGTGCGGGTGTCCTGTGGCACAGGGTCCGTCCTCAAACGCCGGACGGGCTGAATTACCCCCAGCCCATCCGGCGGGCTGAATTACCCCCCAGCTTCTCCGGCCTTTGGGGCAGCACCCCGGCCACTGCGGCGAGCTGCGCCGCGCCACCCCGGCCTCTGCGGCGAGCTGAGCCGCGCCCATTCAGCCTCTCCGGCGTTTGAGGAGCGGGGGTTCGGGGGCTGGTCCCCGACGGTGGCCCGCACCGTGCGGGGTCCTGTGGCACAGGGTCCGTCCTCAAACGCCGGACGGGCTGGGAGGGTGCCGGAGGCCCGGGGGTGTCGGACAGGCCCGGGGATACCGGACAAGGCCAGGGTGTCGGACAGGCCCGGGGGTGCCGGACAGGTTCCGGGATGTCGGACAAGGCCAGGGTGTCGGACAGGCCCGGGGGTGCCGGACAGGTTCCGGGATGTCGGGCGAGGGGACGGAGTCCCGTGGGGAACCTCGTGGTGAGGGCGTGCTCACGGGGTGGACGAGGCGGGCACCACTGGGTGGGACGCCCTGTGCGCGAAGGCCGCGCACACAACGGCCACCGCCGCACACACCCCCATCACCCCAAACAACCTCCCCACCTCATCCCCCACCACCGGCGCCACCCCCGCCCCCACCCCACTCTGCACCGTCCCCAGCACCGCCGACCCCACCCCCGCCGCCCCCGGCACCCTCCCGATCGCGAGCGCCGCCGCGTTCGACAGCGCGAGCCCCACCCCCAGGCACATCACCGCCACCAGCGGCAGAAACACCACCACCGTCAGCCCCCCGACCAGCGTCACCCCCAGCAGCCCCGCACACGCCGCGAGCACCGCGAGCAGCCCCGTGCGCAGCAGCCGCTCCGGCCCCACCCGCTCCACCAGCCGGGCGCTCACCACCCCGCCGGCCGCCGCCATGACGGCGCCCGCGCTGAAGGCCGCGGACGATGCCCGGACGCTGAGCCCCAGCTCGTTCTGGAGCAGGAACGGCGACCCGGATATGTAGCAGAACAGCGCCCCGAAGCCGAAGGAGAAGGCCAGCGTGTACCCGGTGTAGGCGCGGTCCCCCACCACCTCCCGGATCGACGCCGCCAGCTCCCGCACACCCCCGCCGACGCGCCGCTCCGGCGGCAGGCTCTCCGGTACGAAGAGGGCGACCGCCGCCGCGACGGCCGCCGCCACCCCGCCCAGCACCCAGAAGACCCCGCGCCACCCGAGCGCCTCGATCACCGCCCCGCCCACCAGCGGCCCCACGATCGGGGCGATGGTGCTCAGCGTCATCAGCAGCGCCAGCAGCCGGGCGGCGGCGGCCCCGCGCGCCACATCCGCGACCACCGCGCGCCCGATGACCACCCCCGCCGCCCCGCTGAACCCCGCGACGAAGCGCGCGGCCACCAGCCACCCCAGCGACGGCGCCACCGCGCAGAGCGCGGTCGCCACCGCGCACACCACCGCCCCCGCGAGCAGCGGCCCCCGCCGCCCGTACCGGTCGGAGAGCGGCCCGAACACCAGATGCCCGGCCGTCATCCCGACCAGGAAGGCCGTCAGGGTGAGCTGCACCCCGGAGGCGTCCGTGCCCAGTTCCCCGGCCATCCGGGGGAAGGCGGGCAGATACATGTCGGTCGACAGCGGACCGACCACACAGAGCAGCGCGAGCGCGCCGGTGAGCGAGCGCATGACGGAGTGAACCCCCACGGGGAAGGAGACAGTGATGTGTCCGCGGAAGAAGCGGAACCAGATCGTCCGGGCCGTGTCCGGCGCCGGGGGCGGAGCAGGGCGGCCATGGCCCTGCTCAGAACGCCCGGGGCGGAGCTGTTCGCGACACGCTTTCCGTGCCGCGCCGCGGACCCGTCGCACGGCACGCTAGCGGCGGCCCGGCGGAAAACCAAGAGGCGCCCCGGCCGTCGACAGCGACGGCCGGGGCGCCCGGGGACGCGGCGGCAGGGCTACGGCAGCGCGAGCATCCGCTCCAGGGCCAGCTTGGCGAAGCTCTCCGTCTCCGGGTCGACCTCGATCCGGTTGACCAGCGTCCCCGCCGCGAGCGACTCCAGCGTCCACACCAGATGCGGCAGGTCGATCCGGTTCATGGTCGAGCAGAAGCAGACCGTCCGGTCGAGAAAGACGATCTCCTTGTCGGGGTGGGCGAGCGCGAGCCTCCGGACCAGGTTCAGCTCGGTGCCGATCGCCCACTTGGACCCGGCCGGAGCCGCGTCCAGGGCCTTGATGATGTACTCCGTGGAACCGACCTGGTCCGCCGCCGCCACGACCTCGTGCTTGCACTCCGGGTGCACCAGCACCCGCACCCCCGGAATCCGGGCGCGCACATCCTCCACCGACTCCAGCGAGAACCGGCCGTGCACCGAGCAGTGGCCGCGCCAGAGAATCATCTTCGCCGCGCGCAACTGCTCCACCGTCAGCCCGCCGTTCGGCTTGTGCGGGTTGTAGAGGACGCAGTCGTCCAGGGACAGACCCATGTCCCGGACGGCGGTGTTGCGCCCCAGGTGCTGGTCGGGCAGGAAGAGCACCTTCTCGCCCTGCTCGAAGGCCCAGTCCAGGGCCCGCTTGGCGTTCGACGAGGTGCAGATCGTGCCGCCGTGCTTACCGGTGAACGCCTTGATGTCCGCCGAGGAGTTCATGTACGACACGGGCACGACCTGCTCGGCTATGCCGGCCTCGGTCAGCGTGTCCCAGCACTCCGCGACCTGCTCGGCCGTCGCCATGTCCGCCATGGAGCAGCCGGCGGCGAGATCCGGCAGCACGACCTTCTGGTCGTCCGAGGTCAGGATGTCCGCGGACTCCGCCATGAAGTGCACACCGCAGAAGACGATGTACTCGGCCTCGGGCCGCGCCGCCGCGTCCCGCGCCAGCTTGAAGGAGTCGCCCGTGACATCGGCGAACTGGATGACCTCGTCACGCTGGTAGTGGTGGCCCAGGACGAAGACCCTGCTGCCGAGCTTCTCCTTGGCCGCGCGGGCCCGCTCCACCAGATCCGGGTCCGAGGGGGAGGGCAGATCGCCGGGGCACTCCACTCCGCGCTCGCTCCTCGGGTCGGCCTCCCGGCCGAGCAACAGCAGGGCGAGTGGCGTCGGCTGTACATCGAGCACGTCCTGCGACTCCGTACGGGGCTGGGCGGTGGTCACGACACACACCCTTTCTCTGTTCTGCTGGGCCTTTTCGTCTATTTGACGTTATCTATCATAACCGCTTCACGTCACTTTGACGATGGCCATAGCGTCGATGTGACGCACCCCTGGGCGTCGCGCCATGTCCCCCCGCGGGCGCGGTGTGCGAGCATGAAAGGGAAAGAACACCAACGGCCCGGAATGAATCCGCGGCCCCGCCGGTTGCAATCGTCGGCAAGCAGTCTCCGTACTTCCCCTGCCTCGCTGGGGAGACCCCATCCCGGGAGTGATGAAGCACATGTCCGTATCGGACGAGACCACCACCGTGAGCGACGGCATCCTCCTGTCCGACGCCGCCGCGGCCAAGGTCAAGGGCCTGCTCGACCAGGAAGGCCGCGACGATCTGGCGCTGCGCGTCGCCGTCCAGCCCGGCGGCTGCTCCGGCCTGCGCTACCAGCTGTTCTTCGACGAGCGCTCGCTCGACGGCGATGTCGTCAAGGACTTCGACGGCGTCAAGGTCGTCACCGACCGGATGAGCGCCCCCTACCTGGGCGGCGCCTCGATCGACTTTGTCGACACCATCGAGAAGCAGGGCTTCACCATCGACAACCCGAACGCCACGGGCTCCTGCGCCTGTGGTGACTCCTTCAGCTAGAGCAGCCCTCGGCACCGCGCCGAGGCGACGACGCGGAGGCGGCGGTCCCGACCGGGACCGCCGCCTCCGTGCTTCCTGTGCTTCCCGTGCTTCCCGGGTGTCCTGTGCTTCGCGCGGTCCGCGCGCTCAGCCGGCCGACCGGCCGACGGCCCTTCCGGACTCCGCGTCCACGACCTCCCGGTCGCCCAGCGGCCGTTCCAGCGTCACCGTCTCCCTCAGCTCCTTCGCCACCGCGATGCAGACCTCGTCCGGCTCCGGCTCCGGCGGAACGATCCGTACCGCCACCCGGTCGGCGCTCTCCTCCGCCTCGGCGCCGTACTCACCGCACACCCCGCCCCAGAACGTGACGGTCAGCGACCGGCCCTCCGTGCTGTACGACTCGATCGAGGCGCCGCCCGACTCCGCCGGCGGCACCGTGGGCTCCCGCAGCAGGGACGGCTCCACCGCGGGCTCCGCCACCGTGTACCCGTCCCGGCCCCCGCCCGGCTCCGCCCGGAACATCCAGGACGGCACCAGGGTCGCCCGCCCGTCCGCGTACTGCGCCGAGAGCCCGAACCAGGCGCCGGTGACCGGGATCTCCTTCGGCTCGGCGGGCGCGGCCGGGGCGCCCCCGGTGCCGCACGGGTCCTCCGCCGGCCTGGCGCCCCGCTGCTCGCCCTCCAGCGGCACCGCCGAGGCACAGGCCGCCGGGCCGCAGGGGACATCGCGCTGTGGGAGCCTGCCCGCGCAGCCGGAGAGCGAGGCGCCGGAGTTCCCGCCGCTCCGCGCGTTCAGCCGCTCCAGCGTCCCGCCGGCGGAGTGCACCGGGTACTCCTCGCCCTTCACCGGAGCCTTCAGCTGCCCCACCCCCCGGACCACCCGGCCGTCGGGGCCGATCTGGAGATCCGTCGCCCAGCCGTACGTCGGCAGCCCGCCGATCACGGGATCGGCGTTCACCACCCGTACCGACCCGATCGTCTGCGCGGCGCCGAGCCGGGCCCCGCTCTGGCCGACGGCCCTCAGCACGGGCTCCGCCGCCCTCCTCGCGGCCCGCTCGTCCACCGCCCGGCCGTTCCCGGACTCCGCGGCCGGCGGGGGACAGGGCTTGCCCTTGGAGCAGTTGTGGCCGCGGGGGGCGCGTTCGTACGTCCAGCTGCCCGGCGCGGCGGTCTCCACCCGCAGCACCGGCTCGGAGCCGTCGCCGACGGGGCCGACCGTCCACTGCCCCCCGCTCCCGGCGGGGGCGCCCGCCATGCCGAGCGCCTCGGCGAGCCGGGCCACCTCGGCCCGGGAGACCGTACCCGCGGCACGGTGGACCGGGGCCCGGTCCGGGCCGTCCGGCAGTTCGCCCCGGGCCCGGTAGACCACCCCGCCCGCGGGGGACGGGGTACTCGGCGCGATCCCGCCCGTCCCCCGGTCCCCGGGGGAGGAGGAGGGCGGGGGCGCCGGTACCGCGGCCGTGCCGCTCTTCGCGTCCGACGCGCCGCCGCTCGTCCCGCCGGTGCCGCTGCCGGCGGCCGGTCCGGCCGTCGCGAGCCAGACGCCGCCGCCTCCCGCGATCAGCACCACCGCCGCCACGGCGGCGATGAGGGGGGCACGCCTGCGGGGTGGACCGTCGTCGTGGGTGGTGCTCTCCGTACCGCTCACCGCATCGCTCCTCGTCTCCCGTCCCCGCGGGCCCGGGGGTGTGTATGGGACGGGGCACGGCGGCGCACGGTTCCCCGGGCGCCGCCGCCCGGGGGAGACGACCGGCAGATTCCTGTCAGTCGCCGTACTCGGACATGGCGTCGACCAGCCGCGCCGAGGCCGCCGGGACGACTACACCATGGATGTGCGAGGGAGGCACGGGGGCGGGCAGCGCCACGGCCGGAACCACCCAATGTGGTGCCATGCGGACGCAGTCACTCCGGAGCTGCGCCAGGGTGGGATCGGGCTCGTGCGCGGTGCCGGGGACGGGGAGCTCTGTCATACCCGCACCGTACGCAGCGGAAGTCAGGGTAAAAAAGACCTACTATCGGGTAGTTTCGTACCATCGGCTGATCCACTCGGAACCGGGTAGCGTTAGGCGTCATCCACACCCCTCCACAGGAGCGCATCGCCGTGCGAATCGCAGTCACCGGCTCCATCGCAACCGACCACCTCATGACCTTCCCGGGACGTTTCGCCGATCAGTTGGTCGCCGACCAACTGCACACCGTATCCCTCTCCTTCCTGGTCGACGGCCTCAATGTGCGCAGGGGCGGTGTCGCGGCGAACATCTGCTTCGGCATGGGCCAGCTGGGCACCGAGCCCATCCTCGTGGGCGCGGCCGGGGCGGACTTCGACGAGTACCGCGCCTGGCTCGACCGCCACGGTGTGGACACCGAGTCCGTAAGGATCTCCGAGGTCCTGCACACCGCCCGTTTCGTCTGCACCACCGACGCCGACCACAACCAGATCGGCTCCTTCTACACGGGAGCGATGAGCGAGGCCCGGCTGATCGAGCTGCACTCGGTGGCCGAGCGGGTCGACGGGCTCGACCTGGTCCTGATCGGCGCGGACGACCCCGAGGCGATGCTCCGCCACACGGAGGAGTGCCGCTCGCGCGGGATTCCGTTCGCCGCGGACTTCTCGCAGCAGATCGCCCGGATGAAGGGGGACGAGATCCGCATACTGCTGGACGGTGCCACCTATCTCTTCTCCAACGAGTACGAGAAGGGGCTGATCGAGTCCAAGACCGGCTGGACCGACGAGGAGATCCTCTCCCGGGTGGGCCACCGGGTCACCACGCTCGGCTCGCGCGGAGTCCGCATCGAGCGCGCCGGCGCGGACCCGATCGAGGTGGGCTGCCCGGAGGAGGACGCGAAGGTCGACCCGACCGGGGTCGGGGACGCCTTCCGGGCGGGGTTCCTGTCGGGGCTGTCGTGGGGGGTGGGGCATGAGAGGGCGGCGCAGGTGGGGTGCATGTTGGCGACGCTGGTGATTGAGACTCTCGGCACCCAGGAGTACACGCTGCGCCGGGCCCACTTCATGGACCGCTTCAAGAAGGCGTACGGCCATGAGGCCGGAGCCGAGGTCCAGACCCACCTCCTCTGACGGCACGCCCCCTCGGTACGGTCACCCCGCCCCGAGGGGGCACTCACCCACCCCGCCGCGCACCCCTCCTCCCGGAGCCCCCTCCCCCTTCGCCGCGTGAGCCGCACCACTCCACCCTCTCCGGCGACCCGAGGCACACATTCCAGCCCCTCCGGCGACCGAGCCGCGCCACCTCAGCCCCGCTGGCGAGCTGAGCAACTCCAGCCCCTCCGGCGACCGAGCCGCGCCACCCAAGCCCCTCTGGCGACCTGAGCAACCCAAGCCCCTCCGGCGATTGAGCTGCGCCACTCCAGCCCCTCCGGCTACCGAGCCGCGCCATCTCAGCCCCGCTGGCGACCTGAGCAACCCAAGCCCCTCCGGCGTTTGAGGAGCGGGGGTTCGGGGGCTGGCCCCCGACCGTGGCCCGCAGGATGCGGGGTCCTGTGGCACAGGGTCCGTCCTCAAGCGCCGGACGGGCTGGGTGTGCCGGACCCGCTGGGTTTGCTCGGGCCACCCGTGGTGCGGGGTCCGTCCTCAAGCGCCGGATGGGCTGGGGGTGCCGGGCGGACTGGGGGTGCCGGACGGGGCTGGGGGGCCGACGGGCCGAAGGCGCTCGGGGCGCCCCCGGGGCAGGGTGGCTAGTGGAGGCGGCGGACGCGGTAGGCGGTGCCACGGGGGCGCGGGGACTCCCCCAGGTACTCATGGCCCCGCATCCCGCACCACGCGGGAACATCCAGCCGCGCCGCCACATCATCCGCCACCACCGTCACCACCCCCCCCACCCGCACCCTCCCCATCACCTTCGCCAACTCGATCACCGGAATCGGACACCGCTTCCCCACCGCGTCCACCACCACCCCCTCTTCCTCCGCCCCGCCCTCCGTACCCCCCGGCGCCCCGATCCGCTCCCGCACCGCCCCCACCACCCCGGGCAGCACCGACAGAAACCGCTCCACCTCCGCCTCCGGGGTGCCGAGCGGCAGCGACACCCGGACATTCCCCTCGCTCAGCACCCCCATCGCCCGCAGCACATGGCTCGGCATCAGCGTGCTCGACGTACAGGACGAGCCCGACGAGACCGAGAACCCCTCCCGGTCCAGCCCGTGCAGAAGCGCCTCCCCGTCGACGTACAGACAGGAGAAGGTGACGACATGGGGGAGCCGGTCCACCGGATCACCCACCACCTCCACATCGGGCACCAGCTCCGGCACCCGGGCGCGCATCCGGTCCACCAGGCCCCGCAGCCGTACCGCCTCGTCGGCCGCCTCCGCCCGCACCGCCCGCAGGGACGCCGCCGCCGCCACGATCGCCGGCAGATTCCCGAACCCGGGGGAGCGGCCCGACTCGCGCTCGTCCACCGGGCCCCGCGGCGCGAACCGCACCCCCTTGCGGACCACCAGCAGCCCCACCCCCGCCGGCCCGCCCCACTTGTGCGCGCTCGCGGTGAGCAGCGACCAGTCGCCCGCCACCGGGCCCCACCCCAGCGACTGGGCCGCGTCCACCAGCAGCGGCACCCCCGCCGCCCGGCAGACCCCGGCCACCTCCGCCACCGGCTGCTCCGTGCCGACCTCGTGGTTGGCGGACTGGAGACACGCCAGCGCGGTGTCCTCCCGCACCGCCTCCGCGAAGGCCGGCACCGACACCCGGCCGGAGCGCTCCACCGGCACCTCGGCGGCGTCCTCGCCCGCCGCGTGCAGCACCGACGAGTGCTCCACCGCCGAGACCACCACCCGCCGCCCGGCCCGCCGCCGTCCCGCCCGCGCGCCCGCGACCCCCTGATGCACCGCATGGGTCCCGGAGGGGGTGAAGACCAGCTCGTCGGGGCGGCACCCCACCGCGTCGGCCGCCGCCTCCCGGGCGGCGTCCAGGAGCAGCCGGGCCCGCCGCCCCTCCCGGTAGAGCCTGGCGGGGTCGGCCCACCCCTCGTCCAGCGAGGCGGCGAGCGCCTGCCGGGCGACGGGGTGCAGGGGAGCGGAGGAGGCGGCATCGAAGTAGGACACGCCGCCACGCTAGCCCAGGGCCCCGGACGGGCGGCGGGCCCGCGAAGGGCCCCCGGAGCCCTCGCGCACCCCGCCGAAGCCCCGTCAGATCCTCGCCGGAGCCACCCCCTCCGCCGCCCCGCCGAGAGCCTCCCGCGCCCGAATACCCGAGCGAATACGCGAGCGATTCCCGGAGAAAACCGCACGTTATCCAGGGGGATTCCACCCCTTCGGGGGGCCGGACGGCGCGTTGGGCACCCTCCCCGCGCGACCCCAAATAGCGTCCAGTAGGGTTTGGTCCGCATAAACATCCAAACCCCTGCCCGCGTCAGGGCCGGCGACCGACCAGCGAGACGGCCGCAGCCCGTCGCGCGGGCCGAGACTCTCGGGAAGGCGCTACGTGAGTCCCAACGGCTCCGACCGCTCGTCGCGGCGCCCGATGCGGCGGAAGCTGCCGCAGGTGCTGACTGCGGGCCTGATCCTGGTTACCGCCACCGGCTGCGAATACACATACAAGGACTTCCCACGCCTCGGCATGCCGACTCCGGTCACGGAGGAGGCTCCGATCATCCTCTCCCTGTGGCAGGGGTCGTGGGCCGCGGCCCTCGTCACGGGTGTTCTGGTGTGGGGCCTGATCCTGTGGAGCGTCTTCTTCCACCGGCGCACCCGCAGCAAGGTGGAGGTACCTCCGCAGACCCGGTACAACCTGCCCATCGAGGCGCTGTACACCGTGGTCCCGCTCATCGTCGTATCGGTGTTCTTCTACTTCACCGCGCGCGACGAATCCAGGCTGCTCTCCCTCTCCAACAAGCCCGTCCACAACATCAATGTGGTCGGCTACCAGTGGAGCTGGGGCTTCAACTACATCGAGAACGTGGACGGGTCCACGGGTGATGCCAAGACGGACAAGAACCTGAAGGCGATCCCGGACAAGTTCGTGAAGGACCTCCCGGCCAATGCCGGCGGTGTGTACGACGCCGGTATCCCCGGCACCCGCAACCCGCAGAACGGCAACCCGGGACCGACCCTGTGGCTCCCCAAGGGCGAGAAGGTCCGCTTCATCCTGACCTCCCGTGACGTGATCCACTCCTTCTGGGTCGTGCCCTTCCTGTTCAAGCAGGACGTCATTCCCGGACACACCAATGCCTTCGAGGTGACTGCCACGAAGGAAGGCACCTTCATGGGCAAGTGCGCCGAGCTCTGCGGCGTCGACCACTCCCGGATGCTGTTCAACGTCAAGGTCGTCTCCCCGGAGCGCTACCAGCAGCATCTGAAGGAGCTGGCCGAGAAGGGGCAGACCGGCTACATCCCGTCCGGCATCGCTCAGACGGACCCGGCCAAAAACGCGGAGAAGAAGCAACTGTGAGCATCCTCAACGAATCCCAGGGTGCCGCCGCAGCAGCTGACGACTCATACGAGAACGAGCTGCCGGTACGGCGCAAGCAGCCGGGCAATGTGGTGGTGAAGTGGCTGACCACCACCGACCACAAGACCATCGGTACGCTCTACCTGGTCACCTCGTTCGTCTTCTTCTGCGTCGGCGGACTGATGGCGCTCTTCATGCGCGCCGAGCTGGCCCGTCCGGGCACGCAGATCATGTCGAACGAGCAGTTCAACCAGGCGTTCACCATGCATGGCACGATCATGCTGCTGATGTTCGCCACCCCGCTGTTCGCCGGATTCGCGAACTGGATCATGCCGCTGCAGATCGGCGCGCCCGATGTGGCGTTCCCGCGGCTGAACATGTTCGCCTACTGGCTCTACCTGTTCGGCTCGATCATCGCGGTGGCCGGCTTCCTCACCCCGCAGGGTGCGGCCGACTTCGGCTGGTTCGCCTACTCCCCGCTGTCGGACGCGGTCCGCTCGCCGGGTGTCGGCGCCGATATGTGGATCATGGGTCTGGCCCTCTCGGGCTTCGGCACCATCCTCGGCTCGGTCAACTTCATCACCACGATCATCTGTATGCGCGCCCCCGGTATGACGATGTTCCGCATGCCGATCTTCACCTGGAACGTGCTGCTGACCGGTGTGCTGGTCCTGCTCGCCTTCCCGGTGCTCGCCGCCGCGCTCTTCGCGCTGGAGGCGGACCGCAAGTTCGGTGCGCACATCTTCGACGCGGCCAATGGCGGCGCACTGCTCTGGCAGCACCTCTTCTGGTTCTTCGGCCATCCAGAGGTGTACATCATCGCCCTGCCGTTCTTCGGCATCGTCTCGGAGATCATCCCGGTCTTCAGCCGCAAGCCGATGTTCGGCTACATGGGTCTGGTCAGCGCGACGATCGCCATCGCCGGCCTCTCGGTGACGGTGTGGGCGCACCACATGTATGTGACGGGCGGCGTACTCCTGCCGTTCTTCTCCTTCATGACCTTCCTGATCGCGGTACCGACCGGTGTGAAGTTCTTCAACTGGATCGGCACCATGTGGAAGGGGTCGCTGTCCTTCGAGACACCGATGCTCTGGACGATCGGCTTCCTGATCACCTTCACCTTCGGTGGTCTGACCGGTGTCATCCTGGCCTCGCCGCCGCTGGACTTCCATGTCTCGGACTCGTACTTCGTGGTGGCGCACTTCCACTACGTGGTCTTCGGCACCGTGGTCTTCGCGATGTTCGCCGGCTTCCATTTCTGGTGGCCGAAATTCACGGGCAAGATGCTGGACGAGCGTCTCGGTAAGATCACCTTCTGGACGCTGTTCATCGGATTCCACGGCACCTTCCTGGTCCAGCACTGGCTGGGCGCCGAGGGAATGCCCCGGCGGTACGCGGACTATCTCGCGGCCGATGGCTTCACCGCGCTGAACACCATCTCCACCATCAGTTCGTTTGTGCTCGGCGCCTCGGTTCTCCCCTTCATGTACAACGTCTGGAAGACGGCGAAGTACGGGAAGAAGATCGAGGTCGACGACCCGTGGGGCTATGGCCGTTCACTCGAATGGGCGACCTCCTGCCCGCCGCCGCGGCACAACTTCCTGACGCTTCCGCGCATCCGTTCCGAATCCCCGGCCTTCGACCTGCACCACCCTGAGATCTCGGTTGTCGACCAGCTCGAGAACCGCGGCGAGGTCGACAAGGCCCTCACGACTGGGAAGGGGGCCGCCAAGTGAAGATTCAGGGAAAGATGTTCCTGTGGCTCAGCGTCTTCATCCTCGCTGTGGCCATCCTGTACGGCGTCTGGTCCAAGGAGCCCGCGGGCACCACCGCGCTCTTCATGGCGTTCGGACTCAGCGTCATGGTCGGCTACTACCTGGCCTTCACGGCCAAGCGGGTCGACGCCATGGCCCAGGACGACACCGAGGCCGATGTCGCGGACGAGGCCGGCGAGGTGGGGTTCTTCTCCCCGCACAGCTGGCAGCCGCTCTCGCTGGCCATCGGTTCGGCGTTCGCCTTCCTCGCCGTGGCCGTGGGCTGGTGGCTGATGTACTTCTCCGCGCCGCTGATCCTCTTCGGCATCTTCGGCTGGGTGTACGAGTACTACCGCGGCGAGAACCAGAACCAGTGACCCACTGGAGCCGGTGACCGCCTCACGGCCGGCGCACCGACACCGCGCCGACGGCACACACGGTCCGGGCCCGAATCCCCCACTTCACTCGTGCGGGGGATTCGGGCCCGCCCGTTTGCACCCACTCGGCGTGCTGCGGGGATGCGCTTTTCATACCGTGAGGCCATGAACCAGACGCCGCGCATCAGCACAGTTCTCCGCTGCACCCTGCTGGCCCTGACCCTGGGGGCGGTCGCCACCGCGTGCGGCGAATCGAAGAGCCACCCGCTCTCCACCAAGCCCTTCGACGCCGCCGAGCAGATCGCCTTCAACACCCCGAGGGGTGCCGTGAAGGCCAGCCCGGACAAGCCCTTCGAGGTCACCGTCAAGGGCGCCGAGGGCCGGATCACCGATGTCACGGTCGTGGACCACGCCGGCCACCACCTCGCGGGCGAGCTCGCCGCCGACGGCAGCCGCTGGCGCTCCACCGGCTCCCTCTCCGCCGGAGCCAAGTACACCGCCCGGGTCGCCACCGAGGACAAGAAGGGTGCCCCGGGCACCCGTACGCTCGCCTTCGAGACCTCCCCGGCCAAGCGGACCCTGACGGTCGGTTTCGGCCCGGAGGCGGGCACCTACGGCGTCGGCCAGCCGATCATCGCCGAGCTGAGCCTCCCCGTGACGGACCGCGCGGCCAGAGCCGTGGTCGAACAGGCCCTCAAGGTCGAGTCCAAGCCCTCCGTGGAGGGCGCCTGGCACTGGATCGACGACGAGAACCTCCACTTCCGCCCCAAGGACTACTGGCCGGCCGGAGCGAAGGTCACCGCCTCCAGCAACCTCCAGGGCGTCAAGGTCTCCAACCAGCTCTACGGCGCCGCGTCCGACGGGCTCAAGCTCACCATCGGGGACCGGATGGAGGCCATCACCGACGCCTCCTCGCACTGGATGACCGTCTTCCGCAACGGTGAGGAGATCAACAGCATCCCGGTGACCACCGGCAAGCCCGGCTTCTCCACCCGCAACGGCGTCAAGGTGGTGCTCGGCAAGGAGTACTTCGTGCGGATGCGGGGCTCCAGCGTCGGCATCGGCGGCTCGGAGGCGTACGACCTGCCGGTCTACTACGCCACCCGGGTCACCTGGAGCGGTGAGTACGTCCACGCCGCGCCGTGGTCCATCGGATCACACGGGTACGCCAACGTCAGCCACGGCTGCACGGGCATGTCCACCGGCAACGCGGCCTGGTTCTACGAGACCTTCAAGGAGGGCGACCTGGTCCAGGTCGTCAACAGCGTCGGCGACGAGATGGACACCTTCGGCAACGGGTACGGCGACTGGAACCTCTCCTGGGCCGACTGGCGCAAGGGCAGTTCCCTGGTGAGCGAGATCAGGGACGGCAGCAGCGCCACCGACGTGGCACGGCTGCGCCCCCGTATCTAGATCCCCGCCCGGCCCGTCCGTGCGGGCCGGGGCCCTCAGGCGCCCACACCGAGCCTCTCGCGCAACAGCGCGGCCAGCGCGTCCGCGAACTCCACCGGCTCCACCGGAAGCGTCACAGCGGCCTCCGCGCGGCTCCAGGTGGCCAGCCAGGCGTCCTGGGGGCGGCCGATCAGCAGCAGCACGGGCGGGCAGTTGAAGATCTCGTCCTTGATCTGCCGGCAGACCCCCATGCCGCCCGCCGGCACGGTCTCGCCGTCCAGCACACAGACGTCCACCCCGCCGGCGTCCAGCCGCTCCAGCACGGCGGGCAGGGTGGCGCACTCGATGAACTCGACCGGGGGAACATCGGCCGCCGGCCTGCGCCCGGAGGCCAGCCGGACCTGTTCGCGGGTGTTGGCGTCATCGCTGTAGACCAGCACGGTGGCGGTCGGCTGCATGGTTCCTCCGCGTCGTTGGAGCCCTGGATCAGGTACCGATGGGGCGGATGCTACTCGCTCACCCCGTCGGTAAACAGCGGTTCGGGCTCCCTGCCGCTGGGCCGTTCGGGCAGCACAGGGGCCACTGACACACCGAACGGCACCCCCCGGAGTGAGGGCGGGATAAGCGACCGACATAATGTCGGTCGTGGCGACAGCAACGACAGTAGAAACCGGGCACGCGCACCCGTCGGTCAATCGGCCGAACCTCGTCAGCGTAGGAACCATCATCTGGTTGAGTTCCGAGCTGATGTTCTTCGCGGCCCTCTTTGCGATGTACTTCACTCTGCGCTCGGTTACGGGTGCCGAGTACTGGTCCTCAAGGGCTGACCTTCTGAACTTTCCGTTCTCGGCGACGAACACCACGATCCTGGTGCTCTCCTCTCTCACCTGTCAGCTCGGCGTATTCGCCGCCGAGCGCGGCGATGTGAAGAAGCTCCGAACGTGGTTCATCATCACGTTCATCATGGGCTCGATCTTCGTCGGTGGACAGGTGTACGAGTACACCGAGCTGGTCCAGCACGGGGTCTCGCTCTCGTCGGACCCCTACGGTTCGGTGTTCTACCTGACCACCGGCTTCCACGGACTGCACGTGACAGGCGGCCTGATCGCCTTCCTGCTGGTCCTGGGGCGGACGTACGCGGCCAGGAGATTCACTCATGAGCAGGCAACCTCCGCCATCGTCGTGTCCTATTACTGGCACTTCGTCGATGTCGTCTGGATCGGCCTCTTCGCCACGATCTACATGATCAAGTAACGGGCGCGGGCGTCCTCGCCCGAGCAGACACAGTCCAGAAGCATCGACGCAGAAAATCCTGACACCGGGGTAATCCGTGAAAAAGCTCTCCGCACGACGACGCCATCCGCTGGCGGCGTTCGTCGTCCTACTCCTCGCGCTGGCGGCCACCGGGGGGCTGTACGCCGCGTTCGCACCCGCGGACAAGGCACAGGCCGAACCAACCTCCCAGTCCCTCGCCATCGAGGAGGGCAAGAAGCTGTACACCGTTGGCTGCGCGAGCTGCCACGGAACCGGCGGTGAGGGCACCACAGACGGTCCGTCCCTGGTCGGTGTCGGCTCCGCAGCCGTCGACTTCCAGGTCGGCACCGGACGTATGCCGGCGCAGCAGCCCGGTGCCCAGGTGCCGAAGAAGAAGGTCGTCTACACCCAGGCCGAGATCGACCAGCTCGCGGCGTACGTCGCCTCGCTGGGCGCCGGTCCGATCACCCCCACCGAGGAGCAGTACAGCCCCAAGGGCGCGGACGTGGCCAAGGGTGGCGATCTGTTCCGCACCAACTGTGCCCAGTGCCACAACTTCACCGGCAAGGGTGGCGCGCTGACCAACGGCAAGTACGCCCCCACGCTGGAGGGCGTCAGCAACAAGCATCTCTACGAGGCCATGCAGACCGGCCCGCAGAACATGCCCTCCTTCCCCGACGGCGTGATGCCGGAGAAGGAGAAGAAGGACATCATCGCGTATGTCGAGACCATGAACGAGTCCACGAAGGCGTCGAGCCCCGGCGGTCTCACGCTGGGCGGGCTCGGTCCCGTCAGCGAGGGTCTGTTCGCGTGGATCTTCGGTCTCGGTGCGCTGATCGCAACCGCCGTCTGGGTCGCGGCCCACACCGCTAAGGCCAAGAAGTCATGAGTAGCCAAGACATTCCAGAAGAGAACCTGCCGGACGAGCAGGGCACCGCGCACGGCGCGGGCGGCCATGGCGGCACCGCCGTGGCCAAGCGGGTGGACGAAGATCCGTTCCACGACCCGGGGCTGCCGGCGCACAAGCCGCGTATCCAGGACATCGACGAGCGGGCCGCCAAGCGGTCCGAGCGCACCGTCGCGCTCCTGTTCACGCTGTCGATGCTCTCCACGGTCGCGTTCATCGCCTCCTTCGTCGCCTTCCCGGCCGACAAGCTGGTCTACATCTGGCCCTTCGGCCGGGTCAGCGCGCTGAACTTCTCGCTGGGCTGGACGCTCGGCGGGGCCCTCTTCTTCATCGGCGCGGGCGCGGTCCACTGGGCCCGCACCCTGATGTCCGACCTGGAGGTCCCCGACGACCGGCACGCCATCGAGGCGCCGCCCGAGGTCAAGGCCCATGTCATGCGCGAGTTCGCGGCCGGTGCCGCGGAGTCGGGCCTCGGCCGCCGCAAGCTCATCCGGAACACGATGTTCGGTGCGCTGGCGCTGGTCCCGCTGACCGGTGTGGTGCTTCTGCGCGACCTCGGTCCGCTGCCGGAGCGCAAGCTCCGGGAGACGCTCTGGGCCAAGGGCAAGCAGCTCATCAACATGAACACGCATGAGCCGCTGCGTCCCGAGGACATCACCGTCGGCTCGCTGGTCTTCGCCATGCCCGAGGGCCTGAAGGACGACGCGCACGACTTCCAGATCCAGATCGGCAAGGCCGCCCTGATGATCGTCCGGATTCGTCCCGACGACATCAAGGACAAGCGCGAGCTGGAGTGGTCGCACGAGGGCATCGTCGCCTTCTCGAAGATCTGCACCCACGTGGGCTGCCCGATCAGCCTGTACGAGCAGCAGACGCACCACGCCCTCTGCCCGTGTCATCAGTCCACCTTCGACCTCTCCGACGGCGCCCGGGTCATCTTCGGCCCCGCCGGTCACCCCCTTCCGCAGCTGCGGATCGGTGTGAACGCGGAGGGCAACCTCGAAGCGCTCGGCGACTTCGACGAGCCGGTCGGTGCGTCCTTCTGGGAGCGCGGATGAGTACTGCAACTGAGAACAAGCGCACTGAGCGCAAAGCACCCGCCGGTGAGCGGGTCGCGGACTGGGCCGACGGCCGGCTGGGCATCTACAGCCTCGCCAAGGCCAACATGCGGAAGATCTTCCCGGACCACTGGTCCTTCATGCTGGGTGAGATCTGCCTCTACAGCTTCGTGATCATCATCCTCACGGGTGTGTATCTGACGCTGTTCTTCACCCCGTCGATGAACGAGATCGTCTACCACGGCACCTACGAGCCGATGCACGGCGTCCGGATGTCGGAGGCGTACGCGTCGACGCTGGAGATCAGCTTCGATGTCCGCGGCGGTCTGCTCATCCGGCAGATCCACCACTGGGCCGCCCTGATCTTCGTCGCGGCGATGATGGTCCACATGATGCGCGTCTTCTTCACGGGCGCGTTCCGCAAGCCGCGCGAGGTCAACTGGCTCTTCGGCTTCCTGCTGCTCGTCCTGGGCATGTTCACCGGGTTCACCGGCTACTCCCTCCCGGACGACCTGCTCTCCGGCACCGGTGTCCGCTTCGTCCAGGGCGCGATCCTGTCCGTGCCGATCGTCGGCACGTACATCTCGATGTTCCTGTTCGGCGGGGAGTTCCCCGGCCACGACTTCGTGGCCAGGTTCTACTCGATCCACATCCTGCTGCTGCCGGGCATCATGGTCGCCCTGGTGGTGGGCCATCTGATCCTGGTCGCCTACCACAAGCACACGCAGTACGCGGGCCCCGGCAAGACCGAGAAGAACGTCGTCGGCATGCCGTTCCTGCCGGTGTACATGGCGAAGGCCGGAGGCTTCTTCTTCCTGGTCTTCGGCATCATCTCGGTGGTCGCCGCGGTCGCCACGCTGAACCCCATCTGGGCACTCGGCCCCTACCGGGTCGACCAGGTCTCCACGGGTGCGCAACCCGACTGGTACATGGGCTTCGCCGAGGGTCTGATCCGTGTGATGCCGGGCTGGGAGATCAACTTCGGGGGCTACACGCTGGCCCTGGGTGTCTTCATCCCGCTGCTGGTCTTCCCGCTGGTGCTGGGCGCGATCGCGGTCTATCCGTTCATCGAGTCCTGGGTCACCGGGGACAAGCGCGAGCACCACATCCTGGACCGCCCGCGCAACGCCCCGACCCGTACCGCCTTCGGTGTGGCCTGGCTGTTCGCGTACTTCATCATGCTGCTGGGCGGTGGCAACGACATCGTGGCCACGCACTTCAACCTGTCGATCAACGCGATCACCTGGTTCGTCCGGATCTTCTTCTTCGCCGGACCGGTCCTCGCCTTCATCATCACCAAGCGGATCTGTCTCGGCCTCCAGCGCCGCGACAAGGAGAAGGTGCTGCACGGGCGCGAGTCCGGCATCATCAAGCGCCTGCCGCACGGTGAGTTCGTCGAGGTCCACGAGCCGCTCAGCCAGGGCGAGCTGTACCGGCTCACCTCGCACGAGCAGTACAAGCCGCTGGAGATCGGCCCGGAGGTCGACGAGAACGGCGTCCGGCGGAAGGTCTCGCTCGTCAAGAAGACCCAGGCCAAGCTCAGCCAGGGCTTCTACGGCGAGGGGAACCAGATCGCCAAGCCCACCGCCGAGGAGTACAAGGAGATCACCAGCGGCCACGGCCACCACTGATCACCTGAACTGATCGTCACGATCGCCACAGCGGGAGCCCCGTCCACTGCCTGGACGGGGCTCTTCGCTGTCCCCCGGGGCTGGATAGGGTGGGAGCCAGACCACCTCTTTCCCAGCTGGACCTGGAGCGGACCATGAACGTTGTGACCCCGGTCGGCGGCGACAGCGTGGCGGACCTCTCCTGGCCCCGTGTGCTGAACGCGCTGCTGGACAACCGCGACCTGAGCGAGACCGCCGCCGCGTGGGCGATGGACCGCATCATGAGCGGTGAGGCGACCGATGTGCAGATCGCGGGGTTCGCGGTGGCGCTGCGGGCCAAGGGCGAGACCGTCGAGGAGATCTCCGGGCTCGTACGGACCATGTACGGGCACGCGAACCTGATCGAGGTGCCCGGGCCGACGGTGGACATCGTGGGGACGGGCGGGGACGGGGCCAACACGGTCAATATCTCGACGATGGCCGCGATCGTCCTGGCCGGCACCGGAGCGAAGGTCGTCAAGCACGGGAGCCGGGCGGCGTCGAGCGCTTCGGGGGCGTCGGATGTGCTGGAGAAGCTCGGGGTCAATCTGGAGCTGACGCCGCAGCGGGTGGCGGAGGTCGCGGAGGAAGCGGGGATCACTTTCTGCTTCGCGGCGAAGTTCCACCCGGCGCTGCGGCATGTGGCGGCAGCCCGCAAGGGGCTCGGAGTGCGTACGGTCTTCAACTTCCTGGGTCCGCTGACCAACCCGGCCCGGGTGAAGGCCCAGGCGACGGGCGTCGCCGACGCCCGGATGGCGCCCATCCTGGCGGGGGTGCTGGCCGAGCGCGGCTCGTCGGCGCTGGTGTTCCGGGGGGACGACGGGCTGGACGAGCTGACGACGACGGCGACGTCGCGGGTGTGGGTGGTACGGGACGGCTCGGTGCGGGAGGAGGCCTTCGACCCCCGGGACATCGGGATTCCCCTCGTCCCGATGGAGGCCCTGCGGGGCGCGGACGCCTCGTACAACGCGGAGGTCGCGCGGCGGGTCCTCGCCGGGGAGAAGGGGCCGGTGCGGGACGCGGTCCTGCTGAACTCGGCGGCGGCGCTGGTGGCCCTCACCCCGACCGACGCCGCTCTCACCGACCAGCTCGCCGCGGCCGTCACCCGCGCCGCCCAGGCCATCGACTCGGGCGCGGCGACGAGCGCCCTGACCCACTGGATCACCGCGACCAACGCGTAGCCCCTCCGGGGGAGGGCGGGCACCGCCGGCCCCCGCCGTCGTGGTGGTCTCCCGCCGCGGCGGGATGGGGGCCTCGCTCACCCGGTGGTGGGCTGTTGCCCCTTCTTTCCCCCGCGACGGCGCGATACCCCCACCGGGTTCTCCGGCGGTGCCGGGCCGCCGCCGGCTCGGCGGGGTCGGGTGCGGGGCCAGGCGTGGGCCGGTCCGGCGGGCGCGGCTGACTCCGGCCTCGGCGCAGAGGCATCGACATCCCGGGATACGGGACAGGGTTGCGCCGGGAACTGTGGGTGGCTTAACGTCTTCGCAGGTCATGAGCGACAGCGACTACGGCCCCGGCCCGCTGTCCGGCAACCCTCCGTCCGTGGCGGGGTGCCCCGGGTGAAGACCAGGCCGTGGGCAGCGAGGTCCGCGGCAAGCGCGGACCCCTGCACGCCCTGGGGTCCTGGTCCTCAAGGGAGCAGTCTCGTGAGCAAGCGAATGCGATAGGGCTGAACGCCCCTTCTTCAGCACACCCTCCACCCACGCGGACATCCCCGCGTGCGCCGAGGCACCCCCGTACGCCGAGCGCCCCCGAGGCGCGCCCACGCGTACCGCCAGAGAAGCCATTCCGCCTGTCCCGCCGGGAGATCTCGCCATGTCCGCACGCTCCAACACCGCCGCCGACACCACCCTCCGCGCCCCCCTCCCCGTCCTCGGCCGCGATGTCACCGTCCCGCTGGTCACCGGCGGCGAAGTCACCTACGCCGCCCTGGACTACGCCGCGAGCGCCCCCGCCCTCCAGCGCGTCTGGGACGATGTCGCCGCCTACGCCCCGTACTACGGCAGCGTCCACCGGGGCGCCGGCTATCTCTCCCAGCTCTCCACCGACCTCTTCGAGAACAGCCGCGCCACCGTCGCCGAGTTCCTCGGCTGCCGCGACGACGACCAGGTCGTCTTCACCCGCTCCACCACCGACTCGCTCAATCTGCTCGCCGCCGCGCTCCCCGCCGGCTGCGAGGTCTTCGTCTTCGAGACCGAGCACCACGCCTCGCTGCTGCCGTGGCGTGACGCCCGCGTCACCTACCTCAACGCCCCCCGCACCCCCGCCGAGGCCGTCACCACCCTGGAGCGCGCCCTCGCCGACCGCGACCCCCACGGCCCCGCGCTGGTCTGTGTGACCGGCGCGTCCAATGTGACCGGTGAGCTGTGGCCCGTACGGGAACTCACCGCCGCCGCCCACGCCCACGGCGCCCGGATCGTCCTCGACGCCGCCCAACTGGCCCCCCACCACCCCCTCTCGGTCCGTGAGCTGGACGTCGACTGGGTCGCCTTCTCGGGGCACAAGCTGTACGCGCCCTTCGGCTCCGGTGTCCTCGCCGGGCGCGCCGACTGGCTCCAGGGCGCCGAGCCCTACCTCGCGGGCGGCGGTGCCTCCCGGAAGGTGGCCCGCCGTGCCGACGGCGGGGTCGACGTCGAGTGGCACACCACCGCCGCCCGCCACGAGGCCGGCTCGCCGAACGTGATCGGCGTCTACTCCATCGCCTCCGCCTGCAAGGCCCTCACCGAGGCCGGTTTCGACACCCTCGTCGCCCGCGAACAGCAGCTGGTCTCCACCGTCCTCGCCGGTCTCGCCGAGGTCCCCGAGGTCAGAGTCCTCTCGCTGTTCGGGGACGACGCCCCGCGCGTCGGAGTGATCTCCTTCGTGGTGGAGGGCTGGAACAGCTCCCACTTCGCCGCGGCCCTCTCCGCCGAGTACGGCATCGGCGTCCGGGACGGCCTCTTCTGCGCCCACCCCCTGGTCCGCACCCTCCTCGGCAGCGACCCGCGGGACCCGGGCGAGTGCGGCGCGCCGGAGGGCGAGCCGGGGGAGCGCTCCCTGAACGCGATCCGGGTCAGCTTCGGCGCGGGCACCCCCGACGAGCACGTGGAGCGTTTCGTACGCGCCGTGCGGGAGCTGGTCTCCCAGGGCGCGCGGTGGAACTACCGCACCGAGGACGGCCGGTGCGTCCCGGACACCGCCTCCGCGTGATCCGGTAGCCGGGTCCCGATCAGCACCATCCGCAGGGCCCGCTCGGTGGCGTCGGCGAGGAACTCCCCGCCGCGCCCGAGCGCCTCCGTGAGGCTGACCGGCGCCGGCAGGATCGCGCTGTACGCGTCCACCCCCTCGGCCCGCACCAGGTGCGCGCCCTCGCCGATGGTCCCCGCGAGGGCCAGCACCTCACGCCCGTACAGCTTGGCGCGCCGCGCCACCTCCGCCGGGACCTTCCCGCGCGGGGTCTGGTGGTCGAGGGCGCCCTCGGCGGTGAGGACCAGATCGGCGCGGGCGAGCCGGGCGTCCAGGTCCAGATGGTCGAGGAGGACGTCGAAGCGCGGCAGCAGCGCCGCGCCGAGCGCGGCGAGACCCGCGCCGAGACCGCCCGAGGCCCCGGTCCCGGGGCCCCCGCACAGATCGGCGCGGACCCTCAGATCCCGGGTCAGAATCCCGGCCCAGTGCTCCAGCCCCGCCGCCAACTGCTCCACCTGCGCGGGTGTCGCGCCCTTCTGCGGCCCGAAGACCCTGGCCACCCCGCGCTCCCCGCACAGCACGTTGAAGGGGTTGCAGGCGACCCGGATCTCCGTCTCGGCGAGCCGGGGGTCCAGCTCCGCGATGTCGACGCGCGCCAGCCGGATCAGCTCCCGCCCGCCGCGCGGCAGTTCCTCGCCCGCCTCGTCGAGCAGCCGGGCGCCGAGGGCCTGGAGCGCCCCGGCGCCGCCGTCCGATGTGCCGGAGTCCCCGCAGCCGACGAGAATCCGGCGGGCGCCGGTGTCGAGCGCGGCCCGGATCAGCTCACCGACGCCATAGGTGGTGGTCGCGCCGGGGTCGCGCAGATCGCGCGGTACGAGGGAGAGCCCGGCGACGGCGGCCATCTCGACCACCGCGGTCTCCTCCCGGTCCCCGAGGAGCGCGAAGTGGGTATCGATGGGCTCCCCGGTGGGCCCGGTGGCCCGCAGCCGCACCAGCCGTCCGCCGGACGCGGTGGCCAGGGCCTGGGCCGTCCCCTCGCCGCCGTCCACCAGCGGGATCAGATCGATCTCCGCGTCGGGGATCACCCTGCGCACCCCTTCGGCGATGGCCTCGGCGGCGCACTGCGCGGACAGGGACTCCTTGAAACCGCTGGGGGCGATGGCGAATCGGGTCAGCATCGTGAGAACTCCTGACAGAGAAAGAGAGGGTGTGAGGGAGCCGGGGCGCGGGCACGGCGCGCCGTTGGGCGGGGGGCTTCGCGTCAGCTGACGGGAATCCCGAGCAGCGGCCAGACGGCGATCGCGAAGAGCAGCACCAGCGCCGCCGTCAGCGGCGCCAGCACGGCGGAGAGCCGCAGCAGATCGCGCGGGGTGTAGGTGGGGACACCGGGGATCTCGGCGAAGAGCGTGACCGGCTTCGCGGAGGCGGGCAGGGTGTGGCAGAAGCCGGCGGCGGCGGTGGAGGCGAGGGCGGCGGCCACCGGGTTCACCCCGGCGCCCACGGCCGCGGCGACCACCAGCGGCACCAGGACGGAGGATCTCGCCGAGCGGGACTGGAGCACCAGGTGCGCCACGGTGGAGACCGCGACCACCACCCCGAGGAACAGCCACGGCGGCAGATCCAGCGGCACCCCGCCCACCAGCCACTTCGCGGCCCCGGAGTCGGCGAGCGCCACGCCCATCGCCATGGTCGCCGCCATGAAGAGCAGCAGCGCCCACGGCACGGTCTTCAGCGCGTCCTTGAGCCGTACGGTGCCGAGCGCCGGGGAGGCCGCCACTATGGCCCCGATCAGCGCGACCACGGCGGGCGGCACCCGGTGCAGGGGCTCGCTGCACCAGAGCGCGACCACGGTCGCCAGCAGCAGGGCGCACCGTGTCTCGGCGGCCTCCCAGGGCCCGATGACGGGCTTGTCGCTGTGCTCCTGGATCTGTTCGGCGGTGATGTGCACGGGACCCCGGCGGTCCTCCCGTCCCGTGGTGGTGAACAGCACCACCTCCGCCGCCAGATGGGAGGAGACCACGGCCAGCGGCAGCCCGATGAGCAGCCACTCGGTGAATCCGATCCGCTCGCCCGCGGCCTCCCAGAGCACCGAGACGGTGATCAGATGGGCGCCCGCGCCGATCAGGGTCGCCACCGCCGAGAGCAGGATGACGGTGGGGAAGAGCAGCGCCAGCATCACGACCAGCCGCTTGCGGTCGGAGAGCGCCTTCGCCAGGGCGAGGAAGACCGGCATGGCGAGCGCGGCCCGGCCCGAGGTGGCCGGCACGGCGAAGGCGGTGACCACGAGCGCGGCGGTGGTCAGATGGACCAACTGCCGTACGGTGCGGGCGCCGCCGACGAGGAAGGCCGCGGCCCGCCCGGCGAGCCCGGTCCTGGCCACCGCGGCGGCCAGCACGAAGGCGCAGATCAGCAGCCACACCGTGTCGTCGCCGAGGGTCCCGAACAGCTCATCGCTGCTGATCACACCCGTCGCGGTGAGCGCGAGCCCCGCGCCCAGCGCGATATAGGTGTCGTCGATCGGGGTGCCGATCCAGGCGCAGGTCGCCAGGGCGAAGACGGCGAGGGTGATACGGGCGTCCCCGCTCAGCCCCGGGAAGTTCCCGGGGACGATGAGCAGTGCGCAGATGCTCAGGGCCACGCACAGGGTCGCCGCTTGTCGCAGGTTCATGGTCACATGAGAAAGGCTTCACCCGGGCGGTGAGCGCTCCATGAGCACTTCATGAAAGGAACTTCACGCGACGGGGGGACGGGCGGGCCCGGTCCCGCTCATGTGGCGGTACCGGGCCGGAAGCGGGCGGAACAGCTCATTCCGGAAGCCGGTACCCCATGCCCCGTACCGTCTCCACCCGTCCCGCGCCGAGTTTCTTGCGGAGCGCGCGGACATAGACGTCGACGATGTTGGAGCCGGGGTCGAAGTCGTACCCCCAGACATGGGAGAGGATCTGCTCCCGGGAGAGCACCTGCCCGGGGTGGCGCAGAAACAGCTCCAGGAGGACGAACTCCCGCGCGGTGAGGTCCACCATCCGCTCGCCGGAGCGGGCCCGGCGGGTGCGCAGATCAAGGCTCAGCTCCCCGTTGCGCAGCACCGTGACCTCGGGGGCGCGGGCGGCCGTGCGCAGCCGCAGCCGCACCCGGGCGAGGAGTTCCTCGAAGCGGAAGGGCTTGGTCATCCAGTCGTCGGCGCCGCCCTCCAGCCCGGCCACGGTGTCGCGGACCGAGTCCCGGGCGGTGAGCACGATGACCGGGACCGATATCCGGGCCTCGCGCAGTTGCCGCAGTACGGTGAAGCCGTCCTTGCCGGGCAGTCCGATGTCCAGCACGATCAGATCGAAACCGCCGGTCACGGCGTAGTCGTAGGCGGCCTCGCCGTCCCCGACGACGGTGGTGGTGAAGCCGTTGGCGCGCAGCCCCTTCTCCACGAAGGAGGCGATGCGTTCCTCGTCCTCGACGATGAGTATCCGGTTCACAGGGTCGCTTCTCTCTGGAGTACGAGGACGAAGGTGGCGCCGCCGCCGTCGGTGGGGCGCAGCTCGACCCGTCCGCCGTGGCCCTCCGCTATGGCCTTGACGATGGCGAGCCCGAGCCCCGCGCCGGTGGCCCGCGCGCCGCGCCGCGCGGTGCCGCGCCGGAACCGCTCGAAGATCACATCGGCGTCCTGGGGCTGCACCCCGGGCCCGGTGTCGGCGACGTACAGCTCCATGGAGTCCTCCAGGCTGCGCGAGCCGATGGAGACCCGCTGGCCGGGGACGGTGTGCTGGACGGCGTTCTGGGCGAGCTGGACCATGGCCTGGGTGATCCGCTGGGCGTCCACCAGCACCTCGGCGTCGACGGCCCCGGCGAATGTCCAGTCCCGCTCGCCCAGGGTCCGTGCCTTGACGAAGACATCGGCGGTCAGCTCCCCGAGCTGCACGGGTTCGGGGGTGACGAAGTCGGGCCGCTCGGCCTTGGCGAGGAGGAGGAGGTCCTCCACGATCCGGCTCATCCGGTCCAGCTCCTCCATCACGATCCGTACGGTCTCCTCCCGTTCTCCCGGATCGTCGCCCATCAGCTCCAGATGGCCGCGGACGATGGTGATGGGGGTGCGCAGCTCGTGGCCGGCGTCGTCGACGAACTCCCGCTGGGCGGCGAACGCCCGCTCCAGCCGGTCCAGCATGGCGTTGAAGGTCTCGGCGAGCGCCGCTATGTCGTCGCGGCCCTCGACGGGGATGCGCCGGGTCAGATCCTGCTCGGTGAGCTGTGCCGCGGTGGTGCGCACCAGGCGTACGGGCTGGAGGATGCGGCCCGCGACGGCCCAGCCGATCCCGGTCGTCATCAGCAGGGCGACCCCGGAGATGGCGAGCAGCATGGTGAAGACGTCATTGGCCTTGTCCTGTTCGCCCTTGGGGTGGATCGCGACGACGAACGCCGCCGGCGGGTGGGCTGGGCCGGAGTCGATCTCCACCTTGGCCCAGCGGACCTCGCCCTGGGGACGGTTGAGGGTGCCGGCGGAGTCGGGGGAGTCGAAGACGGCCGACAGCGCGTGCTTGTCGGTGGCGAGAGGGCTGTAGGCCCGTGCCTCCCGCTCCTGTGCCTTGGTGGCCGGGTGGGTGCCGGTCCGGCCGACGAGTCCGAGGAGCTCCTCGTCCGGGTCGGCGTACTGGCGTGCCAGGAAGAGCCTCAGCAGGGGGTCGGGGGCGGTGAACTTCTTCCCGTCGCGGGGGTCGACCCCCTGCCGGACGAAGTTGGCGAACTCAGCGGCCTCCTGCACCAGGAGTCCGTTGATCCGATGGTCCACATCGCGGAGGAGTACGGAGCGGGTGGCGGTGGCCACGGCACCCAGGGCGACCGCCATGACGAGCAGCAGCCAGAGAAGGATGCGCAGCCGTGCGGAGACCCAGCGTCGTACGGGGTCAGCCGTCGTCACCGGAGTCGTCGCCGCCCGGGCCGTCGTCGCCCTGTCCGTTGCCGTCGTCGTCGTTGTCGTCACCCGGGGGGTTCTCCCGCACCGGTGGCTGCGGGACGGTCTCGTCCGTCGGCCGTGACGAGGGTGAGGAGCCGGACGGCGGCGGGGTGAGCGTCTCGTCGCTGGGGGTGGGCCGCGCCGAGGAGGACTGCGAGGGGTCGGGCTCCCCGGAGGAGCCGGACCCCGGGGAGCCGGACGGGTCCGCCGGTGAGCTCGTCTGGAGCTCCACCTTCGGCGGGACCTTGCGGTCGTCCGGACTGTCGGTGAGGGCATAACTGGTCACCGCGATCCCCAGGGGGATCGCGACGACCGCGGCCAGGGCCGCTATGCGATGAGAGAAGACCATGTGTTCGATACTGGCCAGACCACTCGGGAGGCTGGATGAGACGAAGATGAGGAATTCCTCATCTTGGGCCCTTTCGCCTCAGGAATCCAGTCCGATCGCGAACGCCGCCTCCAGATCGTGCTGGGAGTAGGTGCGGAACGCCACATGCGTGTCGGTGGCCTCCACCCCGGCGATCCTGCTGATGCGGCCCGGGATCACCTCGGCGAGATCGTCGTGCCGGGCCACCCGGACCATCGCGATCAGGTCGTAGGTGCCGGTCACGGAGAAGACCTCGCTGACGCTCTCCAGCGAGGCGATCGACTCCGCGATCTCGGGGATGCGGTCCACGCTGGTCTTGATGAGCACGATCGCGGTGATCACGGCTTGCTTTCTCCCTCGGTGGCCGCTGCTGGGGTCTTCACTCTAGCCCTACGGCCGAAACGTCCCCATGCGTAGAGAAACCCGGCCCCGAACCCCACGAGATGTGCCAGATACGCCACACCGGGCCCCCCGCTGCCCGCGCCCGACGCGGCCAGCCACTGGAGCGCGAACCAGAAGACCAGCACGATCCAGGCGGGGAAGCGCAGCGGCAGAAAGAAGAGGAAGGGGAAGAGACTGGTGACCCGTGCCCGGGGGAAGAGAAAGAGAAAGGCCCCGAGCACCCCCGAGATCGCTCCCGAGGCCCCCACCAGGGTCTGGTCGGACCCCGCGTTGGCGGCCGCGTAGGCGAAGAGCGCGACATACCCCGTGATCGCGTAGAAGACCGTGAACTCCAGCTGTCCCACACGCTCCTCGGCCATCGCGCCGAAGACGTAGAGAAAGAGCATGTTGCCGAGCAGATGCAGCCAGTTCCCGTGGACGAAGAGCGCGGTGAACGGGGTCAGCAGTGCTCCGGGGTCGCCGCTCGTCAACGCGGAGGGGATCACCCCCCACCGCTCGAAGTAGCCGCTCTGCGCCGCCAGCAGCGCGTCCCCCGTCCCGTAGTCCGGATTCAGCCCCGACACCGGGCTGACCAGGAAGACCGCACTGCAGACGGCGATCACTCCGTATGTCACGGAGGGCCCCGTCGCCGCCCCCCGGAACGCGCCCAGGGCCACGCCCCGCCAATCGACCATGGACAGATCATGGCTTAGTGGAACGGAACGGTACAGAGCGCCTCGCCGTGCCCCTGGACCCCCTTGAGGCCATAGAGTTACGGGGAGTACACCCGCAGTTCGACGGCGCACCGCGGCAACCGCATCCGGACGACGAAAGAGGACGGCACTCATGACGACGGTTCCCTCGCCGACCGCCGGCACCCGCTGGCGCTGCGCACTCTGCGGCAATCTCACCCGCTTCGATGTCACCCGCTCGTCGAAGGTCGTCGAATACGTCCATCTGGACCTGGCCGGAGAGCCCAAGGTCGAGGAGCGCGAGGTTCTCAGTGAGACCATCGAGTCCGTGCGCTGCCGCTGGTGCAACGCCGTGGACAAGATCGAGCTGGTGGACAGGCCAGGCGCGGACTCCTGACGGGGTCCCCGCGGAGGGTATGGGGTGACGGATCGTGGAGCAGCCTGACAGCGGCGCCGAACCGGCCGGTGCGGCCGGGGACGCCGCCGAGGCGCTCGACCGGCCGTTGCCGGAAGGCGTCCGGCGCCGGGTCGTGGCACTGGTCTCGGACGCCTTCGGCGGGCTCACCGTCGGTGAACTCCCGCCCCAGTTGCGGCAGTACGCCCGGTTCACCCCCTCCCGGCGGGCCAAGTTCGCGGGGAACGCGATGGCCGCGGCGCTGGAGAGCGATCCCCTCTTCCGGCAGCGCATCGGCGAGCGGCTCACCCAGGTGCAGACCGAGCTGTGCGCCGCCCTGGCCGCCGGATCGCCGCCCGCCGCCGCCGACCCCCTCGATGTGGCCGCCGCGGCCTATGTGCTCCGGCCCACCGGATGGGTGAAACTCGTCGCCGCGGCCGGCGAGGAGGCCCTGCGCGCGGATGCCGAGCGCGCGGACGAGGCGGGCCGGCGCGAGCTGGACCGGCTCCGCGAGGAGCTGGCGGACGCCCGGGGGCTGACCAAGAGCGAGACCGAGCGGCTGCGGACCGAGCTGGAGACCGTCCGCAAGGAGGCCGAGTCGCTGCGCCGCAAGGTCCGCAGCGCCCAGAGCGACATCAAGCGCGGGGAGGCCGCGCTGCGCCGGGCCGCCGCCGAGATCGAGACCGTGCGGTCGGAGAGCGCCGCCCAGGTGTCGGCGGCCGAGAGCGAGACCCGGCGGCTCAAGGCGCGCCTCGGCGAGGCGGAGGCCGCCGTGGAGGCGGGGCGCAGGGCGGCCAGGGAGGGCCGCTCGATCGAGGACATGCGGCTGCGGCTGCTGCTGGACACCGTGCTGGACGCGGCCCAGGGGCTCCGCCGCGAGCTGGCGCTGCCGCCCGCCTCCCTCCACCCGGCCGACACGGTCGACGCGGTCGAGCCGGGCCGGATGTCCCCCAAGGACATCGCCGCCCGCGCGCTCTCCGAGACCGATCCGGCCCTGCTCGACCAGTTGCTGGCGCTGCCCCAGGCCCATCTGGTGGTGGACGGCTACAACGTCACCAAGACCGGCTATCCCACGATGCCGCTGGAGAAGCAGCGGCTGCGGCTGCTCGGCGGGCTCTCGGTGCTGGCCGCCCAGACCGGGGCGGAGATCACCTGCGTCTTCGACGGCGCGGAGCTGGCGGCCCCGGTGCTGCTCGCCCCGCCGCGCGGGGTGCGGGTGCTCTTCTCCAAGCCGGGGGTGACCGCCGACGAGCTGATCCGCCAGCTGGTGCGGGCGGAGCCGCCGGGCCGGCCCGTGGTGGTGGTCTCCACCGACCGCGAGGTCGCCGACGGGGTGGCGAAGGTGGGGGCGCGGCCGGTCGCCTCGCTGCTGCTGCTGAAGCGGCTCTCCCGGGTCTGAGGTCCCGACCGGGTCCGCCGCGCCGGGTGAACCGCGCTCTCCGCCATGGGGTCGATGTCAACTCATGGCGCCAATGCCCGGATTCATTCGGAAGTGATCGAAACAGACGGTCAAATGCCCCTTACGGCGGGTGCGATACGAGTAAAGAATGCCTCCGTGACCGAGATTTTTCCCGGCAGGATTTGAAGTGATCACAAGTGGGTCACTAAGGTCAGGCTTCGAACCTTCGCGCGGTAGATCACCCATCCGGGGTGGCAGCGGAGGACCGCCGAGTCCGTGCGCCTCAGCAGTCTCCCGGGGGAGCTGTGCGCGCGGAGCCGGGGCGTCCCCTCCCGGTAGGCGGCTCAGAGGAAGAAGGAGCCGTCCTTCGTGGCGTCCCACCGTCGTCCCAAGCATCCGAGCCGCGCCCGTGTGACCGTGCTCACCGCGACCGCCGCCGCCGCTGTGGCCCTCACCTCCCAGACCGCTCAGGCCGATCCCAAGCCGAGCAAGAACGATGTCAAGGAGAAGGTCGACAAGCTCTACCAGGAGGCCGAGAAGGCCACCGAGAAGCTCAACGGCGCCAAGGAGCAGCAGGGCAAGCTCCAGAAGCAGGTCGACAACCTCCAGGACAAGGTCGCCCGCGGCCAGGACGGGCTCAACGAGCTGCGCGACAGCCTCGGTTCGGTGGCCAGCGCCCAGTACCGCTCCGGCGGTATGGACCCCTCCCTCCAGCTCTTCCTCTCCTCGGACCCGGACGACTACCTCGACAAGGCGTCCGCGCTGGACCAGCTCGGCGCCAAGCAGACCGAGGCGATCACCGAGATCCAGACCAAGCAGCGGACCCTCGCGCAGCAGCGCAAGGAGGCGCAGGAGAAGCTCGGCGACCTCGCCGACACCCGCGAGGAACTCGGCGCCAAGAAGAGCGAGGTGCAGGCGAAGCTCGGCGAGGCCCAGCGGCTGCTGAACTCCCTCACCGCCGCGGAGCGGGCGGCGCTCAAGCGCGAGGAGGCCGAGAAGGCCGAGCGCGCCGAGGAGCGGGCCAACCGCGCCACCGAGCGCGAGGACCTCACCAACGCCACCGGCACCACCGGCACCGAGTCCGCGAAGAAGCCCGCCACCAACACCGACACCGGTACGCCCGGCTCCGGGAAGCCCGCGTCGGGGCGGGCCGCCGCCGCGTACAGCGCGGCCCAGGGCAAGCTGGGGGTGCCGTACGTCTACGGCACCGCCGGCCCCAACTCCTTCGACTGCTCGGGCCTCACCTCCTGGGCCTTCGCCCAGGCCGACATCTCCATCCCCCGCACCTCGCAGGCCCAGACCGGCATCGGCACCCGCATCAACTCGCAGAGCGATCTCCAGGTCGGGGACCTGGTGTTCTTCTACTCCGACCTGCACCACGTCGGCTTCTACGCGGGCAACGGCCAGATCCTGCACGCCCCGCGCACCGGCGCGGTGGTGCGGTACGAGTCCATCAACAACATGCCGTACATGTTCGGCGTGCGCGTCTGACCCGGCGCCCCACCCGGCCGGGCCGCCGAAAGGCCCGGCCGTGCCGCCCAATCGGGCGAATTCCCGCTCCCCTCGCTGACGCCGCGCCCCGCCGGTGACCTGTGGTCTCCCGGCGGGGCGCGGTCGCGCGCGCCCTCCGGGGTCTTTGGCCGCCCCGTGGTCACCCGGCTACTGTCTGCCGCGCAACAGCCCCTGTGTATCCGCAGAAGGGAGCGCGGTCCGTGGTGTCCCATCGACGGCCCTCACAGCCCGGCCTCACTCACAGCGCCAGGACCACGGTCCTGACCGCGGCGGCCGCGGCCACGGCCGCCGCCGCTCTCGGGGCCGTACCCGCGAGCGCCGACCCGCACGACACACCGCGGACGCCGTCGTCGCAGAGCGCGCAGACCCGGGTGGACCGGCTGTTCGCGGAGGCCGAGCGCTCCACCGAGAAGTTCAACGAGGCGGGCGAGCGGGCCGGGGAGCTGCGCCGGGTCGTGGCCAGGACCCAGGACGGGGTGGCGCGCGGACAGGAGCGGATCAACCGGATGCGGCAGGCGCTCGGCTCGGTCGCCGGGGCTCAGTACCGCTCGGGCGGGGTCGACCCCACCCTCGATCTGCTGCTCTCCTCCGATCCCGACACCTATCTCGCCCGCGCCGAGGCGCTCCAGCGGATCGGCGAACACCAGCACGGGGTCCTGCGGGACTTCCAGCGGGTGCGGCGCGATCTCGCCCAGCAGCGCGCCGAGGCCGCCCGCGCGCTGGCCGAACTGGAGCGCAGCCGGGCCGCGGTGGGCCGCCACAAGCGGGCCGTGGAGCGGAGGCTCACCGAGGCCCAGCGGCTGCTGAACTCCCTGACGGCGCGGGAGCGGGAGCGGTACGACCGGGCCTCGCGCGCCCGGCGGGACGACGCCCCGCCCGGCCCGGCCGGCGCGGCGCCCGCCTCCTCCCGGGCCGCCGCCGCGCTCAGGGCCGCGCGCGGAGCGGTCGGCCGCCCCTATGTGTGGGGCGCCAACGGGCCCGCCGGGTTCGACTGCTCCGGGCTCACCCAGTGGGCGTACGGGCAGGCGGGTGTCGGGCTGCCGCGCACCTCCCAGGCCCAGCGCGGCGCCGGCCGGCGGGTGGCGCTCGCCGACGCCCGGCCCGGCGATCTGGTCGCCTACCGCGACGACGCCAGCCACATCGGGATGTACGCCGGCAACGGCCAGGTCGTGCACGCGCCCTATCCGGGGGCCGCGGTGCGCTACGACCCGGTCGGCATGATGCCGGTCTCCTCGGTCACACGCGTCTGACCCGGGCCGCGTTCCGTACGATCGGCGGCGTGGCGGATCACGGATACGGACGGCGCGCGGTGGTGCGGACGGCGGGGCTCTCGCTCGCGGCGGCCCTGATGGCGCCCGCGCTCCTCACGGGGTGCGGTACCTCGGCCCCGGCGTCCGACGCCGCCGTCCGCTCCATCCAGCGCACCCTCGACGCCCGCGCGGCGGCGGTCCTCGCCGGTGACGAGCGCGGCTATCTCGCGGCCGTCGCCCCGGGGGCGGAGCGCCTGCGGGCCGAGGAGTCCCGGCGCTTCCGCGGTCTCGCCCGGGTGCCGTTCGGATCGTGGGAGTACCGGCTCGGCGCGGTGGACCGCCGGGGGGACCGGGCCGTGGCCGGGGCTGAGCTGCGCTACCGCGTCAGCGGGTACGACAAGGGGCCGGTGACCGCCGCCCGGACGCTGGAGCTGGTCCGGGAGGGGGACCGCTGGTACGTGACGGCGGACCGGGTCGCCGAGGGGGGCGCCGAGCAGCTCTGGGAGCAGGGCGAGGTCACGGTGGTGCGGGGGAAGCGGAGCCTGATCCTCGGGGTCGGCCAGGAGCCCGCCCGGCTGGAGGCGCTCGCGGTCACCGCCGACCGCTCGGTGCCGGCCGTCACGGCGGCGTGGCCGTCCCGCTGGGCCGGGCGGGTGGTGATCCTCGTCCCGTCGACGCTGGAGGACATGGGGGCGCTGCTGGGGGCGCCGGCCTCCGGGTACCGGGGGATCGCGGCGGTCACCACCGGGGAGACCGGCGGGTCGGGGGAGTCGCCGGCGGACCGGGTGATCGTCAATCCGGCGGCGTACGGGGTGCTCGGGGAGTTCGGCAAGGAGGTGGTGCTGACCCATGAGACCACCCATGTGGCGACCCGCGCGCACACCTCACCGGCGACGCCCATGTGGCTCTCCGAGGGGTACGCGGACTGGGTCGCCTACCGCGCCACCGACCGCACCGCCCCGCAGACGGCCCCGGAACTCCGCCGCGAGGTGCGGCGCGGTGCGCTTCCGGCGGAGCTTCCCTCGGACGGGGACTTCGCCTTCGGCGGGACGCCGCAGGAGCTGGCCCGGGCGTACGAGGGAGGGTGGCTGGCGTGCGAGCTGATCGCGGAGGAGTGGGGGGAGAGGAGGCTGGCGGAGTTCTACCGGGTGGTGGGGGCGGGGGAGCACCGGGGGGCGGCGGTGGAGAAGGCGATGTCCGACATCCTGTCCACCACTCCCCGTGCCTTCACCACCCGGTGGCGCACGTATCTCGCCCACCGCCTGGGCGGGTGATCCGGGGTACATCCAGCCTCGCCGGCGTTTGAGGCGCGGGGGTGGCCCCCGAACCCCCCGAACCCCCCGAACCCCCCGAACCCCCCGAACCCCCCGAACCCCCCGAACCCCGGCCCGCACGGTGCGGGCGAGCTTCCCCGGAGCTGCCCCCGGGGGTGCCCCGGGGCGGGCCGGGTTTGCTCGGGTGTCCCGTCGCGCGGGGACTCACACGGTGGATCGGCTGGGGGTGTCCGTGGGGCCGCGCACCGCGGAGGGCCTGCCCGAGGGCGGCCAGAGGCGCGCGCAGCCGAGCGCCGTCGCGGCCACCAGAAGCGCGTTGCGCAGCGTCAGCGCCACCAGCCCCGCCCCCTCACTCGCCACCACCCCCGAAAACCACACCGGAAACTCCAACCCCGTCATCCCCGTCGCCCCCAACACCACCCCCACCACCCCACCCATCCTGCTCCCCCCGAACGTCATGCACACCGCCCCCACCCCCACCACCCACACCATGTACTGCGGACTGATCACCCGGCTCGTCGCCGTGAACAGCAGCACCGCCACCAGCGCCGCGTCGCACAGCGTCGCCGGCCCGAACTCCCGCACCCGTACCCGCCACACCACCACCCACCCCAGCGCCCCCACCGCGAGCGCCAGCGCCACCCCCGACACCAGCGGCACATACGGCCCGAGGAACTCCACCGAGCCGTAGTGGAGCACCGCCCTCCCCTCCCAGCCCGCGTACCGGGCGGCGTGGAACACCATTCCCCCCAGCGACTCCACCTCCGTCCCCCGGTCCCGCTGGAACGTCAGAAAGGCCAGCGCCCCCGGCATCGCCGCCAGGAACACCAGCGTCAGCCCGCCCGCGGTGACCCCGGCCGCCGCCCACGCCCGCCGGGTCGCCCGGCCGCGCGGGACCCCCACCAGCAGCAGCACCGGCCAGACCTTGAGCAGCGCCCCGAACCCCGCGAGCACCCCCAGCGCCCGGGGCCGCCGCGCCCCCGCCAGCAGCGCCGCCACCGCGACGGCGGTGACCATCAGGTCGTACCGCGCGTAGACGGTCGGCCCGAGCAGCGGCACCCCCACCGTCCACACCCACGCCCCGCGCGGCGACCTCCCGGCCCGCCCGCCCGCGTACGCCAGCAGCGCGTACACCGCCGCGTCGCAGACGAGCACCGACGCGAAGAAGCCCCCCGCGTACCCGAGGAGGGAGAACGGCGGCAGCCCGGGCGCGAGGATCGCGAGCGCCGCGCCCGGCGGGTACTGCCAGGTGACGTCGGAGAGCGGGAAGGCACCGGTGCGCAGGATCTCGTACCAGCCCCGGTAGATCACCGACACATCGGTGGTGACATCGGGGCCCGGGAACGGCAGGACCTTGGAGACGCACAGCAGCAGACCCGCCCGGGTGATCACCCACACCAGGAGCCGGGTGCGGGGGCCGCCGTATGCGCCCGTCATGAGATCTCGTCCAGTTCGTCATGGTTTGCGAAGCTGCCCCATGATGCCGTGCGCGCCACCGCCCGGCGATCGGGCAGGGCCGTTCGGCGCCCTCCCCGGATTTCGGTACTGTCGGCTGACCATGCACAAGACCTTGATCGTGACCAATGACTTCCCGCCGCGCCCCGGCGGCATCCAGGCGTTTCTGCACAACATGGCGCTCCGGCTGGACCCGGACCGCCTGGTGGTCTACGCCTCCACCTGGAAGCGGGGGCGCGAGGGCGTGGAGGCGACCGCCGCGTTCGACGCCGAGCAGCCGTTCACCGTCGTGCGCGACCGCGCGACGATGCTGCTGCCCACCCCCGCGGTCACCCGCAGGGCGGCCGGGCTGCTGCGCGAGCACGGCTGCGCGTCGGTGTGGTTCGGCGCCGCCGCCCCGCTCGGGCTGATGGGGCCGGCCCTGCGCCGGGCGGGCGCGCGGCGGCTGGTCGCCACCTCGCACGGCCACGAGGCCGGCTGGGCGCAGCTGCCCGCCGCCCGGCAGCTGCTGCGCCGGATCGGCGAGGGCACGGACACGATCACCTATCTGGGCGAGTACACCCGCTCCCGGATCGCCGCCGCGCTCACCCCGGATGCCGCCGCCCGCATGGCGCAGCTCCCGCCCGGTGTGGACGAGAAGACCTTCCACCCGGACTCGGGCGGCGCCGCGGTCCGCGCGCGGCTCGGGCTCAGCGACCGCCCCGTGGTGGTCTGTGTCTCCCGCCTGGTGCCCCGCAAGGGCCAGGACACCCTGATCCGCGCGCTGCCCGCCATCCTCGCTCAGGTCCCGGAGACGGTTCTGCTGATCGTCGGCGGCGGCCCCTACGAGTCCGATCTGCGGCGGCTCGCCCGGGAGACCGGCGTCGCCGCCTCCGTGCGCTTCACCGGCGCGGTGCCGTGGTCGGAGCTGCCCGCCCACTACGGCGCCGGTGATGTCTTCGCCATGCCCTGCCGCACCCGCCGGGGCGGTCTGGACGTGGAGGGCCTCGGGATCGTCTACCTGGAGGCGTCGGCCACCGGGCTGCCGGTCGTCGCGGGCGACTCCGGCGGCGCGCCGGACGCCGTGCTGGAGGGCGAGACCGGCTGGGTGGTCACCGGCGGCTCCGCGCCCCAGTCCGCCGAACGGATCGTCGCACTGCTCCAGGACCCGGAGCTGCGCCGCCGGATGGGCGAGCGCGGCCGGCGCTGGGTCGAGGAGAAGTGGCGCTGGGATCTGCTGGCCGAGCGGCTCCGCACCCTGCTCTGAGACCCGCGCCCGGGCGTCGTCCGCCGCCGTCGGCCGTCCCGGTCATCCACCGGATATGACGGGACGTTCCTGACACTTCGTCGATCGGCGCGCCACGTCGTGCGTCCGGCCGGAATCGGATTCTCTGCCACGCGGTATGGGCAGAACTCCGGTTCTCACCGATGATCAGCCCATGAGCTTACATCTGACGCGCCGTCATATGCTCGGCGCCGCCGCCCTCCAGACCGCCGCGGCCCTCGGCTTCACCCGTATCGGACTCTCCTCGGCCGCGGCCGCCGAACCCCCGGCCGGCGACCACGCCCCCGCCGTCGTCATCGGTTCCGGATACGGCGCGGCCGTCGCCGCGCTCCGCCTCGGTCTCGCCGGGGTCCGCACCGTCGTCCTGGAGATGGGACGGCTCTGGGACACCCCCGGCCCCGACGGGAAGCTCTTCTGCCCCACCATCAGCCCCGACAAGCGGTCCATGTGGTTCCGCACCCGCACCGAGGCACCGCTCGCCACCTTCCTCTGGCTGGATGTCATCAACCGCGGCATCGCCCCCTACCCGGGTGTCCTGGACCGGGTCAGCCACGGCGACATGTCCGTCTACCTCGGCCGGGGCGTCGGCGGCGGGTCGCTGGTCAACGGCGGCATGGCGGTCACCCCGCCCCGCTCCTACTTCTCCCGGATCCTGCCCGGCGTCGACGCCGACGCGATGTACGGCACGTACTTCCCGCGCGCCCGCCGGATGCTCGGCGTCAACGACATCGACCCGGCCTGGTTCGAGTCCACCGAGTGGTACCGCTACTCCCGGGTCTCCCGCGCCCACGCCCGCCGCGCCGGCCTGGAGTCCGTCTTCGTGCCCAACGTCTACGACTTCGGCTACATGCGCCGCGAGGCGGCCGGCCAGGTCCCCCGGTCGGCCCTGGCCGGTGAGGTCCTCTACGGCAACAACCACGGCAAGCGCAGCCTCGACAAGTCGTATCTCGCCGCCGCCCTCGCCACCGGCAACGTCACCATCGAGACCATGAGCCGGGCCCGGGCCATCCGCCGGCAGCGGGACGGGTACGTCCTGACCGTCGACCGCTCCGACCTCTCCGGCCGCGTCACCCGGACCGACGAGATCGCCTGCGCCCGGCTCTTCCTCGGCGCCGGCAGCCTCGGCACCACCGAACTCCTGCTGCGCGCCCGGGAGACCGGGGCGCTGCCGGAGCTGAACGGCGAGGTCGGCCTCGGCTGGGGCCCCAACGGCAATGTGATGACCGCCCGCGCCAACCACCTCTGGGACCCCGTCGGCGTCCGGCAGTCGACCATGCCCGTGCTGGGCATCGACGACCCCGGCAACCCCGTCGGCCCGGTCTTCGCCGAGATCGCCCCGCTGCCGATGGGCCTCGAACACTGGATCAGCCTCTATCTGGCGATCACCAGGAACCCCGAGCGCGGCAGCTTCCGCTACGACGCCGCCACCGACTCGGCGAGGCTCGACTGGACGCGCTCGCAGAACGAGCCATCGCTCCGCGCGGCCAGGTCGCTCTTCGACCGCCTCAACCGCGCCAACGGCACCATCCACCGCTACGACCTCTTCGGCGGCAACCGGACCTTCGCCGACGACTTCACCTACCACCCGCTCGGCGGCTGCGTCCTGGGCCGGGCCACCGACGGATACGGACGCGCCGCGGGCTGCCCCGGGCTCTATGTCGTCGACGGCTCGCTGGTGCCCGGCTCCATCGGGGTGAACCCCTTCGTCACCATCACCGCCCTCGCGGAACGGAACATGGAACGGATCATCCAGGAGGACATCGCCGGCTGATCCGGAGCCGGCCCGGACCTGCCCCGGCCCGGCCCGGCGGGCCGGGCCGGGGCAGGTCCGGGAGAGATCAGGGGTGGTCAGGGGGGTGGTCACCCCCGGTAGATCGCCTCGATCTCATCGGCGAAGTCCTTGGCCACGACATTGCGCTTCAGCTTCAGCGACGGCGTGATGTGGCCGGCCTCCTCGGTGAACGGCGCGGCGAGAATCCGGAACTTGCGCACCGACTCCGCCTTGGAGACGGCCGCGTTGCCGTCGTCCACCGCCCGCTGCACCTCGGCCAGCAGCTCCGGGTCCCCGCGCAGCTCGGCCGCCGTCGACCCCTCGGGCCTGCCGTGCTCCGCCGCCCAGCGGCCGAGGAAATCCTCGTCCAGGGTGATCAGCGCGCCCACGAAGGGCCGCCCGTCGCCCACCACCATGCACTCGCCGACCAGCGCGTGCGCGCGAATCCGGTCCTCGATCACGGCCGGAGCGACATTCTTGCCGCCCGCCGTCACCAGGATCTCCTTCTTGCGGCCGGTGATCGCGAGATAGCCGTCCTCGTCCAGGGTGCCGATGTCCCCGGTGTGGAACCAGCCGTCGGCCAGCGCCTCGGCGGTCGCCTCCGGGTTGTTCCAGTACCCCGTGAAGAGGTGCTCGCCGTGGAGCAGCACCTCGCCGTCGTCGGCGATCCGCACCACGGACCCGGGCAGCGGCTGCCCGACCGTGCCGATCTTCTGCCGGTCCGGCGGGTTGAACGCGGTGGCGGCGCAGGACTCGGTGAGGCCGTACCCCTCCAGCACGGTGAACCCGATCCCGCGGAAGAAGTGCCCCAGCCGCTCACCGAGCGGCGCGCCGCCGGAGATCGCGTGCTCCACCCGGCCGCCGAGCACCGCCCGCATCTTGCTGTAGACGAGCTTGTCGAAGATCCGGTGCTTGATCCGCAGCCCCAGCCCCGGACCCTGGGCGGTGTCCAGCCCCCGGCTGTAGTCGATCGCGGTCTGCGCGGCCTTGTCGAAGATCCTGCCCTTGCCGTCCGCCTGCGCCTTGGCCCGGGCGCCGTTGTAGACCTTCTCGAAGACCCGGGGGACACCGAGGATCAGCGTCGGACGGAAGGTGGCCAGCTCATCGGTGAGACGGCTGATGTCGGCGACACAGCCCAGCTTGATCGGGGCCATGATCGCGGCCACCTCCACCAGCCGCCCGAAGACATGCGCGGCCGGCAGGAAGAGCAGCACCGAGCACTCGCCGGTACGGAAGAGGGGCTTCAGCCGCTCGACCGCGTTGCCGCACTCCGCGAAGAAGGCGCGGTGGGTGAGCACACAGCCCTTGGGGCGCCCGGTGGTGCCCGAGGTGTAGACGATCGTCGCCGGGTCGTCCGCCTTGGCGGTCTTGCCGCGCTCGTCGACGGTGGCGTCGGAGATCTCCGCGCCCGATGCGACCAGCTCCCCGACCGCGCCCGCCTCGATCTGCCAGATGTTCCGGAGCGCGGGCAGCCGCTCCCGTACCGACTCCACGGCCTCGGCGTGCGCCGCGCTCTCCACCAGCGCCCCGACCGCGCCCGAGTCGGAGAGAATCCACGAGACCTGCTCGGCGGAGCTGGTCTCGTACACCGGCACGGTCACCGCCCCGGCGCTCCAGATCGCGAAGTCCAGCAGCACCCACTCGTAGCGGGTACGGGACATCAGGGCCACCCGGTCGCCGGGCTCCACCCCCGCCGCGATCAGGCCCTTCGCCGCGGCCCGCACCTCCGCCAGGAACTGGGTGGAGGTCACATCGGTCCAGACGCCCGCGACCTTTCTGCCCACCACGGCCACATCGGGGTGCTGGGCGGCGTTGCGGCGGATCAGATCCGTCAGATTGCCGTCCGAAGGGACCTCGTACAGGGCCGGAAGGCTGAACTCGCGCAAGACTGCTGCTCCTCATCGGGCGCCGGCGCCACGGCTCTGTGTGTGATGCACCGGTTGCGGTCCATGGACGGGCGGATGCTCATCTCTGGGGTGAGCACGACTGGACTGCCCGGACGTTACCCACCAGTACCGCTGCCGGATAGGGGGTTCCGGCCAGATGTTCGCTGCGTCACACGCGTATGACAGTACTTCGCGAGGGTAGTCCACACCCCCGCCCAGCAGAAAGAACGACCGGCCCAACCCCTCTGTCCAGCGGCCGAGCAGTCGCTCTAGGCTTCACGCCATGCCAGGCACCCGGGTGAATGTGGTCAGCGATGTACACGGCAACGCCAGAGATCTCGCCAACGCGGGCGACGGCGCCGACGCCCTGATCTGCCTCGGCGACCTCGTTCTCTTCCTCGACTACGCCGATCACTCGCGCGGCATCTTCCCCGATCTCTTCGGCACCGAGAACGCCGATCTGATCGTGAGCCTGCGCACCGCCCGCCGCTTCGAGGAGGCGCGTGAGCTGGGCCGCAGGCTCTGGGCCGGGCTGGAAACGGACCGCGACACCGCCATCGAGTCCGCCGTGCGCAAGCAGTACGCCGAGCTGTTCGCCGCCTTTCCCGCACCGACGTACGCCACCTACGGCAATGTCGACATCCCCGCCCTCTGGCCCGAGTACGCCCGGCCGGGCACCACCGTGCTCGACGGCGAGCGCGCGGAGATCGGCGGCCGGGTCTTCGGCTTCGTCGGCGGCGGGCTGCGCACCCCCATGCGCACCCCCTACGAGATCTCCGACGAGGAGTACGCCGCCAAGGTCGAGGCCCTCGGCGAGGTCGATGTCCTCTGCTCCCACATCCCGCCCGACGTGCCCGAGCTGACCTACGACACCGTCGCCCGCCGCTTCGAGCGCGGCAGCCCCGCCCTCCTCGACGCGCTGCGCCGCACCCGCCCCCGGTACGCCCTCTTCGGCCATGTCCACCAGCCGCTCGCCGCCCGGATGCGGGTCGGCGCCACCGAGTGCGTGAACGTCGGCCACTTCGCCTCCACCGGCCGCCCCTGGACCCTCTCCTGGTGACCCCTCCCGGTGCTCCCTCCCGCCGCTCCGGCGACCTCGGACCGGTGCGCGGAGGGCGGTACGGTCCGCGATAGCCTGCAACCACACCAATCATCCCCAGGGCCGTACCGCACTGTTGAGGAGCCGCAGCGATGGCGGAACACACCAGCTCAAGCATCACCATCGAGGCGGCACCGGCCGATGTCATGGGAGTGATCGCCGACTTCGACCGCTACCCGGAGTGGACCGGCGAGGTCAAGCAGGCCGAGGTGATCTCGCGGGACGGCGAGGGCCGCGCCGAGCAGGTCCGGCTGGTGCTGGACGCCGGAGCGATCAAGGACGACCACACCCTCGCGTACACCTGGAGCGGCCCCCACCAGGTCAGCTGGACCCTGGTGAAGTCGCAGATGCTGCGCGCCATCGACGGCTCGTACACCCTCACCCCCGTCGGCGGCGGCGACCGCACCGAGGTCACCTACCGGCTGACCGTCGACGTCAAGATCCCCATGCTCGGGATGATCAAGCGCAAGGCCGAGAAGGTCATCATCGACCGCGCCCTGGACGGGCTGAAGAAGCGCGTCGAGAGCGGACCCGCCGCCTGATGCGCAGGGTCCTCGTCACCGGCCTCGGCGGCGCGGGCCGGACCACCGTCGCCGCGGCGACCGCGCTGGCCGCCGCCGGCCCCGGGAGACGGGTGCTGTTGCTCTCCGCCGACCCCGGGGAGGTCCTCGGCACCCCGGTGACCCGCACCCCGGCCGAGGTCGCCGAGGGGCTCTGGGCCGCCCGGATAGACCCCGGAGCCGACTTCCGGGCCGAATTCCTCGCCCTCCAGGAGCGCGCCGCCGCCGGACTCGATCTCCTCGGCACCGCCGGGCTCGCCGAGGAGGAGCTGACCGAGCTGCCCGGCAGCGAGCAGTTCGCCCTGCTGCGCGGCCTCGCGGAGGCCGCGGCGGGGGAGTGGGATCTGACCGTCCTCGATCTGCCGCCGGTCCGCGACACCATCGCCCTGCTCGCCCTCCCCGCGCAGCTCCGCCGCTATCTGCGCCGGCTGCTGCCGCCCGAGCGGCAGGCCGCCCGCGCGCTCCGTCCGGTCCTCGCCCAGCTCGCCGGGGTGCCGATGCCCGCGCGGTGGCTCTATGAGACCGCCGCGCGCTGGGACACCGAGCTGGCCGCCGTCCAGTCGCTGATCGAGTCCCCCGACACCGGGCTGCACCTGGTCGCCGAGCCGGGCCCGGCCGCCGCCGGCGCCCTGCGCGCCGCCCGCACCGGGCTCGCCCTCCACGGGCTGCCCGCCGCCGCCCTGCTCGCCAACCGGGTCCTGCCCCGGCACTCCGCCGACACCTGGCTCGCCGCGCTCGCCGCCCAGCAGGAGAAGACCCTCCAGGAGTGGTACGGGGAGTGGGGCTCCGCCGTCCGTGAGATCCCGCACCTGGGGCGCGACCCTCGGGGCCCGGAGGATCTCGCGGAGATCGGCGCGGCCACCGCCGTCACCGGTCCCGGGGAGCGGGAATCGCCGGTGGAGGACCGGCGGGCGGAGGACGGCACCCTCGTGTGGGCGCTCCCGCTGCCCGGCGCGGAGAAGAAGGATCTCGGTCTGGTGCGCCGGGGCGATGAACTGCTCCTCCGGGTGGGCCCGTTCCGCAGGATCGTTCCGCTGCCGTCCGTGCTCCGCCGCTGCACCGTCTCCGGCGCCGCGCTCGCCGACGGCACCCTGAGGGTCCGCTTCACCCCCGACCCGGCGCAGTGGCCGCGTACGCCCTGAGCCGGCCGCTGAACGGCGCGCGTCCGTTCGGGTACCGTCGGAGGTACCGAGCGACCACAGCCGACCCCCCGTGCAGGAGTACGTCATGAGCGATGCCACCGAGCGTCCCGAAGCCGACGCCGACGCCTGGGCCGAGGCATGCGCCGAGGACCTCGCCGCCGAGAAGGCCCGCCGCCGGGCCGAGTACGGCACTCCGCCCGGCTCGGCCGCGGAGGAGCTGCGCAAGCTGTTCGGCGCGGTCGCCGACAAGGTCACCGAGTTCCAGGGCTCGCTGCCCGGGATCGCCGCGCAGAGCGCTGTGCAGCAGTTCGTCAGCCAGGCGAAGTCCGCCGTCGAACCGGTCATCGAGCGCAACCCCCAGGTCTTCGACCACCTCGCCGCCGCCGGCGGTGAGCTGCTCGCGGCCTACCGCTCCGCCGTCGAGGGGCAGGAGCGCCGCTGGACCCGGAACCCCACCAGCGGTGAGGGCCCCGCCGCGAAGGACCCCTCCGACCCGCGCGACACGAGCGGTCCGCGCGGTCCGCGCGACGGGGACCCCGGCCCGGGCGAGCAGATCGACCTGGACTGAGCGGCCCCGGAGACCCGCTCCGACCAGGGGTGTCACGGCCCTCGGGTACGGTTGGCCCATGGCACTCACCATCGGCGTTGACATCGGCGGGACGAAGATCGCGGCGGGCGTCGTCGACGAGGAGGGCACCATCCTCGAAACCCATACGGTGCCCACTCCGTCGACCCCCGGAGGGATCGTCGACGCCATCTGCACGGCGGTCGGCGGGGCCGGTCGGGGCCATGAGATCGAGGCCGTCGGGATCGGCGCGGCCGGGTATGTGGACGACAAGCGGGCCACGGTCCTCTTCGCGCCGAACATCGACTGGCGGCACGAGCCGCTGAAGGACAAGGTCGAGCAGCGGGTGGGGCTGCCCGTGGTCGTGGAGAACGACGCCAACGCCGCCGCGTGGGGCGAGTACCGCTTCGGCGCGGGGCAGGGGCACGAGGACGTCATCTGCATCACCCTCGGCACCGGGCTCGGCGGCGGGATCATCATCGGCAACAAGCTGCGGCGCGGGCGCTTCGGCGTGGCCGCGGAGTTCGGGCACATCCGGGTCGTCCCGGACGGGCTGCTGTGCGGCTGCGGCAGTCAGGGCTGCTGGGAGCAGTACGCCTCCGGCCGGGCCCTGGTCCGGTACGCGCGGCAGCGGGCGTACGCGACCCCCGAGAGCGCGGAGATCCTGCTCGGCCTGGGGGACGGCACGGTCGAGGGGATCGAGGGGAAGCACATCAGCGCGGCGGCGCGGGAGGGGGACCCCGTGGCGGTCGACTCCTTCCGCGAGCTGGCCCGCTGGGCGGGGGCGGGGCTGGCGGACCTGGCGTCGCTCTTCGACCCCTCGGCGTTCATTGTCGGAGGGGGGGTCTCCGACGAGGGGGAGCTGGTTCTGGCGCCGATCCGGAAGTCGTTCCGCCGCTGGCTCATCGGCTCCCAATGGCGACCCCACGCCCAGGTCCTCGCCGCCCAACTCGGCAACAAGGCGGGCCTCGTGGGCGCGGCGGACCTGGCTCGCCAGGGGTAGCCCGCTTGCGCGAGGGGGTTGTGCCCCGTCCGCCCGTTTGATGTGCGCCCTCCCAGCCTCGCCGGCGTTTGAGGCACGGGGGTTCGGGGGCCGGCCCCCGACGGTGGGGTCGCGCGGTGCGGGGGCGTCCTTGAGCGGTGGCGGGCGCCGCGCGCATAGGCTGAGGGCATGGGTACCGCACGCCCCGGCGGCGAGGACCTCCGCGTCCTCAGCTACAACATCCGCTCGCTCCGCGACGACTTCCCCACCCTCACCCACATCATCCGCACCTCCACCCCCGACCTCCTCTTCCTCCAGGAAGCCCCCCGCTTCTTCCGCTGGCGCCACCACGCCGCCCGCCTCGCCGCCGCCACCGGCCTCCTCGTCCTCGGCGGTGGCGCCCCCGCCGCCGGCCCCCTCCTGCTCTGCTCCCCGCGCGTCGGCGTCGAGCGCACCGAGGACATCCTGCTGCCGCTCACCCCGGGCCTGCACCGCCGCGGCTTCGCCACCGCCGTCGTACGGATCGGCGGCGCCCGCGTCGGCCTGCTGAGCTGTCATCTCAGCCTGCGCCGCGACGAGCGCCACACCCAGGCCGGCCTGCTCCTCGACCACCTCGCCGCCATGGATGTCCCGCACACCATCGCCGCCGGAGACCTCAACGAACCCCCCACCGGCCCCGCCTTCCGCCGGATCTCCGCGGAGTTGCAGGACTGCTGGGCCGTCGCCCCGCGAGGCGGCGAGCACACCTATCCGTCCACCGCCCCGACCCGCCGGATCGACGCCGTCTTCGCCGGCCGGGGCCTGCGCGTCCTGGGCTGCGGCGTCCCGGACGACCTCCCCGGCATCACCCCGGCGGACTTCGGCGCGGCCACCGACCACCTCCCGGTCCTGGCCACGCTCAACCTCCCCGTACCCCCGGTGCTCCCCGTGCTCCCCTAGGTCGTTTCTTTCGGATCGTGCCGGGCTCGCGAGCCCCGGCACCGCGCCTCGCCGCGTTGTCGTCGGTCGCCGACGCTCCGCGTGGGCTCCCTCCTCCGCCT
>NZ_JBSFER010000015.1:0-245252 GCF_053594535.1 Streptomyces sp. NPDC001889
CGTCGTCACGGACGGTCGCCCCCCTCCTCGGCGGGAGAGGGAACCGGGGCCGCGCGTCACCGTCCTGAGCCCGTCGCCTCGGCACCGGCCCCGGGAGCGACCGGGAGGAGCGCGGAGGAGACCGTGAAACCGTCCAACGAGGCGCTGCTCAAAGAGATCATGGCCGATTTCGAGAAGACCCGGGACACCTTTCTGGACGTGCAGCGCCGGCTGAGTTCGCTGGAGTCCGCGGTCCAGTCCCCCGACCGGACTCTGACCGTCACGGTCGACGCCCGGGGTGAGCTGAGTTCGCTGGCCTTCCGCGGCACCGGCTACCGCGCGCTGCCGCCCGCTCGGCTGGCCGAGCTGATCGTGACCACCGTCCAGAAGGCCCAGCGGGAGCTGCGGGACAAGGCCCGCGGTGTGGCCGGGCACCTGACCGACGGGCCGGCGGCCACCTTCGACGGGTCGTCCTGGTGGGATCTGCTGCCGGGCGCCGACGATCCGGCGAACAAGGAGTTCTTCACGGCGGTACGCGGTGGCACCGGCGGACCGGGCCCGGGCCCGACCGGCGGCGCGACGGCCACGCGGAGCACCGCCGTGCTCGACGACAACGACGAAGACGAGCACCAGCACCAGCACCAGCACCAGCACCAGCACGAGAACGGGCGTGCAGCCGGGACGAGAGGGAGCCGGGACCCATGGCGGTGATCAAGAACAAGGAGAACGAGGAGATCGTCATCGTCCCCTCGCAGATGAGACCGATCATTCCCCGGCTCGACGACATCGCCCGCCGGGTGCGGGCCATCGGAGCCGATATCGAGTTCGTGGGGTCGACGCCCCTGGAGGGTGACCCGGCCAATGAGACGTACCAGGCGGTGATGGAGGTGCTCGGCAAGGCCCCCGAGGTGGTCGAGGGGTACGCCGCGGTGGCCGAGGGGATCACCAACATCGGCAAGGTGGTCGAGGGGATGGCCAAGGCCGGGGAACTGGCCGAGTCCACTGGTCAGGAGGTCGTGATCGGTCTGAGCAACAGGCTGCCGGAGTCCCCTCCCCCCGCACCCGGAGGGGCGGCGCCCGGCACGGGCACCGGCACCGGCGGCAGAAGGAGCTGACCCCGGACCGACCCGCGCCGCCGCCCCCGCCCCCGTCCCCGCCCGTCCGGAGGATCTCCATGCAGGGTGACATCGACCCGCCCAGGGAACTCGCCGAGATGCTGGCCATGGTGGCCGGTGAGAACTGGCCCTACGTCAGCGAGATGGACCTGCTGCGGCGCGGCCGGGCGCTGCTGGCGGCGGCCGCCGACATCGAACCGCTCGGGCCGGAGTTCGGGACGGAGGCACAGAACGTCCTCGATGTGACGAAGGGGGCGGGGGCGAGGGCTTTCCGGGACATGACCGAGCGGTTCGCCCGGGGCGAGGGGTCGAAGCCGGGGGCCTTTCCGGGGCTGGCCGACTCCTCCGACCTGGTGGGGGACTCGGTGGTCACGGCGTCCAACAATGTCGAGACGGCGAAGATCACCATTATCGGGATGGCCGCCCTGGTCTTCGCGGAGCTGGTGGCCGCCGCGATCTCCATGGTGATCACCTTCGGCGCGGCGGCGGCGGCCGGAGCCGCCCTCATCAAGACCACCATCCTGCTCATCCGCAGACTGATCACTCAGCTCATCAAGTCGATTCTCTCCGGCGCGCTGATGATGGGCGGAATGAACGTCATGGCCCAGCTCATTCAGGTGCTGCGGGGCCACCGGGACGGATTCGACTTCGGGGAGATCGGGAAGAGCGCGCTGATCGGCGCTGGAGCGGGCGCCATCGGTTTCGGGATCGGCAAGGGGCTGGGGAAGGTCTTCGGCAAGGGCTTCGGCGGGCAGATCCTCACCAATACGCTCACCGAGGGGCTGACGGAGCACGTCCTGGCGAAGGTGATGCCGCTCTTCGACCCGAACGCGAAGGAGGACGACCCGGGGCTGATGCCCTTCGTGGGCGGGTTCTTCGAGAGCGGCGCGGAGGGCCTCAACAACAAGGCCAAGGGCAGTAACGTCTTCAACAAGTTCAATGTGCCGGTGCCCGCGGTCAATATCGATGTGCCCAACTTCGATGTGCATGTCTACATGGAGAAGGGGACATCGACAGGGGCGCCGCTGCCGAGCCCGGGGGTGGGGCTGTTCAGCGGCAAGACCGGGATGATCGACCCGTCGACGGGTACGTTCATCGACCCGCCGGCCGACCCGGCTCCCGCTCCCGCTCCCGCTCCCGCTCCCGCTCCCGGGAAGCAGGACCCGTTGGCGGTCCCGGCGCCACCGGCCGACGGCTCAGCCCCGACGAGCGCACCGGCTCCGGATCTCTTCGTGGGGACGGACGGGGGTACGGGGCCCCAGCCGTCGGGCGCTCCGGACCCGGCGGGGCCGGTGAGCGCCGCACCGGCACCCGGACCGGCCCCGGAACCGACGCCGGCCCCCACCCCCGCCCCTGCGGCCACCCGGCCCCCGGGCCCTGACGCCGTACCGGCTCAGTCCCCCGGGCAACAGCCCACCACCGGACAGTCCGGCCGGGACCAGCCGCCTCCCGTGCCGTCGGAACCCGCTCCCGGCGCCCCGGCATCCGTCGGTCCGCCGTCGAACACCCCGCCCCCGCCCCCGCCCCCGAGCACCGCGCCGCCGCCCACGCCCACACCGGCACCAGCGCCCGCGCCCGCGCCGGAGATCTCCGTACCCTCCAGCGTCGCCACGGACGGCCCCGCGCCCCCGAGCGGACCCGCGCCGGACACCTCCGTACCGGACGGCCCCGTACCGGACGCCTCCGTACCCGACGGCCCGGTGCGGGACGACCCGCCGCTGACCGCCCCGGACAGGGCACCGGACGGCGCCCAGGGACCGGCGGCGTCCGAACCGGTACCCGCCGCCGGCGCCGGACAGCAGCCGGAGACCTCCCGTCCCCCGGCCGCTCCCCCCGCGCCGGACAGCCCGGACAGTCTGGACAGCATCCTCAACCCGCCCCAGGCCACGGCTCCCGCCGGGCAGGAGAGCGGTCCCGCTCCCCAGGCCCCTCCGGTTCCGCCGCCCCCGGCGGCCCCCGGCACACCGGGTGCCGCCCCGGGCCCCGGGACCTCTGACGGCGCCCCCGGGCCGGGCGCCGGACCCTCCAGCGCGCCCGGCCCGTCGGGCGCGTCCCTTCCGTCCGGCGCCTCATCGGGCACGGACGCGGAGACATCTCTGTCCGGGGCGGCGCCCCCGCCCGCGCCCGGCAGCGTTCCCGAGGCGGCGGCCCCACCAGCGTCCCCGGCGTCCAGGCCGCCGGAGCAGCAGTCGGCGCAGCCCGGCGCGGTGCCCGTCGGCGGGGCGTCCCCGGGGCCGGGGGGTGCCGGTGGCGCGGTGCCGACGGGCGGCCCCCAGGCACCGGCACCGGCACCAGCACCGGGGCCGGGGCCGGGCCCGGTCTCCCCCGCCCGGCCGGGCGGCATCCCCGCTCCCCCGCCGCCACCCCCCGTGAAGCCGGGAGTCGCGCCCCCGTCCGCCGGGCCGCGTCCGCCCCTGCCCGGTCCCCACAAGAAGGGCAAGAGCACGGGCGGAGCCGGGAGCGCCGGCAAGGCCCCGGCCATGGTCACCCCCGCGCCGAACCCGGTCGGAAAGGAAGCGATCAAGAACCTCGCGTCCCGGGCGACCCCCGTGCCGCTGCGCACCGAGCGGTTCGACCCCCGGGCCCGTCCGCAGGTGTCCACCCGGCCCGGTCTGCTGGACGGCAGAGCCACCCTGATCCGTGCGGACATCAGCCGCTTCCAGGGCCCGAACGGCGTCTGGATCAGGGATCTGACAGTCACACTGCCGGTGCGGACCGACCCGGCCCCCGGAGGGCTCCCCGCCTCGGCGCTGCCCGCCCTGGAGCAACAGATCCAGGACATCCTCGACGCCCAGGTGAACACCGGCTACCACCTGCCGAGGTCGGGGGATCAACTGCACATCGGCGTGGAGCTGACACCGGCGGCCCCCGGGGACGGCGAGGCCGTCACCGTGACGTACTCCCCCGCGCCGGGCCGCTCGGACCAGCTGAACCTCAAGCTCCACCCGCCGGGGGCGTCACCGGCCCAGCAGGCCAAGGACGCGGGCATGCTGCTGCACGAGATCCTGCACTACACGGGGTTGAGCGACACCTACCAGGACGGCAACTCGCTGTTCCGCGACACCCCGGACAAGAGCGCCACCGCCGGGATCATGGCGGCCACGACCGCCCTGCCGAACGGCAGCTTCCCGCTGGAGTATCTGTCCCGGATCGAGGACACCATCGACTCGGGTCCGGTCCTGCGCGACTCCCCGCTCCCCGGCGGAACCCCGCCCGGCCCCCCGGTCCCGTCCGCCGGCGAGACGCCCCTCTTCGACCCGAGCCAGGAGCCTCCGGCGTTCTACGAGTCGTCCCAGCAGCTCACCCAGGATCTGCTGGACTCGGCCAAGCCCGCGAACTCGGTGGATTTCACCCCGTCCCCGCAGACCAGCCTGCTCGGCCCCGACCTCTTCGGGCTCCGCCGGCCGGCCCCGCCCCCGCCGTTCATGGCGGGGCACGACTACTCCGGGCTGCTCGGGTCCCAGACCATCTCCTTCCTCGACGAGATCAACCTGGCGAACGAGGGCACCCCGTCCCACGCGAGCATGGCTCCCGCGTCCCTGGAGGCGGTGGACGACTGGGCGATCCGGCACGAACCGCCGCCGGACAAGCTCGGCGACTGGGCGCCCGGCCAGGTGCCGCCGCTGCCGGCCGTGATGATCACACCGTGGACCATCCACACCATCTGGGTCGGCGGGCCGCTGCGGGACGCCGGCACCATGGCCGCATTCCGGCAGAACCTGGCCCTCGCGGCGGACGGTTACAGCGGTTCGGCGCAGACGGTGCTCTGGACGGACGTGAGCCGCGCGTCCTTCGACCGGGCCAAGCAGGAGCCGTCCCCCGACGACAGCGCGGAGCTGATCGAGATCCGCTCCATGCTGACGTTCGCGCGGGACCACGGCATCGTCCTGGCCAATGTGGACGAGGTCTTCAACTCCGAGTCGCCGATGACGCTCCACGAGTTCTACAAGGCGGAGATGTCCAAGCAGGCCGGACCGGGCTACGCGGCGGCGAGCGACATCCTGCGGCTGGAGCTGATGAAACGATTCGGCGGGATGTACATCGACGGGGACAATCTGCTCAACACCCTGGAGAACTTCGAGGCGACGATCACATCGGAGCAGGCGTACGCGGTCCAGAACAGCGCCAACATCGTGGGGAACTCCTTCCTGGCCATGCCCAAGGGGCACCCCTTCGCCGATGTCTACCTCGCCGAGATCCTCTCCCGGTACGGCAAGACCCAGTTCCAGCTTCTCCCGTCCGCCACCACGGCCCTGCCTCCCGCCTTCTTCATCACCCCCATAGGGAAGGTGCACCGCAACTCGGTCATGGCGCGGACCGGTCCCGAGGTGATGCGCTCGGTGGCGGCGACGCTGGGGCTGCCCTCGGTGTTCGGGTTCCCGGGCATGCCGGGGGTGACCTTCATCAGCAACGCGAGCTGGGTCAAGCCGCCTCCGTCGACCACCGGCACCCCGGCTGTTCCGGACGGCGCCTCCACCCTCCTCTTCACCCAGAACGTGGTGCAGTCGCTGGTGCGGGATCTGTACAACCGTAACGGCGACCTCCATCTGACCCAGGCGGACCTCGCGGTCAAGAAGCACGTGCAGTCACAGCTGGTCCTGGAGAGCGCGGTCTCCTTCATCGCGGCCCGCCCGGAACTGGCCGGGCTGGTCGACCGGCTCACCGACCGCCGGCTGGAGTCGGAGGGCGAGGTGAGGACCGAGCTGTCCGAGCTGATCAGAAATCTGTTCGACTTCGACGGTCCGCGGATGGAGGGCAGCACCGAGAGCTCCTGGCTCGGGGAGTTCGCCACCCCGGTGCGGTTCCAGCCGGCCGGTCAGGGTCAGACAACCCAGGCCGACGACATCACCGGCGCCTTGGGGGAGGTCTCGCTCAACCCGAACAACACCTGAACCACTCATCGCCCGGCCCCTCCGTCGTCGGGGCCGGGCGATGGGTCCCCTCCGTCCAGCAGTTCCGCCTCGCTGAGCCCGGCGAGCAGCATCGGCATCTCCGCCATGACCAGATACTCGTCCCGGCAGCCGTCGCAGCGCTGCACATGACAGGCGACCAGCGCGTTCTCCTCCGGGCTGAGCGCGTCGAGCACATAGGCCCCGAGCAGCAGCCGTACATGGGCGTCCGCCCCGTGCTCTTCGGTCACGCGGGCCCCCGCTTCGTGTTCTCCGGCGCCTCGGAGGAATCCCCGCCCGCTCGGAGGCCATTCTGCGGACAGTTGCCGGGCGGCAACAAGGTTCGGTACGGGGCGGATCGGCTCGGGTCCCCGGTCACGCCCCGTCCGCCGGAGCGCCCTCCCGCGCGGTGAACCGCCAGGCCGCCGGGGTCGCCGGCTCGCCGAGGACGACGGGGACGAAGGGGGCGGCGGGGGCGGCGGGGGCGGCGCGGAGCCGGGCGAGAGCCGTCTCGTCCTCCGGGGTGTCCAGGGCGCAGAACACGACAGTGAGGCGCGGATCGGTGCGGTCGGCCCACCGGGAGACCAGTTCCGGCAGGGACGGGAGGCGTTCGGCCGCCTCCGCCCCCTCCTCGGCGGCGACCCGGCCCACGGCGACCGTGTGGACCGGGGCGGGTCCGGCGGAGAGCTGGAGCACCAGGGTCTCCAGGAGGCGCCGGGCCGCGTCGGGGTCCCCGGTCACGGCGACGGGGCCGGGGGCGCGGGCGAGGTCGAGGAAGAGGCAGCCCGCCGGTTCGGCGGAGCCGACACAGACGAACGCGCCGTCCCCGGCGGGGGTCTCGTACGGGACGGGGAGCCAGACGACCGCCTCGTCCCCCGGGGCCGGGCCGCCGGCGCCGAAGTCGATGTCCACGGTGTCGTCGCCGAAGTGCACCCGCAGGGGCGGGGCGAGACTCCGCCGCACCTCCACGCGCCGTCCCCGGGTACGCCGCCCGGGGGCGGCGGGAGGGGCCGCCGGGGCGCTCGCCTCGGGGTCGGCGGCGCCCGGCGGGAGGGGCTGGGAGGGAGCCGGCGCACCTCCCGCGGGTGGGGCCGCCGGGGTCCCGGAGGGGGGAGTGCCGGCCCCGGGAAGGCCGACGGGCATCACGGATGCAGCGGACACGGCGGTCGGGTGGGTCACGGTGCCGGCCACTCCGGCCAGAGCCCCGATGGGCGCCGAGGACCGGGCCCCGTCGGGGGCGTCAGGCCCGGAGTGGATCGCGCCTCGGGCGGCGGGCGTGGTTTGCGCGGTGGGCACGACCGGAGTGGCGGGCACGGCCTGCGCGGCGGGCACCACCGGACCGGCGGACGCGGCCCGTACCGCAGGCACCAGCCGAGCGGCGGGCACAGCCACCCCGGAGTCCGCCACCCGCCCGACGGGCACCACCGGCGGGGCCGGCGCCGCAGGCGAAGTCACCCCGGAGTCCGCCACCTGTGCGGCGGGCACCACCGGTGGGGCCGGTGCCGCAGGCGAGGCCACCCCGGGGTCCACCACCGGACCGGCGGGCACAGCCCGCGCGGCGGGCACCACCGGACCGGCGGGCACGGCCCGTACCGCAGGCACCACCCGAGCGGCCGGCGCGGCCACCCCGGAGTCCGCCACCGAAACGGCGGGCGCAGCCACCCCGGAGTCCGCCACCGAAACGGCGGGCACGGCCTGCGCGGCGGGCACGAACGCGCCGGCGGACGCGGCCCTTACCGCAGGCACCACCGGACCGGCAGGCGTGGGCGCCCCCGATTCCGCCATCGGATCAGCAGACACCACCGGTGGGGCCGGTGGGGCAATCCGTGCGGAGGGGGCCGAGGCCGCCGGCCCGGAGACGGCGGGTGGGCGGCGGCGGCGCAGCACCAGCGTCGCCCCGGCCGCGCCGGTGGCGAGGGAACCGCCGATGGCCAGGGCCAGGGGCAGCGGCCCCGACCCCTCGGACGGCGGGGCGGCGGCCCGGGCCGCCGGCCCCTCCCCCGGGGCGCCGGGCGTCGGCGTCGCGGGCGCGGTTCCGGGCAGGGCGCCGAACCGCACCCCGGCGCCCCGGGCGTCCGGCGGCAGCCGGAGAACCCAGCCCGCCGGAACGGCGGTGGCGCTCTCCATCACCTTCCCGTCCGGCTGTCTGCGCCCCTTGTTCAGCTCGAAGATCTCCTGGAACCGGTTGCCGTCCCCGAGGGTGCGCTCGGCGATGGCGAAGACGAACTCCGGTTCACCGCCGGGCTGCTCGCTGACGATGTAGTACTTCACCTTCGCTCCGTCGTCCGCGCTCGCTCTCGTACCGACCGCTCCCGGGAGGGACACGGCCAGAGCGAGCGCGGCCACCACCACGGCGCGCCGCGCCCGATCCGGCAGTACATACGGTGCGTACCGTGACATGCGACATCCTCATCGGTCGCCGGGACAGGGCTCTCCCCGGTGCACGGCACGGCTCCCGCGCGGGTTCAGGGCGCTTCCCGGGCGGGTGGCCGGTGGGCGGTGCCCTCGGCGGCGCTGCGGGCGACCTCGGTGCGGGAGCGGACCCCGAGCTTGCCGAGGATGCTCGACACATGGCTCTGGACGGTGCGCGGGGAGAGGAACAGCTCCCCGGCGATCTGCGGGTTGGAGTGCCCGGCGGCGACCAGCCGGGCGACTCTCAGCTCGGCGGGGGTGAGCGCCGCCCAGCCGGTGCGCGGGCGTTTGCGCCGTACGGTCCGGGGGCCGGTGCGCACACCGAGGGTGCGCAGCCGGGCGGTGGCCCGTCTGATGTCCCAGGCGGCGCCGAGTTCGCGGTAGCGCTCCAGGGCCTGTTCCAGCAGTCCCCGGGCGGCGGTGGGATCACCGAGGGCGGCGGTGACGGACGCGGTGTCCTCCAGGGCGCGGCCGAGGTGGAGCGGGCGCTGGGTCTCACGGTAGTGGTCCACGGCGGCGAGGAGGGGGCCGATGTCCTGGTCGACGAGGCCCCGGCAGCGCCGGGCGGCGGCCGTCCGCCCGGCGTGCGGCTCCCGTTCGGCCTCGCTGCGGCAGAGCGCGGTGGCGGCGCGGGCGGTCGGGCGGTCACCGGTCTCCAGGGCGAGCCGCACGATGTCGGGCAGCCACTGGTGGCGCTGGTCCAGGTCGTGGGCGTACGCGGGGTCGAGGGTGGGCCGCAGGATGGCGAGGGCGTCACGGGGGCGGCCGTCGCGCTCGGCGAGGAGCGCCCCGGCCATCAGCCGGTAGCCGCAGGGGTCGCGCCGGGGGCCCGTGGGTCCGGGACCGTCGTGGAGGGCTCCGTAGTGGGCCCGCGCGCCGGGGCCGTGGTCGCGGTGGCCGTGGATGAGCGCGGCGACGCCGTGGCCGAGCGCGGGCAGGGACGGGGCGGCCGGCGAGCCGGTGGGCCGCTCCAGTTCGGCCAGGGCGGTGTCCCAGTGGCCCTGCCAGTAGTTGAGTACGGCGGCGATGGCGGCGATCTGGCCGAGCTGTCCGGTCATCCGCTGCTCGGAGGCGTCCTCGCGGGCCTCGTCCAGGGCGCGCAGGGCGTCCTGGGGCCGGTCGGCGAGGTCGAGCAGTACGGCCTGGTGGGTCAGGATGCCGATGCCGACATCGGTGTGGTTGCGGGCCATCCAGCGGGTGGAGGTCCGCCGGGCGCCGATCCGGCCGAGGGTGTGCAGCGCCCGGGTGTTCTCGGCCAGGGCCGCCCGGGTGTGGCGGGCGCGCAGGAGGACGCAGGCGAGGGTGTGCCGGCCGTACACCTCGCCGAGCGCGGGCGCTGTCCTGCCGGGTCCGGAGAGGAGTTGGCGGGCGAGTGCGGCGGCCCGGTCGTGGTGGCCCGCGCGGTGGTGGGCGAGGGCGCGCAGGCCCCGCAGTGTCTCGGCCCACTCGGGGGCCATGGGGGCCGGGTCCGGGTCCTGGGGCCGGTCGAGTGCGGTGAGTGCCGCGTCCCAGTCGCCCGCCCGCAGGAGTTCCTGCACCAGGTGGACGAGGAGTTGGGCGCGGGTGTCCGGGTCGGTGGTCTCGGTCAGCAGTTCGCGCAGGACTCCGGTGTGGCGGGCGCCGCGCAGCAGGAGGACCGCGTCGGTGAGGTGCCGCCGCAGGGGAGCCCGGCGGGTGTCCTCGGGCGGGAGGGCGGCGAGGCAGCGGCGGAGCAGTTCGACGGCCGCCTCGGGGTCGCTCCCGGCGAGTTCCGCGGCGGCGGCGGTGGTCCAGCCGATGGCCCAGCCGTCGGTGCGGGGCCCGGCGGGGAGCAGTTGTCCGGCGACGCGTGCGACGGGGGCGCCGGCGGCGGCCAGGGCGCGGGCCGCGGCGCCGTGGCGGCGGGCGAGGAGGGGGCCGGGGACACGGGCGTTGAGGCCGAGGCGGACGATCTCCTGCTGGAAGCGGAGCCGTTCGCCGGCGTCGGTGAGGGTGCCGTCGGCGATCGTGTCGTCGACGGTCTCCAGCAGGGCGAACGGGTCGGTGCCGGTGACGGCGGCGAGTTCGGCGCCGGTGCAGCCGGCGGGGAAGAGCGCGACGGCGTGGAGGATGTCCAGGGTGGTCGCGGGGAGGGTGTCGAGGCGGCGGGCGACGGCGCGGGGAATCGGCGGCGGGCCGGGGTCCTGGGCGGTGCCGGTGCTGTCGGGCCGCCAGGAGTCGAGGAGTTCGCGGGCGTAGCCGGGGTGGCCGCCCGCCAGGGCCAGCCGCCGGCGCAGGGCGGGTCCGGGGGCGGCGCCGGTGACCTCGGTGGCGAGGTCGGTGATGTCCCCGGCGGACAGCGGGCCGAGGGCGAGCAGGGTGGTGCCCCGGTCCAGCAGATCGCGCCGGAGCCGGTGGGGCCGGTGGTGACGCGGGGTGTGCCGGACGGTGGCGGTGAGCAGCAGGGGGATGCGGCCGGTCGCCCGGCTGAGCCGCTGCCAGAGCAGCAGTGTCGCGCCGTCGGCGTGGTGCAGGTCGTCGAGGAGGAGGGCGAGCGGGGCGTCGCCGGTGATGCGGTGGATCAGTGCGGTGAGGCGGTCGACGAGCGCCGGGGGCGAGGGGGTGTCGGGGCCGAGGGGGGCGGGGTGGCGCAGGAGTGCGGCGAGTGCGGCGATCCGGGCGCAGTGCGCGGGGTGGGCGGGCCGGTGCCGGGCGAGCCCGTCGAGCACGGGCCCGAGCGGGACGCGCGGTCCGCGCCCCCCGGTGGCGGCGACGGTCAGGGCCCGGCAGCCGGCGCGTTCGGCGTCACGGGCCGCCCGGTGGAGGAGGGCGGTCTTCCCGATGCCCGGTTCGCCCTCGATCAGTATCGAGCCGCCCCTCCCGCCGGCCAGAGCCCTGAGGTGCTCGGTGAGCTGCCGGGTCTCGGATGTCCTGCCGGTCCACGGGCCGCCTGCGCTGTCCGTCTCCACGGTGTCCGGTCTCCTTCCCTGTGTCGTCGTGGTCCGGTGCCGGGCCGCGGGCCGGGCCGCCGCCGAGTGCTCTGCGGCGGCCGGCCTCGCTGCCGATGGCGGTGCGCGAGTGTGCGCCCAGCTTGGTGAGGATGTGTGAGACATGGGTCTGTACGGTGCGGGGGGAGAGCAGCAGTTCGGTGGCGACCTGGGGGTTGGTGCGGCCCTCGGCGACGAGCAGGGCGACCTTCAGCTCTGCGGGGGTGAGGGCGTCCCAGCCGGTCTTGGGGCGGTCGGCGGCTCCGCGCCCTCCGCGCCGGACGCCGAGGGCGCGGAGCCGGGCGTCGGCGCGCGCGGTGTACCAGCGGGCGCCGAGCTGCTGGTGGATGTCGACGGCGCGGGCGAGTGCGGTGCGGGCGCCGTCGGTGTCGCCCCGGAGGGCCAGTACGGCGGCGAGGTCCTCGTGGGTGGCGCCGAGGCCGGTCGGCGCGCCGTGGCGGCGGTAGTGGGCGGCGGCGGTGCGCAGGGGCGCGGGGTCGGTGTGGAGCAGTCCCCGGCAGCGGAGGGCGACCGCGCGCCGGCCGAGGTCGGCGGGGGCTGCGGCGGCTTCGGCGTCGGCGGTCTCGGTGGCGGCGCGGGCCCGCGCGGTGTCCTGGAGGGCGAGGGCGAGGCGTACGGTCTCCGGCAGCCAGGCGCCCCGGTGGGTCCACTCCTCGGCGGAGCCGGGGGCGAGGGTCTCCCCGAGGAGGGCGAGTGCCGCTTCGGGGTCGCCGTCGCGTTCGGCGAGCAGGGCACGGGCCAGGGGCAGGAACGCGGGGGCGCGGCCCGCGGTGTTCTCGTCGGCGGCGAGCCGGGAGCGGGCTTCGTCGCGCTGGTCGCGGCCGGTGAGGATCACGGTGGCGAGGCCGTGCGGGGTGACGGGCAGCCAGGGTTCGGGGTGGTGGTGGGCGAGGTCGAGTCCGGCGAGGGCCTCGTCCCAGCGGCCGGCCCGGTAGTGGAACCAGGCGGAGACGGTGTGCGCCCAGGAGCGGCGGACGCCCGAGCCGGTGCCGTCGGCGAGGGCCTCCGCCTCGGCGAGCCAGGTGCGGGCCTCGGTGGTGTGGCCGAGGGCGTCGAGCAGCCGGGCGCCGTGCAGGGTGCGGGTGAGGACGAGATCCCGGGTGACATCGCGGCGGCGGGCGGCCTCCCGGGCCCGTACCGTCTCGGCGATGGCGCCCTCCCGGTCGCCGGCGCGGTCGAGCAGCCGGGCGCGCACGGAGCGCGCGTACGCCTCGGGGACGGGGGCCCGGAGGCGCAGGGCCTGTTCCAGGACCTGGTCGGCGAGGGTGCCCGCTTCCTCGAAGCGGTGTCCGGAGCTGAGCAGCAGGGCGCGGAGCGCGAGGGAGCGGGTGGTCCACCGGGGGTGGCCCGCGCCGGCGGCGAGGGTTTCGTCGACGGTGGCGTGGGCCTCCTTGAGCCGGCCCTCCTGGAGGAGGGCGAGGGTGGTGAGATGGCTCAGCCGGGCCCGGCGCACGGGGTCGGTGGTCCGGTCGTGCAGGTCCCGGGCCTGGTCGGCGGCGTCGGGGCGGCGCAGCAGATAGGCCCCGGCGGCGGCTGTCTCCAGGAGGCCGGGGCGGTCCGGGGGTATCCGGTCCCGGACGCGCGCGACGAGGTCGGCGGCGGCCCGGGGGTCGTGGCGCAGCACTTCGGCGGCGTGGCTCTCCAGCCAGCGCGCGGTCCAGTCGTCGTCGGCGCGGAGTCCGGTGGCGGGGAGCAGTTGGGCGGCGACGAGGGGCGCCGGGGCGCGGGCGGCGGCGAGGGTGCGCGCGGCGCGGGTGTGGAGGGCGGCGCGCAGGGGTCCGGGGATGCCGGCGCGGAGGGCGGCGTGGGTGGTCCCGTGGCGGAAGCGGAGTGTTCCGCCGGCGGTCTCGGCGAGGACTCCGTCGGCGAGCGCCTCGTCGACGGCGGGGCGCAGGGAGGCCCCGGGGCGTTCCATGACGGCGGCGAGGTCGCGGAGGCGGAAGGCGGGGCCGAGCAGGGCGGCGGTCCGCAGGGCGGTGAGGGTGGGCGGGGCGAGGTGGGCGAGCCGGTCGGTGAGGGCGGCGGCGAGCGCGGGCGGCAGCCATGCCCCGGTGCCGGTTTCGTTGCCGGTTTCGGTGGGGCCGGTGGTGAGTTCGGCGGTGTCGCCGGTGATCCGCAGGGTGTCGCCCGTGGCCGTGGCGGCGAGGAGTTCGCGCAGGTGGCGGGGGTTGCCGCCGGCGTGGCCGAGATGGCGCAGCAGCCGGGGGCCCGGGGGGACGCCGAGAATCCGTTCGGCGAGCCGGGCGGTCTCCCGGAGGCCGAGCGGCAGCAGGGGCAGATGGGTCGCGCCGCTGTCGAGAAGGTCCCGTGCGGATGGGGGCGGGGTGCCGCCCGGGGCGTTCCGGATCGCGGCGGCCAGCAGCAGGGGGCGCTGCCCAGCGGTGTCGGTCAGCCGCCGCCAGGCGCGCAGACTGGGCCCGTCGGCCCACTGGAGGTCGTCCAGGACGAGGACGACGGGGGCGGCGCGGCAGAGCCGGTCGACGAGGGCGAGCAGCGGCGCGGCCGGGTCGGTGCCGCCGTCCGGGGGTTCGGCGCCCGCGGGACCGGGGCCCGAAGGGCCGGGGCGGGCGTCGGCCAGACAGTTCCGCAGGGCGCCCAGCGGGACGGAGCGGCCGAGTTCATCGGCGGCTCCGGTGAACACCCGGAGGCGGAGCCGGCGGGCCTCCTCCGCGATCTGGGAGAGCAGCGAGGTCTTGCCGGAGCCGCGTTCGCCCTCGGCGATCAGGCTGCCGCCCCGGCCGGCGGCGGCGTCCCGGAGCAGTCGGCGGACGCGTCTCATCCGTGTCTCCCGGCCGTCCGTCGCGCTCTCCGGTGTCTGCTGTGCCACGAACACGCTCCTCACCGCGCGGAGCTGATGCTGCGTCGCTGTGGCCGGCCGGTGGCGGCCGGAGGACGAGGGCGCCCGGGCAGCCGCTCCATGTGATCCGGATGATCCGGGTGATCCGGTGGGGTTCTCCCCCGTCTTCCATCGATCACGTGTTCGCCTCTGGTGGCGTTCAGGGTTGTCGTGAAGTGACCGGCCGGTCCGGCCCGGCCGGGTGGGGGGCGGGGGACCCGGGAGAGGTGGCGCGGGGGTGAGGGGGCACGGGCCGGGCGCCCGGGCGGGGGGAGCCGCCGTTCCGTGCTGCGGCCGTGTCTCAAAGACTCCGCCGGCGCGGGCCCGGGAAGCGCGGGCGGGGACGGGGCCGGTTCAGCTCAGGACGCTGTAGCCCTTGAGGGCCCCGCGCAGCGCGCGCAGCGCGTAGTACGTACGGGACTTGACCGTGCCGGCCGGGATGCCGAGGACCTCGGCGGCCTCGCTCACCGACAGCCCGCGGAAGTAGACCTGCTGGAGCACGGCCCGGTGCTCCCTGGTGAGCCCGTCCAGCGCGGCGCGCACATCGAGCGCCTCGACCGCGGGCTCGATCGGGTCCTCGGTCTGCATCAGGGAGCTCTCCAGGCCGTGCGCCGCCTCCTTCGCCCGTGACATCCGGGCGCGGCGGGCGTCGATGGCGAGCCTCCGGGCGACGGTGAAGAGCCAGGGCCGCATGGAGTCGTGGTCGGAGCGCAGGGCCTCGGGGTGGCGCCAGGCCCGGATCATCGTCTCCTGGAGCAGGTCCTCGGCGCGCTGGGTGTCGCCGTAGGTCAGCCCCAGCAGAAAGCCGAACAGGGCGCGGCCGTGTTCGCGCTGGAGCTGTGCCAGCTCGCCCTCGCTGGTGTGCGCGGGGGTGGGTAACGCGGACTGGCAGAGAGCCGATGCGGTCACGGCTGTACTCCTTGTCTGGCGTGCGGACCCGTGGTCCTGCGGGGAGGTGGCACCGCCAGAGTGCTGCCGCCGCGCGGGTGCGGGTATCCGCCGACTGGCGGAGGTGACGGAGCGCGTCGGCCGACGGTCGAGTGGCTCCCGGCGACCGCTCGGCGCAGGGACGAGTGGTCGAGCGGCGGCGGGTGAACTCCGGGAGCCGCGCGGTACGTGTCACAACCGGGCCGGCCCCTCGCTCCGGGGCCGGGAGAGCTTCAGCGGCGGCGACGGGCTCCGGGCCCGGGCGCCGGGACGGCGGACGCGGCGGCCCCGGCGAAGCGCCCGGTGGGCGGGGGTGCGGTGCGCGCCCCCCGAGAGGAGCGGGACCGCCGGAGGCCGTACCCCGCGCTCCAACGGCGCCGAACGGTCGAACGGTCGGGCCCGGCGGCTCCCCCGGGCGGGAAGCCCCGCCCGCACCCGGACCGGCGCGGGGGCGCGGGGTGCGCCCGTGGCAGACGGGGCGATGGGTGTGCCCGCACCGCCGGAACCGCCGTGCGGGGCGGGCCCGTCGACGCACCGGGACGCACCGTTACCACCGGCGCGGACAGAGCCGCGGGGACAGACCGAACCGCCGGGACAGACCGAACCGCCGGATCACCAGTACCACCAGAACCACCGGGACAGACCGAACCGCCGGATCACCAGTACCACCAGAACCACCGGGACAGACCGAACCGCCGGATCACCAGTACCACCGGAACCACCCGAGCCACCGGGACAGACCGAGCCACTGGCCCCCGGGCCAGGCGGAACTGGCCGGGGCTCCAGGGCCGCCGCCCCCCTGAAGGCGGGCAGGGCCCGTCGATACCCTGCGGCGACCCGAACCGCCGGGGCGGAAGGAGCAGAGCCACCCCAGCCACCGTGCCCCCTGTGGCAGGCGCGGCCGTTGGTGTGCCCGCACCGCCGGAACCCCCGGGGCGTACAGGACCATCGGCGCGCCGGGGCCGCGCGAACCCTCCGGGACCACCCGAGCCGCGCGAACCGTCGGGACCACCCGGGCAGGCCGGGCCGCCGGAACCCCCGGGCAGGCCCGCCCCGCAGGGCGGCGGGACCTCCGAGCCCCCGGCCCAGTGAAAAATCCGCTGTACCCGGATCGCGCACCTTGCGATCATCACGGGATGGGTTCACTCAGGATGCACGCGGGCCAGACCGAGACGGACACGGCGCTGGTGCGCCGGCTGCTCGCCGCCCAGTTCCCCCGGTGGGCCGGTCTGCCGGTCGAGCCGGTCGACTCCTACGGCACCGATCACGACATCTACCGGCTCGGCGACCGGCTCTCGGTGCGCCTCCCCTGCATCGGGTGGGCCACCGGTCAGGCGGCGAAGGAGGCCCGCTGGCTCCCGAGGCTCGCGCCGCGTCTGCCGCTCGCCGTGCCGGTGCCCCTGGCACTGGGCCGCCCCGCCGAGGGCTACCCCTATGACTGGTCGGTGTACGAGTGGCTGCCGGGCCACAACGCCAACAGCGGCCTCCACGACCTGGAGCGGGCCGCCGTCGACCTGGCGGCCTTCATCACCGCGCTGCGCGGCGCGGACACCGAGGGAGCGCATCCGAGGGCGGCCGGCGGCCGGGGCGCGCCCCTCCAGGAGCTGGACGAGCAGGTGCGCCGGGCGATCGGGCGGCTGGGCGACCGCGTCGACGGCGCCGCCGCGCTGCGCTCCTGGAACGCCTCGCTGGCCGCGCCCGCCCCGTCCGCCGGGGAGGTCTGGGTGCACGGCGATCTGCTGGCCGGCAATCTGCTGGTCACCGGCGGCCGGCTGTCGGCGGTCATCGACTTCGGCGGCCTCAACGTCGGCGACCCGGCGTGCGATCTCCAGCCCGCCTGGAATGTCTTCGCGGGCCGGAGCCGCGAGCGGTTCCTCGCCGAGCTCCGGGTGGACGACGCCTCCCGGCTGCGCGGGCGCGGCTGGGTGCTCTGTCAGACGGTGACCGCTCTGGCGTACTACTGGGACACCAACCCCTCGATGGTGCGCCAGGCCTCGCACGCCCTGGCGGAGGTCCTCGCGGAGTCCGCCCCCGGGTGACCCGGCCCGTGCGCCTCAGCGGCGGACGCGGGGCATCCCGAGGCCGATCCAGGAGATGATCTCGCGCTGGATCTCGTTGTTCCCGCCGCCGAAGGTGAAGATGACGGCCGACCGGTAGCCGCGCTCCAGTTCGCCGTGGAGGACGGCCGAGGCCGACCCCTCCTTGAGCGGGCCGGCCGCGCCGACGGTCTCCATCAGCCAGGCGTAGGCGTCGCGGCGGGCCTCGGAGCCGTACACCTTGACGGCGGAGGCTTCCTGGGGGGTGAGGGTGCCGTCCTGGACGGCGTTGACCATCTGCCAGTTCATCAGCTTCATCGCGTCGAGGCGGGCGTGGGTGCGGGCGAGCCGGCCGCGCACCCAGCCGAGGTCGATGACCCGGCGCCCGTCGGCGAGCAGGGTCTCGGCGGCCCAGCGCCGGACATCGCTCAGGGCGCGGATGGCGGTGGTCCCGTGGGCGGCGAGGGTGACGCGCTCGTGGTTGAGCTGATTGGTGATCAGCCGCCAGCCCCTGTTCTCGGCGCCGACCCGGCGGGTGGCCGGAACCCTGATGTTGTCGTAGTGGCTGGCGGTGGTGGAGTGCGAGGCGAGGGTGTTGATGAGGGTGCAGGAGTAGCCGGGGTCGGATGTCGGCACCAGCAGCATGGTGATGCCCTGGTGGGGCGGTGCCCCGGGGTCGGTGCGCACCGCGAGCCAGACCCATTCGGCGGTGTCGCCGTTGGTGGTCCAGATCTTCTGTCCGGTGACGGTGTAGTGGCCGCTCTCCTCGTCGCCCTCGCGGACGGCGCGGGTTCTGAGGGCGGCCAGATCGGTGCCGGCGCCGGGCTCGCTGTAGCCGATGGCGAAGTCGATCTCACCGGAGAGGATCTTCGGCAGAAAGTACGTCCGCTGCTCGTCGGTGCCGTAGCGCATGATCGTGGGGCCGACGGTGTTGAGCGCCATCAGCGGCAGCGGTACGCCCGCCTGGGCCGCCTCGTCGAAGAAGATGAACTGCTCCATGGGGCTGAGCCCCCGGCCGCCGTACCGGGTGGGCCAGCCGACGCCGAGCCAGCCGTCGGAGCCGAGCCGGCGGATGGTCCGGCGGTAGAAGCGCTTCTGCTCGGCGAGGTCGCCGTGGCGGGCGCGGACGCTCCCCGGCACCAGTCCGGCGAAGTAGGCGCGCAGTTCCGCGCGCAACCGCTGCTGCTCGGGTGTGTATGCGAGGTGCACGGCCCCTCCAGAGTCCCGTGGGCGTTCCCAGGCGCGGCGCACACAGTAGAACGTGTTGCAGGAATCCGGAAGGGCCATGGCTCCCGCGCCTGTCAGGCCCCGGTGCCCAGCGACGCGTACACGGCCTCGATCAGGGCCCTCTTGCGCGGGTCGTCGGCGAGGTCGGGGCCCATCCGGTTCATGACATAGCCGATGCTGATCCCGGCGTCCGGGTCGGCCAGGCCGAAGGAGCCGCCGAAGCCGTCGTGGCCGTAGGCGCGGGGGTTGGGGCCGAACGATCCGTGCTCGCCGCTCAGCCAGACACCGAGCCCCAGCTCCGTCTCGAAGGGGGTGCCGATGCCGAGGACCAGGTCGTGGCAGCGGCCCTGGCCCTCGCGGACGCGTTCGGCCGCGCCGGGCGAGAGCACTCCGCGGTCGCCCGCCAGGACGCCGTAGAGCGCGGCGACGGCACGGGCGGTGCCGTGGCCGTTGGCCGCGGGGAGGTGGGCCGCGCGCCACTCGGGGGTGTTGGCGTCCGCGCCGTCGATCGGCGGGTTGCCCAGTGCCGCCAGGACGAGCGGGGGCATCCGGGCCCGGAGCGCGCCGTGGTCGCTCGCGGCGGGCGGCGGGGGCTGCACCAGTTCGGCGGCGCGGCCCGCCTGGTCCTCGGGGAGGCCGATGGTGAAGTCGATCCCCAGCGGCCCGGTCACCTCCCGGGCCAGGAACTCCCCCGGGAGCAGGCCGGTGATCCGCCGCACCACCTCGCCGACGAGATGCCCGTAGGTCAGCGTGTGGTAGCCGGAGCGGGTCCCCGGCTCCCACCAGGGCGCGGTGGCGGCGAGCCGGGAGCAGGTCAGCTCCCAGTCATAGGCCTGTTCGAGGGAGTGGGGCTCGCGCAGCCCGGCGAGTCCGGCGCGGTGCGCGAGCAGATGACGTACCAGGACGCCGTCCTTCCCCGCGGCGGCGAACTCCGGCCAGTACGCGGCGACGGGGGCGTCCAGGTCGAGCAGGCCCCGGTCGGCGAGGAGATGGGCGCAGAGGGCGGTGGGCCCCTTCCCGGTCGACCAGACGTTGACGAGCGTCTCCCGCTCCCAGCGGCGGGTACGGGCCGCGTCGGCCCAGCCGCCCCAGAGGTCGACGGCGGTCCGGCCGCCCACGAGCACGGTCACGGCGGCGCCCAGTTCGCCGCGTTCGCGGAAGTTCTCCTCGAACGCGGTCCGCACCGCTCGCATGCGGTCGTCGCATATGCCGTCGACGCCAGGGACAGGGGGTGCGCTCGGGGACACGGTCGGCCCTCCCGGTTGAGGGCGGGCACGAGAGGCCCGCCGGTGTACGAGACGACGCGTAACCGTAGCCACTGGCCCGGCCGGCGAGAAGGGAGCGGCGCGGGCCTGACCCGCTCCGGCGGGAAACGGCCCACCGGCCGCCCCCCTCGCGCGGGCCGGTCCCCCCGAACGGCGAGGATGGGTTCACGAAGATCCTCCAAGCCCCTCCCCCGGAAGGACCCACGATGGCACCGGACCCGGCCGACCCCGTACTTCTGCGCACCGAGGGCCGCGCCGCCCACCTCGTCCTCAACCGCCCCCGCGCCCTCAACGCGCTCACCCGCCCCATGGTCCGCGCCCTGGCCGCCGCGCTCGACGCGTGGGAGGGGGACGCGGATGTCCGGACGGTGGTGATCTCGGGGGCGGGTGAGCGGGGGCTGTGCGCGGGCGGCGACATCCGGGCGATCCACGCGGACGCCGTCGCCGGCGGCCGGGAGTCGGTGGACTTCTGGCGGGACGAGTACCGGCTCAACGCCCGTGTCGCCCGCTTCCCCAAGCCCTACGCGGCGCTGATGGACGGCATTGTCATGGGCGGCGGAGTGGGTGTCTCGGCGCATGGGAGCGTACGGATCGTCACCGAGCGCTCGGTGGTGGCGATGCCGGAGACCGGGATCGGCTTCGTGCCCGATGTCGGCGGTACGCATCTGCTGGCGCGGGCGCCGGGTGAGCTGGGCACCCATCTGGCCCTGACGGGGCTCCCGGTGGGGGCGGCGGACGCGATGCTCTGCGGACTCGCCGACCGCTTCGTGCCGTCGGCGCTGCTGCCGGAGCTGTCGGCGGCCCTCGCCTCGGTGGAGCCCGAGGAGGCTCTGGAGCGGTACGCGCGCACCCCCGGCGCGGGTGAACTGGCCCGGCACCGGGCCTGGATCGACAGCTGCTACCGGGGGGACTCGGTGGAGCGGATCGTGGAGCGGCTGCTCGGGCACGGTGACCCGGCGGCCGGGGAGGCGGCGGCGACGATCCTCACCAGGTCGCCCACCTCGCTGAAGGTCACCCTCGCGGCGCTGCGCCGGGCTCGGGCGCTGGGAGCGCTGGAGCCGGTGCTGGAGCAGGAGTTCAGGGTGTCGTGCGCCGCGTTCGCGGCGCCCGATCTGGTCGAGGGCGTACGGGCCCAGGTCATCGACAAGGACCGCAGGCCGCGCTGGTCGCCCGCGGAGCTGTCGGGGGTGACGGAGGCGGCGGTGGAGCGGTTCTTCGCTCCGCTGCCCGAGGGGGAGCCCGGCCTCTTCGGCGGGCCCGGGGCGGTGAACTGACGGCGGGGGAGGCCCGCTGCGGGCCTCCCCCGCCGTCAGGCGGTGCGGTCAGACGGAGACGACGTGCCCGCCGTCCACCCGGAGGACGGTTCCGTTGATGAAGTCCGCGAAGGAGCCCGCGAGATACGCGATCGCCCCGGCGACCTCCTCGACCGTGCCGAATCGGCCGATGTCATTGGGCGCCCAGCTCTCGCTGGCCTTCGCCTCGATCTCGGACAGCTCACTGCCCCATCCCTGGGCGGGCCCCACTTCGAGCAGCCACTCCCGGACGTGTTCGACGAGAATCGGCCCGGGTGACACCACATTGGAGGTGACACCGGTCCCCTTGAGGTCGCGCGCGAGCGACACCGCGAGGTTGTGCCGGGCCGCGAGGGTGGCGGAGTACTGCGGCTGAATCGGCATGGGCTGCATGGCCACTCCCCCGCCGACCTGGATGACCCGCCCCCACTTCCGTTCGCGCATGCCGGGCACGAACGCGCGGATCATCCGGACCGCCGAGATCACATTGATCTGGTACGCCTTCGCCCACAGCTCCGGAGTGGTCTCGCTCCACGGCACGAGATCCGTGCCACCGGCGTTGTTGACCAGGATGTCGACAGGGCCGCCGGCCGCGGCCGCGCGGATGACCTCCGCCGCGCCCTCGTCGGTCGAGAGGTCGCCGATGGCGACATCGACCCGGTGGTTGTGGCCGCGTATCTTGTCGGCCACGGTCTCGGCCCGGTCGCGGTCGCGGCCGTGGACGACGACATCGGCTCCCTCGGCGGCCAGCAGTTCCGCCGCGGCCGCTCCGATGCCCGAGGTGGAGCCGGTCACTAACGCGCGCTTGCCTGCAAGGTTCAAGTCCACAGTAATCCTCAGTGAATATGACTGGATAAAGGTCGATCGGTGGGCCCCGGCAGGGGCCCCGGGCCGCTCACCGGGTGGCGAAGGCCCGCAGAAAGGTCTCCACGCCGCTGGTCACGGTCTCGTCGACGACGGACTGCGCCAGCGGACGGGTTCCCATGGCCGCCAGCACGGCCAGCCGGTCGGAGACCAGCGCCATGAACTGACTCGCGGCGCGCGTCGGATCGGGGAGATCCAGCAGCCCGCCGTTGGCCACCAGCGCCAGGCGCCCCGCCAGGGTGTCGAGCACCTCGGCGGAGCCGCGCAGCTGCACCTCTTCGTACAGCTCCGGGAAGCGCGCGACCTCGGAGTCGAGCAGCCGGCGCATCATCCAGGCGCGGTCGCTGCGCATGCACTCCACCAGCTGGTAGCCGACGCGCAGCAGTTCGTCCCGGAGGTTTCCGGGCTCCGCCGGCAGGGAGCGGACCGCCGCCAGTGGTCTGGCGTGCCAGTCGCCCGCCGCGTCGAGCATGACGGCGCGGAACAGGTTCTCCTTGCCGCCCAGATGGTTGTAGATCGTCGGTTTGGCGACACCCGCCTCGGCGGCGATCGCGTCGACGGTCGCGCCGGGGTAGCCGACTTCGCCGAAGACGCGGAGTGCCGCGTCCAGGATGGCCCGACGCTTGTCGAGCCTGCCACGCGATGACGTGACCTGAGTCTCCGTGAAGGCCATGTTGCGATGCTACCATCACGATGCTTAAAGTGAACTGGTTGGTTCAATCCAGTTAATGGAATTGGAAGTTAGACATGGCTCGTCAGTCAGAACCTCTTGACCCCGCGTTGCGCAAATTACTTGCCACCATGACCCTCGGCGCGTTCCTCGCGCTGCTGGACACGACCATCACCGGTGTCGGCATCCACACCCTGGTCGACGAGTTCGGCTCGACACTGGCGGCGATCCAGTGGGTCAGTACGGGATATCTCCTCGCCGTTGCCGTCTCCGCGCCGCTCTCCGGCTGGGCCATCGACCGCTTCGGCGCCCGCCGCATGTGGCTGGCCGGCCTGTCGGTCTTCGTCATCGGCTCCGTGGCCTCCAGCCTCGCCTGGGACGTGCCGAGCCTGATCGTCACCCGGATGATCACCGGTCTCGGTGGCGGCATGCTTGAGCCGATCATGCTCGCGACGCTCGCCCGCTCGGCCGGGCAGGAGCGGGTCGGCCGGGTGCTGGGGCTCGCCGCGATCCCGATGACGATGGGCCCGGTGGTGGGCCCGGTCGTCGGCGGACTGCTCCTGGAGACCCTGCCGTGGCAGTGGGTCTTCCTGATCAAGGTGCCGCTCGGTGTGCTGGCGATCGCGCTCGCCGTGCGGCTGATGCCGGCGGACGCACCGGACCCCGGCCAGGAGTCCCCGCGGCTCGATGTCCTCGGCGTCGTTCTGCTGCCGCCCGGCTTCGCCGCCCTGATGTACGCCCTGACCCAGGCTGTCGAGGGATTCACCACCCCGGTGATGCTCTCGGCCGCGCTCGGTCTCGTGCTCTTCGCCGGCTACGCCGTCCACGCGCTCAGGACCCGGCACGAGCCCCTGATCGATCTGCGGCTCTTCCGCAGCGGCGGGTTCTCCGCGAGCGTGGCCGTGCTCTTTCTCGTGGGCGCGGTGATGTTCGGCACGACGGTGCTGCTGCCGCTGTACTTCCAGCGGCTCGACGGACAGGGCGTGATGATGGCGGGGCTGCTGCTCGCCCCGTTCGGTCTCGGCGCCCTGGTCGGACAGCCGCTGTCGGGACGGCTCTCCGACCGGATCGGCGCCCGGCCGCTCGTCGGCGCCGGCGGTCTGCTGGTCGTTCCCGGCTATCTGCCCTACGCGCTCGGCATCGAGGGCGTTCTCGCGGTCGCCGGGCTGGTCGTCGTCGGGTTCGGGCTCGGGATCGCCGCCGCGGCCACCATGGGCGCGGTCTACCGCACCGTCCCGCCCACCGCGACCTCGCGCGCCACCGGGGTGCTCTTCATCGTCCACCAGATCGGCGGCGCGCTCGGAATCGCCCTGCTCACCCTCGTCCTCCAGACGAGGGAGGAATCGGTGCCGCTGGGCTCCGCGTTCCAGGGCGCGTTCTGGTGGCTGGTGGGGGCGGGGCTGGTCATCGCCATCGCCTCCAGGGTGCTGCCCGCGCGGCCCGCGCCGACCGAGCCGGCACCACCCGGAGAGAAGGCCGGGGCCGCACCCGTTCCCGAGCAGGCGTGACCAGGTCGCGCACGGCACATCCGACGGTCTCGCGCCCACGGGCGTCCGAGGCATGACCGAGGAACCGAGGAAGAGGACAACGTGACGAAGACCTTTGTGATCACCGGTGGCACCGACGGCATCGGCGCCGCCCTCGCCCGGGCGCTGTTCGCCCGGGGTGACCACGCCGTGGTGCTGGGAAGGGACCGGGAGAAGGGGGAGGCGCTGCTCAAGGAGGCGGCGGACTCGCCGGGGAGCGCCGACTTCGTCGCCGCGGACCTCGGTCTCGTGTCGGAGACCCGGCGCACCGTCCAGGAGCTGGCCGAGGCCCATCCCAGGATCGACGGCCTCGTCTTCTGCGCCCGCTTCTTCCGGAGCGAGCGGCATGTGACCTCCGAGGGGTTCGAGCACAACTTCGCGCTGTTCTACCTCAGCCGTCTGCTCTTCGGCTCGGGACTGCGCGAGGCGCTGGAGCGGGGCCGGCAGCCGGTCATCGTCAATGTCGCGGGACCGGGTCACGACACCCCCATCGACTGGGACGATCTCCAGACCGCCCGTGACTACGACGGCGTGCGGGCGATGTTCGTGACCGGACGGTTCAACGATCTGCTCGGTGTCCGGTTCGCCCAGCTCCACGGCGAGGGACCGGTGAAGTACGTGCTCTTCCACCCGGGGACGACCTCGACGAGCTTCGCCGGCGCGTTCGACCCCCGGACCGCCGAGTTCATCGAGAGCCAGAAGGCGCGGGCGAAGCCCGCCGTCGACGTGGTCCCGCCGCTCCTCAGGGTCCTCGACGGCCCGCCGCCGGGGCCGCTGAGCGCGTTCAACATGTATCAGAGGCTCCATGTGCAGAACGAGCTGTTCTCGCCCGCGTCGGCGGAGCGGCTCGCGACGATGACCGAGGAGCTGCTCCGTCCCCACCGGTGACGACGGCGGAGGGGACGGGCCCCCGGGCCCGCCCCCTCCGCTCCGGCTCCGCTCCCCGCCGGGCTCAGCCCGGTCGCACCGGCTCGCGATGGCGGCCCTCGCGCGGCCCGGTGCACGCGGTCACGACACCGAGCGCGCCGACGAGCGCGATGACCGCCAGCGCGGGCCGGTAGCCGTCGGTGGTGCTCAGCACGGCGGCGACCAGCGGCAGCATCACCACGCTGCCGAGCTGGACACCCGTCTGATAGAGCGGCACGGCCACCGCGCGCAGGGCGGGTTCGACACTCGACGCCGCCTGCATGTTGAGCGCCGCGAAGGAGAACACGAAAGCGGCCCCGACCAGCGCCAGCACCGGCAGCAGCCCGGTGGCGTACGGGACCGGGTCCGGGCGCAGCAGGGCGAGGAGCTGTCCCGCGAGGGCGACCGCCGCCCCGGCGGTGATCAGCCGTCCCGTGCCGAACCGCTGGACCAGACGGCCGGCGAAGGGGACGGAGACGGCCAGCGGCACACAGGCGGGGAGCAGCGCGAGGGCGATCTGCCAGGGCCGCCAGCCGAGTTCGCCGCTCGCCCGGAAGGTGACCAGCAGCAGCAGGCCGATGTAGGTGCCGTTGAGCGAGGCGGCGCCCAGGGCCGAGCGCATCAGCGGGCCGTTGCGCAGCAGGGACGCGGGGAGCCGGGGCGGCGCCTGCCGCCCGGTGCGCGGGATGACCCGGATTCCCCAGACGAGCAGGATCAGGGCGACCGGTGCGGGGAACAGAAAGGTCCAGCGCCAGCTGTCGGTGACGAACCACCCGGAGAGCAGCAGCCCGAGCGTGAAGCCGGCCGCGCCGAAGAGGGAGTAGACCGACACCGCCCGGCGCTGCCTGGGGCCCTGGGGGAAGGTGGTGCCGATCAGGGCCAGGCCGGCGGGGGCGGTCAGCGCGGCGCACGCCCCCTTGACCACCCGGGACGCGATGAGGAGCGCGGTGTCATCGCTCACCCCGCCGACGACCGAGGCCGCGGCGAACACCAGCATCGCGGTGAGACAGAGGCGGCGCAGGCCCCAGCGGGCGGAGAGGACCGGCCCGAGCATCAGCATGGCGGCGAACCCGAGGGCGAAGCCGCTCATCAGCCACTGGACCGCCCACAGACCGAGCCCCAGATCGGCGCTGATCGCGGGCAGCGCCACCAGCACCACCGAGACCTCGACGGCGTCGAGAAGCATGTTCCCCGAGAGGACGAAGAGCAGGGCCCAGTGGCCGCGCCCGGCCCCGGTGACGGCCCCCCGCACGGCCGGCGCGTCACTCACCGGCCGGCGCCGTCGTCCCCGGCCCGGCTCCGGCGGCCTTCGCCAGGTGCGCCGGCAGCTCCTCGCTGATCAGTTCGATGTTCCTGACCACCAGATCGTCCGGCATTCCGGCGACGCTCGCCCAGAAGATGAGGTGCTCGACCGGAAGTCCCGCCGTCCGCTCGTGGATGCGCGCCGCGGCCTCCTCCGGGGTGAGGATCTCCAGGGTGCCCCACGATCCGTCGGCCGGCCGGTCGGGGAAGTCCCCGGGAGTGAGCAGCGGGGGCCTCGGGCGGTCGGTGCCCTCCACCGAGCCCTGCCGGTAGGTGTTCATCTGGTGCGCGAGATGGGGGGCGACGCGCGGCCAGGCGGCCTCGGGATCGTCCGCGAGGATCACCGGCAGCAGATCCGACACCCGGGCGATCGACGGATCGTGGCCGCCCTCGACCAGTCCGGCGCGGTAGTGCGGGAACATCTCGGGCGATATGTGCAGCAGACCGATGCCGAGCCTCCCCGCGATCCGCGCGCCGCGGGGCCCGTAGAACCCGCCCCACAGGGGCAGCGGGCGCTGCGCGGGCACGGGGCTGATACCGCCCTCCTCCCAGAGCCTGCGGACCTCCCGGATGTTCTCCTCGACCCGGGTGAAGCGGCGGCCGAAGTCGGCGTCGAAGAGCGCGTACTCCGGGACGCGGTACCCGGCGCCGAAGCCGATCTCCAGCCTGCCGCCGCTGATCAGATCGACGATCGCGGCCTCCTCGGCGAGCTGGGCGGGCTTGCGCAGATTGGGCAGCAGTACGGCGGTGCCGATCCGGACGTCACGCGTCCGGGCCGCCGCCGCGGCCGCGAAGGTCAGCGGCTGCGGCAGATAGCCGTCCTCGAAGAGGTGGTGCTCGGTGAACCAGATCCCGCCCGCGCCGCGCCGGTCCGCCTCTTCGCAGTACTCCAGCGAGCGGGCGTAGTGGTCGGTCCACGGCCGGTGCCACGCATCCGGATTGCGCAGGTCGAAGAGAAGTCCGACGTTCATGCTCTGGTCTCCGTCTCGTCTAGGAAGTGGTCAACGGGGTCTGCCGCGCCGGCTCCGCCGGGTCGCCGGCCGGGGCCCGGGGGGTGTCGAGTCCGCTGATGGCGCGCGCCAGACGGCGGCGGACCGCCGGGAACTCCAGGAGGTCGGCGAAGGTCTCCCGGAGCCCCTCCACCTCGGGCCCGCCGAGCAGCAGGAGGGACTGCGCCTGGATATGGGTGAGCGCGCGGGCCCCGACGGGGTGGCGCTCCTCGTGGTATCCGTCGAGCCGGGCGCCGTCCGCCCCGCCGGCGAGCCGTGCGGCGAGGTGCGAGCCGAGCGCGGCGGCGTCCTGGAGACCGAGGTTGAGCGCCTGTCCCCCGACCGGCATCTGGACATGGGCGGCGTCGCCCGCGAGCAGTACCCGGCCGCGGCGGTACCGCGTCACCTGGCGGAGGGTGTTGTCGAAGGCGTTGAGCCACAGCGGCACACCGCCCCCGATGTCCTCGCCCGTCACCCGCGCCCAGGCCGCGCGGACCTCGTCGAACCCGGGCGGTCCGGAGCGGTTCCCGGGAGCGGTGCCGAACACATGCACCATCACGCGGGTGCTGCCGTCCGGCCAGCGGTGCGCGGTGGCGAGCCCTTCGGGCAGGCGCTCGAACCGGCGGTCCGGGATGTCGATGCCGGCGACATCGGCCCGCAGCATCTCCCGGGTGGCCGCCGCTCCGGCGAAGTCGAAGCCGGCGAGCCGCCGCACGGTGGACCGCCAGCCGTCGCAGCCGACGGCGTGGAGGGCGGTCAGCCGCTCCACGGAGCCGTCGGCCGCGACGGTCTCGGCCCGCACATGGTCCCCGCGGTCCTCCAGCGCGACCAGCCGCCGGCCGCGCCGCACGGGGGTGCCGAGCGCGGTGGCCCGCTCGTGGAGGACCGCTTCGAGGCGGGTCTGGGGGCACTTCCACTGTCCGGCGTACGGATGGCCGGGGTCGGCCCCGGTCAGGTCGAGGCGGATGCCGCCGAAGTGTCCGGGACCGCCGTCCGGGAGTTCTCCGAGCCGGTCGAGAACGCCCCGCTCGGCGAGCACCTCCATGGTGCGGGCGTGGAGGGTGGAGGCCCGCGACTCCGTCATCGGCGCCGTGAGCTGTTCCACCACGACGGCGCGCACTCCCCGGGCGCGCAGATCCCCGGCGAGCAGGAGTCCCACCGGCCCGGCGCCGACGACGACCACCTCGGCGTCGACGGCCGGGCCGTCGGCGTCCCGGGCCCGGGACGGCGGTTCGGGCATCGGTCAGCGCCGCCCTTCCGCGTACCGCGTGGCGTGGGCGAGGGTGGCGCGGCTGTTGGTCCCGAGGGCGTTGCGGATGAAGTCCCGGGCCTCGGGGACGCCCGCGCCGGGGCCGAGGATGTCGGTGATCCGCTCGGGATTGATCACCACGGTGTGCTGCGACGAGGCGGTGGTGGAGCCGTCGGAGTCCTCCTCGAACTGCCAGTACCCGGTGTGCAGGGTCATCAGCGGCGGCAGCGTGGTCTGTTTGTAGGCGATCCGCCGGTGGGGGAAGCAGACCCGGACCGACTCCGTGGTGTGCGCGGCGCCGTCCTTGGTGAGCGTCTCCATCCGCAGCACCTGGAGTCCCGGCGCGTCCTCGGTGAGCTTCACCTCCCGGACGTGGGGGAGCCGCTCCGTCCACCGGTCGGCCTCGTTGACGAAGTCGTAGAGGTCCTCGGCGGAGCCGGCGACCCGGACGGAGTCGACGAAGGACAGGGTCAGCTCCTCGGTTCTGGTGGCCTGTTCGAGCCCGGCCTTGAGGGAGGGGAGTTCGGACCGGCTGTTCTCGTCGACGGCCCGGTCGATCCAGGCGAGCTTGTCGGGGTCGTCGTCCACGGCCCGGTAGGTGTGCAGCAGACGCAGCAGGGTCTCGTCCTCGCCGCGCGGCTCGATGACCCAGGTGCCGCTCATCGACGCCACCGGAGGGGCGGAGACCTCCTGCCGGAATTCGATTCTCAGCTCGCCGGGGTGGAGCCGGCGGATCGAGGTCCAGTTCTTGGCCTCGCCGTTGGCGGTGGCCCAGATCCGTATCCGCTCCTGGTCCACGTCGCGCTCCAGGACCTCGACATGGACGGACGGCGGGAACAGCCTGGGCCAGTTCTCCACTTCGGCGAGCAGCCGGTAGACCTCCCGGGCGTTCGCCCGGACGGTGATCTCGTGTTCGACCTCACGGCCGCTTTGGGGCGACACGGACTTCTCCTCACATCGTTGCGGTGGACCGGAACGGAACCGGGTGGGCCGGGGAGGGCCCGGGTGGGCCGGGAAGGGCCCGGGTGGGCCGGGAAGGGCCCGGGTGGGCCGGGAAGGGCCCGGGTGGGCCGGGAAGGGCCCGGGTCAGAAATTGCCGAGCCCTCCGCAGACATTGAGCGCCTGCGCGGTGATCGGGGCCGCGAGATCCGAGGCGAGATAGCCCACCAGCCCGGCGACCTCCTCCGGTGTGGAGTACCGGCCGAGGGGGATCTTGGCCTGGAACTTCTCCAGGATGGCGTCCTCGGTGCTGTCGTACGCCGCCGCGTAGCCCTGGCGGACGCGCTGTGCCATGGGCGTCTCGACATACCCGGGGCAGACGGCGTTGACGGTGACACCGGTCGGGGCCAGTTCATTGCCCAGGGCCTTGGTGAAGCCGACGACTCCGTGCTTGGAGGCCGAGTAGGGGGCGCCCAGCACCACCCCCTGTTTGCCCGCGGTGGAGGCGATGTTGATGATCCGCCCCCGGTCCTTCCGCCGCATGCCGCCGGCGTTGAGCACTTCCCGGGTCACCGTGAAGACACTGGTGAGATTGGTCGCGATGACGTCCTCCCACAGCTCGTCGGAGAGGTCGGCGGTCACCCCTCCCCCGCTGCGCCCCGCGTTGTTGACCAGGACGTCGATCGTCCCGAAACGGGTGACCGCGGCCCGGACCAGCGCGGTGACGTCGGCCGGCGACCGCACATCGGCGGCGGTGCCGTCCACATCGAGCCCCTCGGCCCGGAGCGTCTTGACCGTGGCGGCCACCGCGGCTCCGTCCCGGGCGCAGAGGAAGACGCGGTGCTGCCGCTCGGCGAGCAGCCGGGCGCTGGCGAGTCCGATACCGCTGGTCGCGCCGGTGACCAGGGCGACCCTGCGCGTGTTCTCCGTCATGGTCCTGCTCCTTCTCGGTTCAGACGGCCCGCGCGGCCGGCAGCTGGGTGTTGACGAGGCCGACCAGCTCCCGGGGCGTGCGCGCCCGGCCGAAGGCCTCCTCGTCGAGGCTGATGCCGTACGTCCGCTCGATCCGGCCGGCGGTCTCCAGCAGCGCGAGGGACTCGTATCCGAGGTCGTCGAAGGGGATGTCGTTGATGTCGGCGGAGAGGTCGACGCCCTCGTCCGCGCCGGCGCCCTCCAGAAGGATGGTCCTGAGGTCACCGAGGGTGAATTCCGTGTCCGGCATGGTGTTTCCTTTCCTCACGGCTGAGCGGGACGGGCGGCGCGGACGACCATGGCGGAGTTGAATCCGCCCTGGCCGCGCGCGAGCACCAGGGCACTGCGCAGGGCGGCGGGGCGCGGGGCGCCGGTCACCAGGTCGATGTCGTGGCCGGCGGCGGGCGTGGTGCCCGTCGTCGGCGGGATGACGCCGTCGCGGATCGACAGGAACGCGGCGGCGAGGTCGAGGGGACCGGCTCCGGAGTAGAGGCGTCCGGTCATGGTCTTCGGTGCGGTGACCGGTACCCCGCGCGGTCCGAAGACCTTGGCGATCGCCTCGGACTCGATCCGGTCCAGCTCCGGGACCGCCGCGGCGTCCGCGAAGACGACATCGATGTCGCCGGGCTCGGCCGAGGCGTCCTCCAGGGCCCCTTCGATCGCGGTCTGGAGGGTCGGGCCCCGGCCGCCGCCCGGGCGGGGGTCCACGGTGGAGGCGTGACCGGCGATCTCGCCGTAGACGCGCGGGGCGTCGCGCCCGATGGCGTGTTCGGCGCTCTCCAGCACCAGCAGCGCGCCGCCCTCGCCGGGGACATGGCCCGCGGCCCGGTCGTCGAAGGGGAGATAGGCCCGTTCGGGATCGTCGGCGGTGCTGAGCCGGCCGCCGCTGAGCTGGGCGACCCAGCCCCAGGGGCAGATCGAGGCGTCGACCGCGCCGGAGATCACCATCCCGGTGCCCTTGCGGATCTGCCGGCGGGCCTGGGCGATGGCGTCGATGCCTCCGGCCTGGTCGCTGACGACCACGCTGCTCGGTCCGCGCAGGCCGCTGCGGATCGAGATCTGCCCGCTGTTCACCGCGTAGAACCAGGCGAAGGACTGGTACGCGCTGACGTACTGCCCGCCCTTGCTCCACAGCGCCCGCAGCTCGTTCTGGCCGAATTCGAAGCCGCCGGAGTGGCTCGCGGTGATGACACCGACGTCGTAGTCGGGCTCCCGGGCCGGGTCGACGCCCGCGTCCTCGAACGCCCAGTCCGCGCTGACCAGGGCGAGGCGGGTCATCCGGTCGGTCTGGGGCAGCAGCCGGCCGGGCAGATGGTCCTCCGCGGTGAATCCGGTGATCTCGCCGGCCAGCCGCGACGGGTAGGAGGAGGGGTCGAACCGGGTGATCCGGCCGATGGCACCGCGACCGGCGAGGGTCGCCGACCAGTGGGCCTCGATGCCCAGTCCCGTCGGCGCGGCCACACCGAGTCCGGTGACCCAGGTCCTGGTGGTCATCGCGGGCTCCGATCGGGGTTCGCCAGCACCACGGCGCTCTGGAAGCCGCCGAATCCGCTGCCTACCGAGAGAACCGCGTCGGTCCGGTGGTCGCGGGCGGTCAGCGGGACGTAGTCCAGGTCGCACTCCGGGTCGGGGGTGTGCAGATTCGCGGTCGGCGGGACGACGTCATGGGTCATCGCCAGCACGGAGGCCGCGATCTCGATCGACCCGATGGCGCCGAGCGAGTGTCCGACCATGGACTTGATGGAGCTGACCGGGGTCCGGTGGGCGTGGTCGCCGAGGCTCCTCTTGAACGCGGCGGTCTCGTGCCGGTCGTTCTGCTTGGTGCCGGAGCCATGGGCGTTGATGTAGTCGATGTCCTGCGGGTTGAGCCGGGCCTCGTCGAGCGCGACCCGGATGGCCTCGGCCATCTCCCGGCCGTCGGGGCGCAGACCGGTCATGTGGAAGGCGTTCGACCGGGTGGCGAAGCCGGCGATCTCGGCGTGGACGCGGGCGCCGCGCGCCCGGGCGCTCTCCAGGTCCTCCAGGACGAAGACGGCGGCGCCCTCGCCCATGACGAAGCCGTTGCGGCTGGCGTCGAAGGGCCGCGAGGCGTGCTCGGGATCGTCGTTGCGGGGGGTGGTCGCCCTGATGGCGTCGAAGCACGCCACGGTGATGGGGGAGATGGGCGCGTCGGTGGCGCCCGCGATCATCACATCGGCCGAGCCCTCGCGGATCAGGTCCGCCGCGTAGCCGACGGCGTCCAGCCCGGAGGTGCAGCCGGTGGAGACGACCGTGGCGGGCCCCTCGGCCCCCACCGCCCAGGCGACCTCGGTGGCGAAGGAGCTGGGGACCAGATAGTTGTAGAGATGCGGCACGGCGTAGGTGTGGTCGACCAGTTCCAGCCGTCCGCCGTCGCTGACGGTGCGGTACTCCTGGTCCAGGCCGGTGGTCGCGCCGACCGCGCTGCCGATCGTCACACCGGTGCGGTGCGGGACGAGCGCGTCGAACCCGAGCCCGCTGTCGGCGACCGCTTCCCGCGCGGTGACCACGGCGAACTGGGCGGCCCGGTCCATCCGCCGGATCTCCTGGGGCGTCAGCCCGGACAGTTCGGCGTCGAAGTCGACCTCGGCGGCGATCTGCGAGCGGAAGGGCGCCGGGTCGAAGAAGGAGATGCGCCGCGTGGCGGTGCGTCCGTCGGTGAGCAGCTTCCAGAAGTTCTTGACCCCCTGTCCGCCCGGGGCGGTCACCCCCATGCCGGTGATCACGACCCGGCGGCCCTGCCCGGTGCTCATGACGCCTGCCAGTGGTAGAAGCGCTGTGCCATCGCGTCCGCCGGGGAGCGCCAGGTCGCGGGGTCGTAGGCCTCGATGTACGGCTTGAGGTCCTCGCTGACGCGGAGGAAGCGGGGGTCGGTCTTCGCCCCCTCGATCGCTCCGGCGCCGCTGTCCTCGTCGAAGTCCTGGAGGTGGAAGTAGAGGCCCCGGTAGCTGAAGAGCTCCCGGCGCCGGGTGCCCATCCGGCCGGGCATGTCGCTCCGGTCGAAGGCGTCGAACAGTCCGGCGACCCGGTCGGCGGAGGTGGGGGCCATACGGGCCACTATCAGCGTGCTGTACATCGTTCCCCTTCGTGTTCTCATGGCCGGCCGTCTCGGCGGGCCGGTCCGAACCAGCGGTTCAGGGCCATCGGGAGGTCGGCGTGGGTGCCGGGGGCGGCCCAGGCGACATGTCCGTCGGGGCGGATCAGCAGCGCCGCGGTTCCGGCGGGTACGCCGCTGTCCGGCAGGTGGTGCGGTTGCCCCGTCACCACGTCGATCCGGTCGGTCCATCCGTGCGCGCGCCGGCGCAGGGTGGCGTTGTCGTCGAGATCCAGGAGCACTCCCCGGGCGGGCCGGAGCAGTTCCGCGCTGCTGGTGCGCCTCCCGTCGCGGGTGAGCGCGAGGTCCGGCATGCGCGCGCCCAGCAGGGGGTGCTCGCCGCCGCCCATGTCGTAGCGGATGTCCAGGCCGCTGACGCGGGCGGCGAGATGCCGCTGGACCTCGGTCTGGTCGAGGAGTTCGGCGAGGACCTCGCGCACGGGGGCCGCGTCGGCGCCGCCGAGCATGAGCATGCTCTGGGCCCGGGTGTTCGCCAGCAGCCTGCGCCCGATCTCGTGCCGCTCCCCGTGGTAGCTGTCCAGCAGGTCCCGGGGGCCCGTGCCGCGTACCGCGGCGGCGAGCTTCCAGCCGAGGTTGACCGCGTCCTGGATGCTGGTGTTCATGCCCTGCCCGCCGGCGGGCAGATGGATGTGCGCGGCGTCGCCGGCCAGCAGCACCCGGCCGCGCCGGTACTCGGTTACCTGGCGCGCCGCGTCGCCGAAGGCGCTGACCCACACCGGCTCCGCGTGGGAGATGTCGATGCCGGTCAGACGCTTCCAGACATCGGCCACCTCGCTGAAGTCGGGCGGTCCGGTCCGCTTCTTCGGCGGCGCCCCGCGCTCGCCGACGATGATCCGGTGGATGTCCCCGGGCAGCCGGGCCACCATCACCATGCCGTCGCCGGTCTGTTCACCGGTCATGCGCGGCTGGAGCTCCACTCCCCTGATGTCGGCGAGGAAGAGTTCGGTGGAGGCGGGGGTGCCGGGGAAGTCGAAGCCCGCAGCCTTGCGCGTGGTGCTGCGCCCGCCGTCGCAGCCGACCAGATACCGGGCACGGAGTGCCCGGCCGGTACCGCCGACGAGGACATTGACCCCGTCCGCGTCCTCCGCGAATCCGGTGAACTCCTGTCCGCGCCGGATGTCGGCGCCGAGTTGCCGTGCCCAGCTCTCCAGGACGGCCTCGGTCGTCGACTGGGGTACGGTCCGGGCCGCGCCGTGGCCCGCGCCCAGCAGGCCGAGGTCGAGCGGAAGGCCGCCGAAGTGCCCCGCCGTGCTGGTCCGGATCTCACCGAAGCGGGGGAGCAGACCCCGCTGGTCGAAGACCTCCATCGTACGGATGGTGAACCCGATGCCGCGCGACTCCCCGGTGGGGCGGGGCAGTTGGTCGAGCACGATGACATCGACGCCCGCCAGGCGGAGTTCCCCCGCCAGCATGAGCCCCGCGGGCCCGGCACCGACGACAATGACTGAAGCGTCCATGGTGTTCTCCAGAAGAGGGCGGCGTCGGCGTGAGCGGCTCGCCCGGCCCGGCTGTGCGCCGCGGTCCGGTCGCGGGTGCCCGGTCACGCCTTTTCGATGTTGTGGGCGATCCGGGCGAGCACGTCGTTGGCGGCCAGGAACTCGGTCTCGGATATTCCCGTCAGTGACGCGGCGGCGTGGGCGTTCACCAGTGACTCGGCGCGGTCGTGTGCCGCGACACCGGACTCGGTGAGCGTGATGCCGTCGTCGGTGACCCTGACCCAGCCCCGGACATCGAACTCGTCGATGATCCACTGATAGGAGTCGACATCGTCGACCGCGAGAAAGGGGGCGAACGCGGCGTCGATGGCGGCGATGGTGTCCACATGGATTCTCAGTGCGTGGATCACCTGCCATCTCCGGCGGTCCAGCGCCTCTCCGGAGAGTGCCCGCGCAGTGGACTCGTCGAACAGCTGGTGCAGATGGAGAAGCCAGTAGCCGATGCGCTTCGTCGTGTTCTGCTGGAGCATGGAGAGCACCTGCCTCTGCACTGGGCGGTCACGGAGATCCCGGACTCCGGCGAATCCGGGGTCACGCGGAAGTAAGGGGCACAGGGGATGTCGGCCGATGGCTGGACGTACGGTCCCGGATTCCGGAGAGGGACGCGGTGGATTTCACCGACGAGGGTTACCGGCGGGAGGGAATCGGGTTGATGCATTCACGGGGAATGACCCGACAACATGACTCTGGCACGGGGTGCCGCGGAGATACAAGGGCGGCCGGGAGAACCTACGGTGCGGCCCCAGGGACGGCCCACGGGATTCCCGCTGAACTCGGGGGGCAATCAGCGGGAATCCCGTATCGGTCCGGTCTCTACATCGCGGCGGCGCTCAGGGCGGTGACCAGTTCCCGGCGACCCGATATGGCGAGCTTGCGGTAGACGTTGGAGAGGTGGAACTCGACGGTCCGAACCGTCAGGAAAAGCGTTTCCGCGATGCGCCGGTTGCTGTATCCGGCGCGGGCCAGCTGCGCCACCTTGGTCTCCTGACGGGTGAGCGTCTGAGTACTGCCGGGCAGGTCCAGCCGGTCCAGGGCCGCTTCCGCCCGGTCCGCCCAGAAGCCGTTGCGGCACTCGCGCGCCACCTCGCCGGCCGCCCGGAACCGGCTCCGGCCCCCGGTCGGGTCGTCGCGCTCGACCAGCAGGGCGCCCAGGTCGTGGAGCGCCTGCATCTGCTCGGTGCGGGCGGAGCCCAGATCGAGGAGCTGGACCGCCTCCTCCAGCAGCGCCACCGATGTCTCGTCCCGGCGGGCCAGCGCCACGGCGTGCAGCGCCGTCCCGAGAGCGCGGGGTGAGCACCACTTCCGCGCCGCGGCCAGTTCGTCCTCGGCCAGTACGAGGGCCAGATCGTAGCGGCGCGCGCCCAGCGCGCCGAAGGCCGCCTTCGAACGCCAGGGAATCACGGCGGGATTGCCGACATTCATCGAGGCCAGCATCCGTCCGCAGGCCGTGAAGTCGTCGATGGCACTGGGGAAGCGGCCGGTGGCCAGGTACAGCCCGCCCCGGGCGGCCAGCAGATGGGCCCGGTCGCGCGGACCCTCGTCCAGCTCGCCGGTCAGCTCGTGTTCGAGCAGCAGCTCATCGGCCGACTCGAACTCGCCGAGATGGACGAGTGCCTCGATCTGCCAGGCCACGACGAGGGAGACCGGTGCGGCCGACGCCGCCCGGGCGAGCAGGATTCCCAGGATCTCGGACGCGCGGTGCACATCGCCGGCGAAGAGGGAACTGCGGGCGCGCAGCAGCATGAGCAGATCGTGGTGGCGGGGCGAACGGGTCCAGCGGGGGTCGCGGGCGAGCCGCTCGCACTGCGCGTTCGTGACCGAGAGGTCACCGGTGTAGAGCGAGGCCAGGACCGCCAGCCAGGCGCACCGGGCGTTCATCCGGACCGCGTCGGAGGTGAGGGCCCGTGTCGCATCGTCGGTCACCGATCTGCGGCCCGCCGCCAGATGGGCCGGTTCGGTGGTGTGGGGCGCGGCACAGCTCTCGCGGACGCCGCCGTGCTGGCCGGCGTCGGCGGAACCGGCTCCCGGTAAGGAGCCGGTGGGGTCCTGTCCCGGCTCCGCCGGGTAGCGGTAGGTGGCGCCGGCCGCCGACGCCGAGTCCGTCATGTACCGCACGGATGACGATGCCTGACAGATGCAGCTCTGCCCGGATTCGTGCCTTCTGTAGTTTCCCGTCATTTTCATTTGGTTCTCTCCATGCCTGGTGTGGCGTCCCCCGCGCGCTGTGAACCTACCCTCGGCCTCAGCTGCTCGATCATCGATCAATGCGTTTTCCGATATGTCGCACCGAAGCCTGGATTCTGACCTCCGAGACACTTCGGCGCTGTCCGTCAACCGGTTTTTTTCGGTCCCGTTGAATCAGCGATCGAGCCAGCACCGCTGAAAAGGGAATCCCATCGCCCGTGGCGAATGCGGGGAAACACGGAAGGGCGCCGAACGCCGAGTGGGTGTCTGTTGCATGTTGCACCACTCGGGCGTTCGGCGCCCTTTGAAGGTCATGGCCGGGAATACGCGTGCCCGGCCGGAATCAGTTCTCGCTCGGGCGGCCGGCGTTCACCAGGCGACCGGGAGGCTCCTCACCCCGAACACCAGCGCGTCGGTGCGGTATTCGAGCTGCTCGAACGGGACCGCGAGCCGCAGCGCGGGGAATCTGCGCAACAGCGCCGGCAGCACCGTCCGCAGTTCCAGGCGGGCGAGCTGCTGGCCCAGGCACTGGTGCGGACCGTACCCGAACGCCAGATGCCGGACCGGCCTGCGCCGGACATCGAGGTCGTGCGGCGCGCCCGGGGCGACGTCCGCGCCGTGGTTGGCCATCAGTCCCGAGATGATCACCCGCTCGCCCGCGCGGATCTCCTGGCCGTTCAGCGTCAGATCGCAGCTCGCCTGACGGACCAGCGGCGGCGCCACCGAGAGCAGCCGGAGCAGCTCCTCGACGGCGTTGGCGGCCACGGACTCCTCGTCGCGCACCAGGGCGAGCTGGTCGGGATGGCGCAGCAGGGTCAGCACACTCATCCCGATCGTCGAGGTGAGGGTCTCGTGCCCGGCCACGAGGATGTCGTTCCCCATGCCGACGAGTTCGTCGTCGGTGAGTTCGGCGCCGTGCCGGCGGACCAGGTCGCCGAGGATGTTGTCACCGGGCTCGCGCCGGTGTGCCGCGATCAGCCTCCCCATGTACTCGGTCATCGCGCCGAAGTTCTCCTGCTGCACCGCGAGGGTCGTCCCGACGCTGGTGGCGATGGAGCTGCGTGCCCGGATGCCCTCGTGGTCCTCCTCCGGGGCACCGAGCAGCTCACAGATCACCATCAGGGGCACGGGACCGGCGAACGTCTCGATCAGGTCCGCTCCCGGTCCCTCCCGCTCCACCGCGTCCAGGTGCGTCTCGACGATGCGCTCGATCGCCCCGGCCATGGCCCGGACACGTCGGACGGTGAACGCTCCCGCGTGCATGCGCCGGTAGCGGGTGTGCTCCTCGCCGTCGTAGTTGAGCAGGGTGCCGGGCTGGGTCATCATCGTCCGCGGTCCGGTCAGGTCCCGTTCGAAGGCGAATCCGGCCTCGTAGCGGATGTCGGACAGCACGGTGCGGGAGTCCTCGGCCCGGGCGACCAGGACCGCTTCGAACGCGCCGAGCTGGGCGCTGGGCACCCGTACCCGGTGCAGCTTCTCGTCCTGGTGCTGTCGCACCAGATCGGCGTCGGGGCGGTAGGGGCATCCGGCCGCGCGCCGGTTGTGCGGCATGCTGTTGTCCTGTGTCATGTGGCCTCCCTCTCGGCAGCGGTCCTCGGCTCGTCCCGGGCGCGCCGGGTCAGCGCGCGCCGTTCTCATGGAGCCGGATGGCGGCGGCGGGGCAGAGGTCCGCGGCCTCCCGCACCCCCTCGTGCTCCCCGGCCGGCGGCCGGTGGTCGAGCAGCACCACGACGCCGTCGTCGTCGCTCTGGTCGAACACCTCCGGGGCGACCGTCACACACTGCCCGGAGCCGATGCAGTCGTCCCGCTCCACGCTGACCGCCAGATACGGGCCGCTCATCGCAGCGCCCGCATGACCGGTGCGAACGATTCCATCTCGTGCTCCAGCACGGTGTAGTAGTTGAGACCCAGGCTCGCGCGCCGCCGGCGCAGCCGCTCCGCGCACTCCTCGGGGGTGCCGATGAGGATCGACGGCAGCTCGGCCAGCTCCTCCATGCCGAGGCCCAGATCGTTCTGCCAGACGTCCTTGACACCCCCGGCGGTACCGGGGGGCAGCACCCGGTGGATGGCCATGTTGAGGTCCACCTCGCCGGCCCGGTCTCCGAGCAGCTTCCGCACGAAACCGATCCGGTCCGTGACCTCGGCGAGACCGGCGAGCTTGAGTCCGTCGCCGTCGCGCACCGGGGCCGTCCCGGTGAACGCGACGATGTCGGCGTGGTGCGCGGCCAGCCCCAGCACCCGGTCGCCCCGGCCGGCGATCAGGAGCGGGGGCGCCGAGGGTCCGGCGTACCGGGCGTAGTGCTCCCGTTCGGCGGCGGGTTTCCTGAACTCCCGGACGATCGTCTCCAGATGTGACACCCGCTCGCCCGCGGGCGTCCACGGCAGGCCCGCCGCGTCGAACTGTGCCCGGTCGTACCCCGCGCCGAGACCGAGTTCGACCCGGCCGCCCGAGTACCGGTCCACGGTGGCGATGTCCCGCGCCAGCACCGCGGGGGTGTAGAACGACGTGTTGAGGACGAGGGTGCCGATCCGCACCCGCTCGGTGGCCTCGGCGGCGAGCAGGAGCGTCGGGATCGGTGCGGGCATGCCGAGATGGTCGGAGACGGACACGGCGTCGTAGCCGAGGTCCTCGGCCGCCCGGACCTTGGCGACCCACTCGGCCCGGGTGGTGGGGGTGTGGATGCCGACACCGAACCGGAACGGCCGCTCTGCCACGGAACTCACGGGTGATACCTCCATCGGGGAGACTGCTGGGGCGCCGGCCGGGGGCCGGAGCGGCCGGGCGGTCCATCCGGCCCGGACCGCCGGTTCCGGCGCGGTCAGCCGAGCAGGGTCCCACCGGTGGCGTCGACGAACGCACCCGTGATCCAGCGGGCCTCGTCCGTGGCCAGGAAGGTGATGACATCGGCGACGTCGACCGCCTCGCCGACCCGTTTGAACGCCGACACCTGTGCCATCTGCTCGACCGCCTCGGGGATGTCGAACAGAGCGCTGCCGTTGTTGGTGATACCGGGCGCCACACTGTTGACGGTGATGTTCCGCGCGGCCAGATGGCGGGCGAAGTGCAGGGTGATCTGCTCGATCGCGCCCTTGGTCATCGCGTACGCGATCTGCTCCGGGTTGGCGACCCGGGTCAGCCCGGAGGAGATGTTGACGATCCGGCCGCCGTCGGACATCAGCCCGATCGCCCGCTGGACGATGAAGAACGGGGCCTTCGCGTTCACCGCGAAGAGGTGGTCGAAGTCCTCGGGCGTGACGCTCTCCGGCGGCGCGCCCGCCGGGGTGGTGACACCGGCGTTGTTGACCAGGATGTCCAGCGCCGTCGCCCCGGTCCGCTCCTTGAGGCCCCGCTCCAGCCCGAGGAACAGCTCGTGCACATCGCCCGGCACCCCCAGTTCGGCGCGGACGGTGAACCCCCGGCCACCGTCCTTCTCGATCAGCGCCAGGGTCTCCCGCGCGGCCTCGTCATTGGTCGCGTAGTGCACGGCGACCAGGGCACCCTCCCCGGCGAGCCGCAGCGCGCTCGCGCGCCCTATGCCCCGGCTGGCCCCGGTGACCAGTGCGGTCCTGTTGGTCAACCTGCCCATGTGGTCGCTCTCCTCTGATCGTGTGATTGGCGCGTGTGGCGCACGCGGTGGAGCCGCGTGCCCCGGGTTCAGTTCTTCCAGCCCTGGTCCCAGGGAATGACCCAGAAAAGGTCGAGCTTGATATGGGAGAAGAGCCATCGGCCGTTCTCCCTGACATAGCTGTCGGTGAATTTCCCGGCCACCATGGCGCTCTCGGTGTCGAAGACCACCTTCTCCTCGAAGAAGGAGACACCGGTGGCCTCGTCACCCGATATCCGGACCTCGTGCCCGTGGCCGAACTGGGTGATCATGACCTGGGCCGCCGGGCTGTTCTCCTCGATCATCCGGGTCAGACCCGTGAAGTACCGCTGAATCTCCTCGCGGCCCGACGCCTGCCCGAGATGCGCGTAGTCCAGTCGGGCGTGCTCGCTGAACAGCTCCCCGACCCGGGAGAACGCGCCGTCGTTGACATGGCGGGGAAGGCTGTGGCGCAGGTCGTGGAGTTCACGGACGGCCTCCAGGCGTTCCACGCGTTCGGTGAGTCGCTTCATCTCTTCGAGCGGAACCAGGTCATCCGGCATCGCGGCAGCACCTTTCGTTCTTTCTGCGCGGCAGAGGGTTCGTGGAATTCCGGGGAGGGGCGGGCGGCCGGTGAATGCGGCGCAACCGGTTCTGTTCATCGGACCGTTCGACCTTCGCACGGGCGATCGGACAGGAACAAGGTTCGACGGCAGACCCTGAGGGGGACCCGTAGGTTCCCCCGTCACGGGCCCGCGGGACGGCGCCGCGCGATCGCGGACCCGGCCTGCGAGAATGATGCGTACGCATGCAATGAGGAGGTAGGGATTATGGCGAGGACAGGCTCCGGTGGGGTGTCCCGGCAGTTCAGGATCGGGGTCTGGAGGTCGTTCATGGAGGTGCACAACGAGGTGCTGCGCGAGATCGAGCGGGAGATCGCCGAGCGTCACCGGCTGTCGCTGAGCGAATTCGACGCACTGGTGAACATCCCCCTCGACGGCACCCGGCTGAAGGACCTCAAGGAGCGGATCGTGCTGACGCAGAGCGCGGTCAGCCGGATGTGCGACCGCCTGGCGGCACGCGGGCTGATCACCCGCACCCCCCTGGAGGAGGACCAGCGCGGGGCCACCATCCAGCTCACCGAGGAGGGCCGGAAGGTGCTCCGGGCCGCGGTGCGCACCAATGCCGAGGTGGTGGAGGCGATGTTCGCGGGCCGGCTCTCACCGGGGGAGCTGCTGGCCCTGGACGCCACCCTGGACCGGCTGAAGAGCGCCGGACCCTCGCCGGAGGACACCGCCACGGCGTGACCCGGATCACCCGACCCGGCCCCCCGGGGCCGGGAATGGAGTCCGCACAGCTGCGGTTAGGATGAATGCGCAAGCAACAAAAAGCCTGCGACTGACTCTCCAGCAACGGCCGTCACCGCGGCCCGACCCCAAGGAACCGCAGCAATGAGCAGCAACAGCTACCTCACCAACCGCCTCACCCCGGAGAACACCGGCATCCTGCTGGTCGACCACCAGACCGGCCTCCTCATGGGCGTGCAGGACCACGACCAGAACGAGGTCCGCCGCAACGCGCAGGCCCTGGCCCGTACCGCGAAGGTCTTCGGCCTCCCCCTCGTGGCCACCACCTCCGCCCCGCAGGGCCCCAACGGCCCGCTCCTTCCCGAGCTGGTCGCCGAGCTGCCCGCCGGCTCCCCCCTCATCCACCGCAGCGGCGAGGTGGACGCCTTCGACGACCCGCGCTTCGACGAGGCCGTGCGCGCCATGAACCGCCCCAACCTGGTGATCGCCGGTGTCATCACCGATGTCTGCCTGATGTTCGCCTCCCTCTCGGCCCTCGGCCGCGGCTACGAGGTGCACTCCGTCACCGACGCCTCGGGCACCACGAACAAGCTGGCCCGGGAGACCTCCCTGCTGCGCCTCCAGAACGCGGGCGCCACCCTCAACAGCACCGTCGGTGTCATCTCCGAGCTGCTGCGCGACTGGAAGAACCCCGGTGGCCCCGGCACCGCCGACATCTTCAGCAACCTGGCGATGCCCTTCTACGGAGCCGTGACGGCGAGCCACGCCTCCGCGAGCGGCAACAACGGCTGACCCGCCCCTCCCCCGGTGCCCTCCCGCCCCTCCCGGGCCGGAGGGCACCGGGCTGCGCGGAAAGAAGCGGAAAAAGGCAGAAAGAGGCAGCAAGGGGCGGAGAAAGGGCGGAGAGAGGGCGGGGAGGAGCGGGGGCGGTCAGCCGGTGGGCCGCAGCAGGAGCAGCGCCGTGTCGTCCCCGCCGCCCCCTCCCCCGGCCCCCGGCGGGCCGGTCAGGGCGTCGGCGACGGCCTCCAGGGAGCCGGTGGCGGCGGCGAGCCGGCGGGCCAGGGCCGCGAGGGCGTCGTCGATATCGGTCCCGGGCGCCTCGATCAGACCGTCGGTGTAGAGGGCGAGCACCGCCCCCGGGCGCAGCGGCACCGTGGTGGTGGGGAAGCGGGCCGCCGCGTCGACACCGAGCAGCGGGCCGCCGGCGATGTCCAGCACATGGACGGTGCCGTCCGGGTCGCGCAGCAGCGGCTGCGGATGGCCCGCCCGGGCCATCCGGGCGCGCTGGGCCCGCAGATCCAGGTGGAGATAGGCGCAGGAGGCCAGAAGATCCTGGTCGAGGTCGATCAGGAGCCGGTTGGTGGACTCCATGACCCGGCCGGGCTGCTGGCCGACCGCGGTGTAGGCGCGCACGGCCGTGCGGACCTGGCCCATGAGCCCCGCGGCGGTGACATTGTGGCCCTGGACGTCGCCGATGACGGCGGCGGCGGTACGGCCGGTGGGGATCAGGTCGTAGAAGTCGCCGCCGATGTCCATGCCCTGGGTTCCCGGCCGGTAGCGGGCGGCGACCTCCAGGCCGTCGAGCGCGGGCAGCGAGTGCGGCAGCAGGGCGGACTGGAGACCCTGGGCGAGCCGGTGCTTGGTGTCGTACAGCCGGGCCCGCTCCAGGGCCTGGGCGATCAGCCCGCCGAGGCCGGTGAGCACGGCCCGTTCGTCGGTGGAGAAGCGGTGCTCCTCGGAGAAGCCGAGGACACAGGTGCCGACCGGCCGGCCGGAGGCGATCAGCGGGAGATAGGCCCAGGCCGCCATGCCGTCGGGGGTGGTGAACCGCTCGGGGTAGACCCGCTCCAGCTGCTCCCGGGACTCGAAGAACGACGGCACCCCGGTGACCAGGGACTGGGCGCCCGGGATCGGCGCGGTCAGCGGTGTCCCGTCCCAGCGCTCGACCGTCTCGGGGTCCGGGTAGCCCCGGTGGCCCAGGACCCTGAGCCGGCCGCTCTCGGCGGCCAGGATCACCAGGGCGCTGCCGCCGAGGGAGGGCATGATCTCGTCGGCGACCAGGCCGATCACATCGGAGACGCTCACGGCCTCGGTCAGCGCGATCGCCAGATTGGCGATGTGGGAGATGGTGACGAGCCGGTGCGGGTGCCCGGACGGCGTCTGTCCGGGAGTGTCGCCCACTCCCGCCCGGGCGGGGGTGATGTGGACGCTCACCCCGTCGCGGCCGGGGTGCAGCCGGAAGGTGAGCCAGTCGCGCGGTGGCCGCAGTGCCGTGAAGGCGGTGGTGTGCTGGCTCAGCATCGCGGCGCGGTAGCGGTCCTCGTACACCGGGTCGTTGAGCCACGGCAGCGCGGTCCACAGCTGGCTGCCGGTCAGCCGGGAGACCGTGATGCCGAGGAGTTCGCCGGTGGCGGGGTTGGCGTAGACGACGCGGCCGTTGACATCCAGACCGCACATGCCGTCCGGCATCCGGTTGAGCATCTGGATGGCCTCGATGGCGCCGACACCGGTGGCCATGGCCCGGGAGCCGAGGAAGTGGGTCTCGGGGACGACGGGCCGGCCGCGCTCGGCGGCGCGCCGCAGCCTCAGCGCCAGCCGGTCGCAGGCAGTGGTGATCAGGGCGCACTCGGCGTCGGACAGCTCGGGCGGGTGGGAGGCGGGCCAGGTGACGTACAGGGCGCCGTAGGCGGTGCCGTCGCTGAGGAGGGGGGCGGCGGCGAGACAGTACGGGTACGGCAGGACGACGGCGATCCGGGGGTAGCGGCGGGCCATGTCCTCCTCGCCGGAGATCCAGACCACCCGCTGTTCGCGCACCGCCTCGGCGACCGGGATGGGGGCCGTGAGGGCGATCCGCTCCCAGGGGGCGGAGAAGGAGCGGGGCAGCCCGGCCTTGACGGCCATGTCGAGCGTCCCGCCGCTGTCGCCCCGGCTGAGCAGGTAGAGAGCGCCGGAGTGGGCGTGGACATCCTCCATCAGCCCCGCCAGGGCGAGCGACAGCAGCGGCTGGGAATCCCCGGTCCCCTCGGGGGACCCGCTTCCGCGGCCCGACGCTGCGGCCCCGGAGGCACGCGGCCCGGTCACCCTGACCACCTCCTCCGCACCACTCATCACCAAGGCTGCCGGGTGATGCGGTTTCCCGCACGGCGAGGGCGCGCCGCGCCGGGGGCGGCCGGGAGGGGGCCGCCGTCCCGGCCGGGCCCACCGCGACGGGCCCCCGGGGCGGTGCCCCGGGATCACCCGGGCAGACGGACGAGCACGCCGCACGGACACCGGCGGCCCCGGCGGCGACCGGCGCGCCCGACCCCGGACGCCCCGGCTCCGCCCCTCCGGACCACCCGACGCGGCCCGGCCGCACCGCGCGAGCCGGACCACCGGGCCCGCCGAGCGCCCGACGGGCCCGGCGCGCACCCCCGCGCCCGCGAGCCGGCGTCGCGGTGATCGCCGCGGCGGCCCTGCTCCATCCGCCCGCGTCACCGCGGACCGGAGGACGGATCGACGGCTCATGGCCCACCCCCCTCCCGGCCCGGCGCTCAGGAGACCGGGGCACGGCGACCGGACGGTCCGGGCGCGGGAGGCGCCGGGGCCGGCCCGGGCAGCTCGACGGACCGGACGGCGGCCCCGGCCCCCTTCCCGGACGGGGTGGCGGTCCCCCGCCGCGCGTCCGGCTCGGGCGGTGTGCCGGTGGCGTCCCCTGCCGCCGGCATCACGATCCGGGCACGCTCCGTCACCCCCGAGACCCTGACCGAGAGGGTCACCTCCCCCGCCCGCAGCGCCGTCAGCAGGCCCGTCGCGGGGTCGAAGGCGGCCGTGTGGCGCGGGCGGGCGGTGCCCGCCGGACCGATGTGGAGCCGGGGGGAGCCCGTCCAGTCGACGCTCACGGGGTGGGCGGCCGGTACCTCGCGGGTGCCCTGGCCGACCGTCGCCGCCACCTCCGCGACGCTGCCCGGGGGGAGCCGCCCGGGGGCCCTCAGAGTGAGCCGGTCGGTGTGGGCGCGGGTCTGCGCGGAGATCCAGTCGGGGCGCGCGGTCCACGGCCGGAGACGGGCCGCGAGCCGCTCCGCGTGGCCGACGGGGTCGACCCCGACCAGCGACCAGCCGGTGAACCCGCCCTCGCCGGCCGGCCCCGCGGGCGATTTCCCGGAGTTGCCGTTGATCAGATACGGCACCCCGTCGACGTGCTCCGCGTGGAAGACACCCGCATGGGAGCCGATCAGACCCGCGCCCTTGCCGGTGGCGCGGCGGAACCCGGCCAGCCACCGTTCGAGCAGCGCGGCCTCCTTGCGGTCGCCGAGCCGGCTGCCCTGCTGCGGCGTCGGATCGCGCGGCGGCACATGCTGCACGACCAGCACGGAGCCGATCCCCGGGTCGCGGGCCGCCGCGTCCAGCTGCGCCCGCAGAGCGGTGATCTGCTCGAATCCGCCGCCGCGCAGGGTCAGCCGGGAGGTGTCCAGGGTCAGGAAGCGGGTGCCCCGGTGGTCGAAGACCCGGTGCGCGGGTCCGAACTCGGCGATGAAGTCGTCGATCCGGCCGCCCATGACCTCGTGGTTCCCCGGGACATAGATCCAGGGCAGGCCGGTGCCCAGCTCCTCGGTGAGGACCCGGCGGGCGAACGCCAGATCCGCCGGTGCGCCCTCGTCGACCAGATCGCCGTTGACCAGGAGGAAGTCGGGTCGGGCCGCCCTGATCTCGCGCAGGGTGCGCCGGGCCTGCCGGACGATGGCGCTGTCGGGGTCGCGGGCGACGAACTGCGCGTCCGACATCACCGCGAACCGCCACTCCCGGTCCGCCGTCACGGCGGCGGAGCCGATCAGCGGATCGGGGGCGCGCGGCTGCGGGGGCAGCTCCACCTCCGGCGGCAGCTGCGCGGTGAGTCCGTCGATGACCACCCGGCCGGTGTACTGCCGGGCCGCCGCGGTCTCGGCGAGGTAGAAGCGGCGCACCGACAGCGGGGTGGCGGCCCCCTGGGGCACGGTGAAGGTCACCCGCCGCCAGCCCGTCCAGGTGAGGTACGGGCCGCGCAGCAGCTGATCCGAGCCGGCCGCGTCCCTGAGGTGGAGGGTGGGCCAGGCGCCGTTCCCGTCGCCGTCGATCCACAGGGTGAGGGAGCGGGGCTGTCCGGGCAGGGCGATCGGCCGGGGCGGGGTGGCGTAGGCGGCACGGGTGGCGGTGGAGCGGGTGAAGTCGTAGGCCAGCGCCAGGCCCGTGCCGCTGTGGCCGGCCGGGGTGGCGGCGACCGAGCCGGCCGCGCGCGCGTGGCTGAAGGTCCACTCGGCGGCGTCGTCGAAGCCGGCGGCGGGCCGTTCGGTGAGGCCGGTGGTCACGGCGAGGGAGGTGGTGACGCCCCGGACCGTCGCGATGACCCGGCCGGCGCCGGAGCCCGTGCGGGCGGTGACGGCGAAGGAACCGGCGCCGTCGTCCCGGATGTCGAAGAGCTCCCGGTCGTGGACGAGACGGACATCGGCGGGTTCGACGGGGGCGCTGTTGCCCTGGGCGTCGAACCCGAGGATGCCGAAGCCGCCCGTCGCGCCGGTGTCCGCGAGCCCGAGGCGGCGGGTGGTGGGTTCGATGCGGGTGAGGTCGTCCAGGACCGTCAGCCCGATGGAGCCGTGGGCGCGGGCGCGTTCGGCCCGTACGGTCGCCGAGCCGCTGTGGCGGGCGTGGAAGACCCCCCGGGCGTCGACCCGGCCCACGGCGGGCCGCAGCGAACGCCAGTGGGGCGCACCGGCGGCGGGTCCGTAGGTCTCGTCGTGTCCTGCGGCGGTGAGCGCGCGGGTCAGCCCGGGGAAGACCCGTTCGGGGTGGCCGCCCCGGACCGGGTCGGCGGTCGGTGCGGCGACGGCGGGGGTGCGGGTGGTGACGTGGTAGCCGCGCAGTCGTCCGGAGCCGTCGGGGGCGGTGAGCGCGAGCCCGTTGGGGACGGTGCGCTCGCTGCCGTCGGAGGGGCTGTTCTCCACCTGGAGGGTGTCGCTGCCCGGTGTGCGGGCGAGGAGGGTGGAGGAGCCGCCGCCGTCGAGGTTGAGGGCGCTGTGGGAGCCGGCCCGCCGCATCATGAGCCCCAGTTCGGTGAGGGTGACCCCGCCGCTGTCGGCCTGCCGTCCGTCGACGGTGAGGATCTGCATGGCGCTGCCGTCGCGGGAGAAGCCGACGGCGGTGCGGGGGGCCGCGGTGTTGTTGCCCTGGCCTTCGTGGTTCTGCGGTACGCCGTCCACCACCAGCAGCTCCCGGCCGCCGACGGCGGTGTGCGGTACGGCTCCGCCGTCGGTGCGCGGCCGGTACTCCAGGGCCACCGGGTCCCCGGGGCGCAGCGCGGCGAGCACCGCAGCCCCGGCCTCCCGGCCGATCAGCGCGGTGGTGCCGGCCGCGACCGGGCCGGTGCCGGGGCGCGCGGCGACGGAGACGACGCGTCCGTCCCGTACCAGCGCTTCGGCGACCGGGGCGGCCGTGTCCACGGTCAGGGCGCGGTCGGCGGCGCCCCAGGCGGGGGTGTAGACGCCGATGCCCCCGGCGGGGACGTTGGCCGCGTTGAAGGCGGCCAGGGGGTGGTCGCCGGACGGGAGGGTGAGGGTGCCGTCGAAGTAGAGCTGGAGGACCCGGCCCGCTCCCCGGGGGCCGATGCCGACGGCGCGGTGGGCGCCGGGCGCGGGCGAGTGGGTCGGCTCGCCGTCCCTGATGCCGGGGCCGAGCGGTGCGCCCGTCTGGTTGATGTCGAAGAAGTCGGCGTTGACGGCGGCGACGGTACGGCGGCCGGGGCCGGGGTCGTACCGGGCGGCGAGGGCGGAGACGGTGTCCCGCTCGGCGACCCGTCCGGTGGAGAGATATCCGGCCGCCACGCCCGTGCCGGCGAGGTCGACGGAGAGGGAGTCGACCCGCAGCCACTTGTCGGATGCGAGCCGGTCCCAGGAGGTCAGCTCGATGCCCGGGGCGACCGGGCGCGAGGTGCGGGCCGTCTCGATGCCGTCGCCGTCGGCGACGGCGCGCGCGGCGGAGTCCGCCGGCGCGCTCGCGGGCGGCGGTGCGACGGGCCGCAGCACGTCCGCGGCGTTCCCCGGCCGCGCGTCGGGGCCCGGGTCCGCCGCGGCCGGCGCGACGGCTCCGGCGGCCAGCGCGGCGGCGGTCACGAGGGGGATGAGGGTGCGTCGGATGCTGCCTGGTCCGCTCCGGCCCACAACGTCTCCTGTGTCATGGCTGGTTGAGCACGGGGAAAGCGCTGTCAGCGACAGCATCCCGGGGCTCGCCCGGCCGCGCCAGAGGGGCGGGGGCAGTTCCCGGCCGCCGGGCGGTCAGGGGCCGGGCCGGCTCCCGGCGGCGGTGTCGTCGCGCTCGGGGTGGCGGGCGCGCAGCAGCACCGGGAGCACGTACCAGCAGAGCGCGAACCAGCAGACCATGCCGGCGACCAGCCAGAGCGCGGAGGAGTCGTGGAGCACCACCCGCAGGATGAGGAGGAGCGCGGACGCCATGGTGCAGAGGAGCAACAGCAGTCCGGCGACCGTGAGGCGGGAGGCCCAGACGACGGTCTGGGGTTTGAGCCGCCGGCCGGTGAGGAGCCGGTGGAAGGAGACCGGGCCGATGAGGGCGCCGGTCGCCGCGGCACCGAGCATGACGGTGGCCAGATAGATGTCCCGGTCGGTCTCGGACAGGGTGGTGAAGCGGGGCTGGAACACCACGGTGAGCAGGAATCCGAAGAGGATCTGCACCCCCGTCTGGGCCACCCGCAATTCCTGGAGGAGATCGGTCCAGCGCCGGTCGGCCCGTTCCTCCGGGGTCTCCTCACGGCCGTGCCGGGGAATTCCACCGCTGCTGCTCACCACCGGCGCACCTCGCAGTGTGGGGGACGGGTACGGTCTCCTGTCGCAGCCTAGGCGGCATCCTTCATGATTTCTCGGCGCAACCGGTCGCAGGAATTGCTGATCAGCCGTGACACATGCATCTGGGAGATTCCGAGGTCCTCGGCGATCCGGCTCTGGGTCATATCGCGGAAGAACCTCATGTAGAGGATGCGCCGTTCCCGTTCGGGGAGTTTGCGGAGCCGGGGTTTGACCGCCTCCCGGTCGATGACGACATCAAGGGCGGGGTCGGGGCCGCCCAGGGCGTCGACCATGGTGTGGCCGTGGTCGCCGCCGGCGATCTCGGCGTCCAGGGAGAGGGCGCTGAAGGACCCGATGGCCTCCAGGCCCGCTCTGGTCTCGTCGAGGGTCAGCCCGGCCTTCCGGGCGATCTCGGCCTCGGTCGGCGCGCGCCCGGACAGGGTCTGGGCCAGTTCGCGGCGGGCCAACCGGACCCGGTTGCGCTGGTCCTGGACGCGGCGCGGCACGTGCAGGACCCACATGTGGTCCCGGAAGTGCCGTTTGACCTCGCCGGTGATGGTGGGCACGGCGAAGCTGACGAAGGCGCTGCCGTGTTCGGGGTCGTAGCGGTCGACGGCCTTGACCAGGCCCAGGGCGGCCACCTGGCAGAGGTCCTCCAGGGTCTCGCCGCGGTTCCTGAAGCGGCCGGCGAGCCGCTCCGCCATGGGCAGCCAGGCGTTCACCAGCTCCTGGCGCAGGGCCTCGCGCTCGGGCCCGTCCGGCAGGGCGGCCAGTTCGGCGAAGGCGGCCCGGGTGTCGGGGGCGTCGTCATGGGGATGCCCGGTCCTCGCGCCGCGTGGGTCCCTGGGGACATCCCCGTGGACGTCCCCTGTGGTGTCTGCGGTGCTCGCGGTGTCTGCGGTGCTCGTCTGTGAGCGCATGGTGCGCGCCACTCCCTCAGCCGTGCGGACGGAATCCTTGCGACCGCGGGGGAAAGGGCCGGGTGAATTCACCCGCGCATCCGGTTCAGCCGGTGACCCGGATGCGGTTCCGCTCCGCGGGCGTGCCTCCGGTCCGAAGCACACAGGGCGGCTGCCCCTGAAACGGGGTCACAAACGCGGTGTCGCGGGAGGTTCGGAAAACTTTCCCGGAAGTTCCCGCCAAGGCGTATGAGGGTTCATCCCGGGAAGGCGTGCCCCCGGAGGTACAAAAACTATGGCTCTCATCCTGTTGGTTCTTCTGCTGGCACTGATTCTTTTCGGCGCGGGTTTTGCCGTACAGGCACTGTGGTACATCGCGGTGGCTGTCCTGGTCGTCTGGCTGCTCGGCTTCGTGCTGCGGAGCGCGCAGAGCGGTGGCGGGAGGTCGCGCTGGTATCGCTGGTGATCCGCGCGATTCGGGGCGGCGGCGGTCCTCCGGGGCCGCCGCCGCCCCGTTTCCGTGCCCGGTCCCCCGCGGGCGGCCGGGCGGTCAGCCCACGACGGCCTGTTCCACCAGGAGCCGCACCGCCGCCGTGATGGAGGCGGCGTCGATGCCGGACAGATGGAGCTGCTCCTCGGGGGTGGCCGACGCGGGCATGTTCCGTACCGCGAGGCGGATCAGCCGGGGCAGCGGCCGTCCGTCGGCGAAGGCGGAGGCGACCGCGTCGCCGAGACCGCCCTCGGGGCGGTGGTCCTCCACGGTCATCAGACAGCCCGTGGCCTCGGCCGCCTCCTGGAGGGTGGCGGCATCGACCGGCTTCACCGAGTAGAGGTCGATGACGCGGACCCCGATCCCGGCGCCGCGGAGGGTGTCGGCCGCCCGCAGCGCCTCATGGACCGTCACCCCGGCGGCGACGACGGTGATCCGGTCGTCGGGCCCGGACCTCAGGACCTTGGAGCCGCCGACGGGGAAGCGCTCGCCGGGGCCGTACAGCACCGGGGTGGCGCCCCTGGTGGTGCGCAGATAGCCGATGCCCGACAGGTCCGCCATGGCATGGACCAGCTGGACGGTCTGCTGGGCGTCGCAGGGGTAGAGCACGGTGCTGCCATGGACCGAGCGGAACATCGCCAGGTCCTCCAGGCCCATCTGGGAGGGGCCGTCCTGGCCGATCGCCACACCGGCGTGCGAGCCCGCCAGCTGGACGGCCGCGCCGGTGACCGCGGCCATCCGGACGACGTCGTGGGCGCGGGTCAGAAACGCGGCGAAGGTGGAGGCGAAGGGGGTGTATCCACGGGCCCGCATGCCCACCGCGGCCGCCACCATCTGCTGTTCGGCGATGTAGCACTCGAAGTACCGGTCGGGGTGGGCCTCGGCGAAGGCGGCGCTGCGGGTGGAGTCGCCGACCTCCCCGTCCAGGGCCACGACCTCGGGCCGCTCCGAGCCGAGGGCGGCGAGCGCGGCCCCGAAGGCGTCGCGGGTGGCGACCTCGTCCCCGATCGCGTACCGGGGTGCCGGCGGGTCGCCGCCGACGGCGTCGCGGTGGACGGTCGCTCGGGGCGGGGCCGCCACATCCACGGTGACGGACCGCCGGCCGCCGAGTTCCTCGACGGCCCGCTCCGGGTGGGGCAGCGGTTTGCCGTGGAACCCCTCGCGGTCCTCCACCTCGGCGACGCCCCGGCCCTTGTGGGTGCGGGCGATGATCGCGACGGGCCTGCCGACCGTGCCGACGGCGCCCGTGAGGGCCGAGTCGATGGCGACGACATCGTGGCCGTCGATCTCGATGGTGTGCCAGCCGAAGGCGTGCAGCCGCCGGGCGTAGGCGTCCAGATCCCACTCCAGCCGGGTGGGTCCGCGCTGGCCGAGCCGGTTGACGTCGACGATGAGGGTCAGATTGTCGAGCTTCTCGAACGACGCCTGCTCGACGGCCTCCCAGACCGATCCCTCGGCCATCTCGCTGTCGCCGGAGAGCACCCAGACCCGGTAGGGGACTCGGTCGAGCCGTTGGCCCGCGAGCGCCATGCCGACCCCGGCGGGCAGACCCATCCCGAGTGAGCCGGTGGCGACGTCCACCCAGGGCAGCCGGGGTGTGGGGTGTCCTTCGAGCCGGCTGCCACGGCGGCGGAAGGTGAGCAGTTCCTCGTCGTCGATGACGCCCGCGGCGCGGTAGAGCGCGTACAGCAGGGGCGAGGCATGGCCCTTGGAGAGGACGAGCCGGTCGTTGCCGGGGGCGGCGGGATGGTGGAAGTCGTAGCGCAGATGGTTGGCGAGGAGGACGGCGGCGAGATCGGCGGCCGACATGGAGGAGGTCGGATGGCCCGACCCCGCCGCGTCGGCCGCGCGGACCGCGTCCACGCGCAGTTGCTGTGCCAGTTCGGTCAGTTCTTCGTTTCGCATCTCACTGCTCCTCGGGGAACCGTGGGGGCCGTCGTCGGCGGACCGGGCGGTGCCGCCCGGGCCGGTCGGGGGCCCCGGCCGTGAAGCGGCGGGGCCGGTGCCGTCCGGATACGCGTCGGGGGGACCGGGCCGTCACCGGTGGGGTGGCGGTCCGGTCCCCCCGGACGGGCGGACGGCGCGGGAACGTTTCACTGGCGGCTCCCGCCGGGGCGGCGGATACGGCGGCCCCTCGGTCATCCGTTACAGCCGCCGGTCCCGGCTCTCGTCGATCACCGGGGTCGCCTGCGGCACCACCACCCGGCGGCGCTTGGCGATGCTGGTGAAGGTGACCACTCCGATGAACCCCACGGCCATCAGGATCAGGCCGATCACATCGAGATTGGCCCCCTTCATCTCCCAGTCGGTGGCGAACGTGAGTATCGCGCCGACCGCGATCAGGACGATGCATCCTCCGAGGCCCATGGACTTCCGCCTTCCTGTACAGCCGGTTGATGCCTCCCGGGTACCCGCAGTGTTCGCGGTCATGCGGAGCGCATCGGTGCGCCGGCCCCCGCATGAGGCGGCCGGGCGGGGGTACTGCGGCCCCCAGGGGGTGATGGACGAGCCGGCCCCGGCCGGACGGAAGGAGTGAGCAGGCATGAGGATCGCGTTTCTGATGGCACCCGAGGGCATCGAGCAGATCGAGCTGACCGAGCCCTGGCAGGCGGTCACCGGCAGTGGTGACACCCCGTCGCTGGTCTCCACCGAGCCGGGCCGGGTCCAGGCGTTCCACCATCTGGACCGGGCGGACACCTTCGCCGTGGACGAGGTGGTGGGCGAGGTGTCGCCGGCCGACTACGGCGCGCTGGTCCTGCCCGGTGGCGTGGCCAACCCCGACGCGCTGCGGCTGGACGAGCGGGCCGTGGCCTTCGTACGGGGCTTCTTCGAGGCGGGGAAGCCGGTGGCGGCCATCTGCCACGCCCCCTGGACCCTGGTCGAGGCGGATGTCCTGACCGGGCGCACCCTCACCTCGTGGCCCAGTCTGCGCACCGACATCCGCAACGCGGGCGGGATCTGGGTCGACGAACAGGTACGGATCTGCGACCACGGTCCGAACACACTGGTCACCAGCCGCAAGCCGGACGATCTGAAGGCCTTCACGGCGGCCTTCACCGAGGTGTTCGCGAAGAGCGCCGACCGCTGAGCCGCGCGGGGCACGCGCCGGGACGCGCGCGGCGGTGCCGGGCGGGGGCCGCCCCGGGGCCGGCGGGCGGCGCTCACCCGGCCGGGTCATGCCGTCCGTCCCGCTCGGACCGCGACCGGGCGCGGGCGCCCGCCCGGGTGCGTCCCGCCGAGACGGGACGTTCCGGGTGGCGGCGCAAATACTCCTCCTCCAGCTCCGCCATCCGGGTGGTGTGCGAGGCGAGCGCGGCGGGCGAACCGTGCAGCAGGGTGTCGTGCCGGCTCCGGTGGATGTTCTCCAGCTCCCGGATCAGCTCCTGCTCACCGAGGCGGGCGGCCTCGATCCCCCTGCGCTGGTTCTCGGACTCCGTCATGGCAGCCGTTCTCCTTCCGTCCGGCAAACTGGCGGCGCGGTCCGTCCGGGGCCCGCGTACCGCCCGGTCCGGGTGTCCGGACGTCACTCCTGACTCTGCGGGCACCCCGGGAGTCCGCGCTATCCGGCCCCGGCCCTCTCCCGGCGTCCACCGCCGGTGCGTGACTCGCGGGGACCGGGGGCCGGGGGCAGGATGGGACCCGATCCGGTCCGGCGCCCCGTGGCGTGCCGGAGATCCCGCGCGTGATCCGCCGACACCCCTCCGGGCTGTCACCCCATCGGCACAGATCTCAGGACAATGAGAGCGATGAACGAGACGACGGACCCGGCCTCCGCGCCGGGCATGACATCGAGCACCGAGGTGGTCGGCGCGCCGTGCTGGGTCAGTCTCCTGGCCCGAGACCTCACGGCGTCCCAGGCCTTCTACGGCACTGTCCTGGGGTGGGAGTTCCGCAGGGCGAAACTGGGGGACGGCTTCAGCACCGCCTTCAAGGACGGAGCGCCGGTCGCCGGGATCGGGGCGCTCGCGGGCACGCTCCAGGTGGCGGTCGCCTGGACGCCGTACTTCGCCGTCGCCGATGTGGACGTGGCGGCGGCGCGCGTCCGGGAGCGCAGCGGCACGGTGGCGGTGGGCCCGCTCGCCTTCTCGCTGGGCAGGGCCGCGCTGGCGGCGGACCGCGACGGCGCCGTGTTCGGCATCTGGGAGGGGGCGCTGATCCCCGACTGGCAGTCCGGGCACAAGGACGCGCCCACCTGGCTGCTGCTGCGCTCCCGCAACGCCTTCGACGCGGCGATCTTCTACGGGGAGGTGCTGGACTGGGCCGCGGACCGGCCGGGTGCCTGCGATGTGGGGTACGAGAACGAGGAGGTCGTCCTCGTCAGCAACGGCCATGTGCTGGCCCGGCTCGCCTCGGGCGCCCGGGGCGCCGCCCCCGACCCGATGGCCCGGCCCCGCTGGGATGTCCACTTCCCCGTCTCCGATGTGGACGCCACCGTCCGGGCGGCGCAGGACCAGGGCGGCACCGTGCTCGCCCGGCGCACCACCGACGAGGGGGCCGAGGAGGCCGCGCTCAGCGATCCGGAGGGCGCGCTCTTCACCGTCACCGGGCACTGAGGGCCACCGGGCGCCGACGGCCCGGCCCGTCGGGTGTGTCCCGGCGCGGATCGCGGGCAGGAGCGCCGGGAGAGGCAGAGGAACGCGTCGCGCTCCCACCGGTCCCGTGGGGGCGCGCCCGGACGTTCGGAGGGAGCGCGAGCCATGGCCCCGACCCCGCCACCGGAGCACCGCGCGGAAGCGCCCGACGGCGCTGCGGCCGAGGCGGAAGCCCTGCGCCAGGAGGTGGCCGGGCTGCGCCGGGCCCTCTCCTCGCACCCGGTCATCGACATGGCGCGGGGCGTCGTGATGGCGACCGCGTCCTGCACGCCGGAGCAGGCGTGGCAGGTGCTGGTGACGGTCTCCCAGCACAGCAATCCGAAGTTGCGCGAGGTGGCCCGCCATCTGGTCGAGAGCACCCATGGGCCGCCTCCCCGCCGCCGGTCCGGGCGGCGATGCGCTCCGCCCGCGCCGCGCTGCCCGGCCGTGACCGGTGACGGCGCGCGGCCGGGCGCGTCAGGAGCGCCGGTCAACCGGGCGCGCGCCCGTCCACCCGGTCGAGGGGCGGTTTTTTCCCGCTCTCCCCGCCGGGCGACGCGCGCCGCCGTAGAATCCGGACCCGACGCGATCACCTGCTGTCTGTCGCACCCCCGCCCGGGATGGGAGCCCCAGTGATCAGCCCTGCGCCGGACCCCGCCGCCCCCGTGGACCGGGGGCCGGACCGGGAACCCCCGTCCACCGCGGTGACCGAGCTGTCCGCCACCGTGGCCGGTCTCGCCGCCGAGAACGCCGGGCTCCGGGCCGAACTGGCCCGCCGGCGTCTGCTGGATCTGGCGACCGGCGTCCTGGTCTCGCAGCTGAGGACCTCGCCCGCGGAGGCCGCCGGGCATCTGGCCCGGCTCACGGAGGAGACCCGTACCGGCGCCGAGGACCTCGCCGCCGACATCGTCAACGGGGTCGCGGGCACCATCGCCGTCACCGCGCCGCACCCCGCCCACGCCCCGTACGGCGCGGAGGCGCGCCGCACCCGCCGGGCCGCGACGGCGGCGGAGGCCCAGCACACGGTCAACGACGCGGCGGCGACCCTGCTGGAGGGCGCGCTCGCGCCGCTGGGCGTGAAGAGCCTGTGGCTGTGGCGGCGTACCGGCTCCGGCTGTCTCCAGCTCACCGGGCACGCCGGGGTCAGCGCCATGGAGGCGGCCCAGTGGCAGTGGATTCCGCCGTCGCCGCCCGCGCCCTTCCGGACCCTGCTGACGGAGGGCGTGCCGGTCTGGCTCGCCGCCGGGCCCCCGTCCGGTGAGGTGCTGCCGGGGCCGGGGCCCCGCGCCGCGCGGGCCCTGCTGCCGCTGCGGCTGCGGGGCGCGACCGTGGGGGTGGCGCTCGCGGTGTGGCCCGCCCGGGCCGAGCTGGAGGCCCCGGTGCGGCGGGCGCTGGTGGATCTGATGGAGGTGGCCGCGCGGGTGCTGACCGCCGTGGAGTCCGAGCCGCCCTCCCCCGCCCCGGCGCTCGACGATCTGCTCGACGCGATGGCGCACCCGGCGATGACGCTCCACCACGACCGGTCCGGCGGCCGGACGGCGCCGACCGTGGAGTATCTCAACCGGTCGGCGATCGAGGCGCTCGGCGTCGCGGACGGCACGGCGGGGGATTCGCTGACCCGGCTCTTCCCACTGCTGCACACGGAGATAGCGGAGCTGTCCGAACGGGCCCACGAGTCCACCTCGGTACGGCGGGCGGCCCGGCTGCCCGCGGAGCGCGACCAGCGTCTGCCCGCCCCGCTGCTCGATGTGCGGGCGCTGCCGCTGGGCGCGGAGCGCACGGTCGTGCTCTGGCACACCAGCAGCGACCGGGGCACATCGGCGGTACGGGCGGTGGCCAGGCTCCAGGGGGTCGCCCCGTTCGAGGACAGCCTGCTGACCGGCACCTCGGTCTGGGGCGAGCAGGCGTGGGCGATGTTCGGACTGCCCCGGGAGGCGGCGCCCGCGCCCCTGACCGAGCTGCGGAGGCGTGTCCACCCCGACGACCGGGACGATCTCGCGGGACTGCTGCGGACCCTGACCGGGCGGCGGAAGGGCGCGACCGGCGTGATCCGTTTCATCCGGGACGAGAGCCGTCCCCGGCATGTGCGGATCACCGCGGAGCCGCTGCTCTCCGAGGGGGTGCTGACCGGGATCACCGGCGTCTACCAGGACGTGTCCGCCGAGTACCACACGGAGATCGCCCTGTCGGCCACCTTCGACCAGCTCACCGCCGTGCAGGCGCGGGCGGCCGTGCGCCACCGGCTGGCGCTCCAGCTCCAGCAGGCGATCGTGCCGGAGGTGCCCGCGCTCCAGTTGCTGCCGGGCCTCCAGGCCACCGCGCGCTACCGGCCGGCGATGCAGGAGTACCGCGTGGGCGGCGACTGGTACGACGTACTGCCACTGCCCGGCGGCACGGTGCTGGTCGCGGTGGGCGACATCGCGGGCCACGGCATCGACTCCGCCACCGGGATGGTGGCGCTGCGGAACGCGCTGCGGGGTCTCGCCTTCACCGGGCACACCCCCGGCCGGCTGATGGAGTGGCTGAACGAGGTCACCCTGCACACCCCGGGCCATCCGACGGCGACCGCCGTCTGCGCGCTCTACGACCCGGACCGGCGCACCCTGCGGTGGGCGAGCGCCGGCCATCTGCCGCTGCTGTTGCTGCGCGGGGGCCGGGCGGAGCTGCTGGAACCGCCCCGGGACATCCTGCTGGGGGCCGTGCCCGGCGCGGTGTACCGGGAGACCACGACCCAGCTGGAGGCGGGCGACACCCTGCTGCTCTTCACCGACGGGCTGATCGAGCGGCGCCGGGACGCGCTGGACGAGGGGCTCTCCGCGCTGCTGCGGCGGGCGGAGGAGCTGAGCGGGCGCCCGGTGGACGAGCAGGTCGACGCGCTGCTGGGCGCGGCGACCGGGGACACCGACGACGACACCAGTCTGGTCGCGGTGCGGGTGAGCACGGGCGAGGACGACTGAGTCGCCCGGCGCGGGCCGTTGCGGCGCGCCGGGCGGCCTGATCAGCGGGGCGGCGGCCCCCCGGGGCCGGACGGGCGGCCGGCTCGGCACGACGGCGCGGCGGGCCGTCACGCGGCCGGACCGGGACGGCCCGCTCGGGAACGGCCGCTCGGCGACAGTCGTTCAGGGTCGGCCGCTCAGAGCCGGCCGCTCACCCCTGTCGTGCCCGTTCCGTACGGGGGCGGCTCAGGGCTGTCCGTCCTGCCGGCGGCGGCGGGCGGCCCGCAGTTCGGCCTCCTCGCTGCGTCCGCTCTCCTTCTCGCGCTGCCCCTCCGACCTGAGGCGCTCATTGTGCAGCGCGATGCCGTCGGCCTCCTTCTTCCGGCCCTTCACCTGCTTCAGTTTCGCCTTCATCCAGCTCATGCTTCCGGCCCTTCCAGGACACCGTGGGCGTGTCCGCACTTCCAGTGTGGCCCGTCCCCCTTCCGGGCGCCGCGCGCGCGGTGCCCGGAAGGGGTCAGGTCTCCTGCGGGTGCCCTTGCGGCGCCCCCTCACACCCGCGGAGGCAGTTCCGTCAGCGATCGGCGAGATGCGCCCGGATCTTGGTCAGCAGCTCATCCGTGTCGACCGGTTTGGCGACGTAGTCATGGGCCCCGGCGGCCAGGACCCGGGCCCGGTCGCCGGGCATCGCCTTGGCGGTGACCACGATGATCGGCACGGCGGCGAACCGGGGCAGCTCCCGGATCGCGGCCATGGTGGCGAGGCCGTCCATCCCGGCCATCATCACGTCCAGCACGATGAGGTCGACGCCGCCGTGGGAGTGGAGGAGGTCGATGCCCGCCTGGCCGCTGCCGGCCTGGAGGACCGTCATCCCCTGGTTCTCCAGCACCTCGGTCAGGGCGAACACATTGCGGATGTCGTCGTCGACGACCAGGACGGTACGGCCCCGGGGGGCCCGGTCCCCGGTGGCGGGGTGCCGCTCCGGGACGGTGGCCACGACGGACGGGCGGGGAGCGGTGAGACCGTGCACCGGCAGATGGAGGGTGAAGCTGCTGCCCTCGCCGGGGGCGCTCTCCGCGGTGATGGTGCCGCCGAGGAGATGCGCCACCTCGCGGCTGATGGAGAGCCCGAGGCCGGTTCCGCCGTACCGCCGGGAGGTGGTGCCGTCGCCCTGCTGGAAGGCGCCGAAGACGCTCTGGAGGCGGTCGGCGGGGATACCGATCCCGGTGTCGATGACCCGGAAGGCGAGCACCTGCCCGCTGCCGCGCAGCGCGGCGGGCAGCTCCTCGTCGTCCGCGTTCTCCACGCGCAGCTCGACCCGGCCGCGCTCGGTGAACTTCAGCGCGTTGGAGAGGAGGTTGCGCAGCACCTGCCGCAGCCGGGACTCGTCGGTGGTGACCCGCTCCGGGATGTCCGGGGCGGCGAACACCCCGAGTTCGAGATCGCGTTCGCCGGCCACGGGCCGGAAGGTCGCCTCCACGTAGTCCAGCAGCCCGTGCAGCGCGAAGGGCTCCGGGTGGACGTCCATCTTCCCGGCCTCGACCTTCGACAGATCGAGGATGTCGTTGATCAGCTGGAGCAGATCGGAGCCCGCCGAGTGGATGACCTCGGCGTAGTCGACCTGCTTGGGCGAGAGGTTGCCCTCCAGGTTCTGGGCGAGCAACTGGGCCAGGATGAGGAGGCTGTTGAGCGGGGTGCGCAGCTCATGGCTCATATTGGCGAGGAACTCGGATTTGTACATGGAGGTACGGGAGAGCTGCTGGGCCCGGTCCTCCAGTTGCTGGCGGGCCTGTTCGATCTCCAGGTTCTTGCGCTCGATGTCGCGGTTGCGGTCGGCGAGCAGCGCGGCCTTCTCGCGGAAGGCGGCGTTGGAGCGCTGGAGCTCCTCCTGCCGGGCCTGGAGTTCCTTGGAGCGGGCGCTGAGTTCGGCGGTGAGCCGCTGGGACTGCTCCAGCAGCTCGTCGGTGCGGAGATTGGCGATCAGGGAGCTGACATTGACACCGACCGTCTCGATGAACTGTTCGAGGAAGTCGCGGTGGATGGGGGTGAAGGGACGCAGGGCGGCGAGTTCGATCACGCCGAGGACCTGGTCCTCCACGACGATGGGGAGGATGACGAGCGCGGTGGGGTCCATCCCGCCCGCCCCGGAGGCGATGGTGGCGTAGCCGGGGGGCAGGTCGTCGACGGCGATGGTGCGCCGGCTGCGGGCGGCCTGGCCGACGAGGGACTGGCCGAGGAGAAAACGTCTGGGCCCCTCGTCGGGGTCGTCGGGCGAGCCGTAGGCGGCGGTCATCACCAGCTCCGGGCCGCGCTCGCCGTCCCGGGTGAGGAAGAAGCCGCCGTACAGGGCGCCGACCAGGGGCGGCACCTCGTCCATGATCAGCTCGGCGATGGCGGGCAGGCTGCGGGTGCCCTGCATCCGGCTGGAGACCCGGGCCAGATTGGTCTTGAGCCAGTCCTGTTCCTCATTGGCCCGGATGGTGACCCGCAGCGACTCCACCATGGCGTTGATGTGGTCCTTGAGGTCCCCGACCTCCCCTGGGGCCTCGACGGTGATGGAGCGGGTGAGGTCGCCCTCGGCGACCGCGCTGGTCACCTCGGCGATGGCGCGGACCTGGCGGGTGAGGTTGCCCGCGAGTTCGTTGACGTTCTCCGTGAGCCGCTTCCAGGTGCCGGAGACGCCCTCGACCTCCGCCTGGCCGCCGAGCCGGCCCTCGCTGCCGACCTCCCGGGCGACCCGGGTGACCTCGGCGGCGAAGGAGGAGAGCTGGTCGACCATGGTGTTGATGGTGGTCTTGAGTTCGAGGATCTCGCCGCGCGCGGACACATCGATCTTGCGGGTCAGATCGCCCCGGGCGACGGCGGTGGTGACCTGGGCGATGTTGCGGACCTGGTTGGTGAGGTTGTCCGCCATGAAGTTGACGTTGTCGGTGAGGTCCTTCCAGGTGCCGGAGACGCCCCGGACGGTGGCCTGGCCGCCGAGCTTCCCCTCCGTACCGACCTCGCGGGCGACCCGGGTCACCTCCTCCGCGAAGGAGGAGAGCCGGTCGACCATGGTGTTGATGGTCTCCTTCAGCTCCAGGATCTCGCCCCGGGCGTCCACTCTGATCTTCTGGGTGAGATCGCCGCGCGCGACCGCCGTGGCGACCTGGGCGATACTGCGGACCTGCGAGGTGAGGTTGTCCGCCATGGTGTTGACACCGGTGGTCAGTTCCTGCCAGACGCCCCGGACGCGCGGTTCGCGGGCGTGGCCGCCGAGCAGCCCCTGCCCGCCGACCTCGCGGGCGACCCTGGTCACCTCCGAGGTGACCAGGGAGAGCTGGTCCACCATCCCGTTGTAGACGGCGGCGATCTCGCCGAGGAGGCCCTCCGCCTCGTCGGGGAGGCGGGCGGAGAGATCACCGTCGCGCACGGCGGTGAGTCCGGCGAGCAGTTTGCGCAGGCCCTCCTCGCTGAGCCGGCCGGACGGGGGCGGGGCGGACTGCTGGGGGAACGGCGGTGACTGCGGAAGCGGCGACGCCGGCAGCGGTGCCCCGGGCAGGGGCTCACGCGGTTCCGGCGAGGAGGCAACCCCATCCATCGCTGACCTCACCTCTCATGAACGGGCGGCGCCCCGTCGGCGGCGCCGCTCTGCGAGATACCGGGAAAGGTGGTATGGCTCTGCGGGGGAGGGCGAAACCGACGGCTGCCCTCCACCGAATCCACTCTGTCACGCCGTATCACCGCGGACACCCTGAACAGCACAGGAGCGCCAACTCGCCGTGCTCAGGCGGGCGGTGGGAGCGGTGAGGACCGGCGGCGGGCCGGGCCGCGCGGCGGGCGGGGCGGGGCCGCCGGGCCGGTTCCCGGAGTGCCGTTCCGGCAGTTGGCCACCGGGATCGGCGGTACGGGGAAGGGCCGGCGGCGCGGGGTGTCACCGTCCGGCGGCGGAGGCGGACCGGAGGTGCCGTCGCACCACAGTTCGGAGGGTGTCCCACGGCGCCGGCCGGCGGGGGCGACCGGTTCGGGCCACCTGGGCGGTGGCCGGGGGCGGCCGAGGGCGCGGCCGGTGGGCGCGGCCGGGGCGCGGCCGGTGGGCGCGGCGCTCCGCCGGAGCCCCTCGGCCGCTGGGCCGCCGGGGCGCTGGGCCACCGGGCCGCCTGGTCACCGGGCCGCTGGGCCGCTGGGCCACCGGGCCGCCTGGTCACCGGGCCGCTGGGCCGCTGGGCCACCGGGCCGCCTGGTCACCGGGCCGCCGTCCAGCCGGGGCTCCTGGGCATGAGGCCGCCGGGCCGCCGGACCGTCTGGGCACCGGCACCCCGATTTCGGATATCCCGTTAGTTATCAAAGATGCCAATACGGGCATTTCTCCAGAGGAACGTCCGGACGGCGGGCCCGCCGCCCCCGGGCCGTGGCGTGGACCCGCCCCGCCGAAGGAGCCCTCCTGTGTCCAGCACCCTCCGCACTCCCCCGGCCGGCGCCCCCGTGCTCCCGGAGGCGGCGGGCGGGCGCGGGCGCGTCGGCGCGGCGGAGGCGCGGGCCCTGACCGCGGCGCTCTTCCGCAGGCTCGCGGGACTGGCGGAGGGCACCGCCGAGCACGCCCTGGTCCGCAACACCCTCGTCGAGCTGAATCTCCGTCTGGTGCGCTTCGCCGCCCGGCGCTTCGGGGGCCGGCCGGAGCCGATGGAGGACATCGTCCAGGCCGGCACCGTGGGTCTGATCAAGGCCGTGAACCGGTTCGACCCGGCTCTCGGGGTGGACTTCGCGGGCTTCGCCCTGCCGACGGTCACCGGTGAGATCAAGCGCTTCTTCCGGGACACCGGCTGGGCCGTCCATGTGCCGCGCCGGCTCCAGGAGCTGCGGATCGAGCTGGCCCGGGCCACCGAGGCGCTGGAGCAGGAGCGCGGGCACCGGCCGGGGACGGCGGAGCTGGCGGAGCGGCTCCGGCTTCCCGAGGCGGAGGTGACCGAGGGTGAGCGCGCCGCCAACGCCCATGCCGCGCGCTCCCTGGACGCCCCGCTCCGGGAGGAGGAGATCACCGGGCCGCTCGCCCGGCGTCTCGGCGCGGAGGAGGGCGCCTACGACACGGTGGAGTGCCTGGTCTCCCTGAAACCCCTCATCGCCGCGCTGGGCGAGCGGGACCGGCTGCTGCTGTCCCTGCGCTTCGGCCAGGAGCTGACCCAGTCCGAGATCGGCGCCCGGCTCGGGGTCTCCCAGATGCAGGTGTCCCGGCTGCTGGCACGGGTGCTGACCCGGCTGCGCGAGGGGCTGCTGTACGACCCTCCCGGCGCCGCGCGGCCCCCGGCCGGGAGCCGCGAGGGGTGACGGGCGGGCGCCCGCCGGCCGGGGTCAGTGCGCGGGACGGCGGGCCGGGGAGGTCACCGGGGCGACCTCGACCCAGACGACCTTGCCCTCCCCGGCGGGCTCCGATCCCCAGCCGCGCGCGAGCCGGTCCAGCACGATCAGTCCATGGCCCCCGGGCCGCGCGACATCGCGCGGCCGGGGCCTGGGTGGCTCGGGACTGAGGTCCGCGACCTCGATCCGGAGCGCGTCGGGGGTGTGGCGCAGTACGAGCTGGGTCGGCCCGCCCGCGTGCAGGCAGGCGTTGGTGACCAGCTCGGAGACGAGCAGCAGCACGTCCTCGACGCGCTCGGCCCGCTCGTCGCGCACACCCGGGGCGGGGGTCCAGCCCCAGTCCTCCAGTGCCCGCTCGGTGAAGTCGCGACAGCGCCCCACCACCCCCGCGGCTCCGAACAGCCCGAGCCGCCGTGTCTGTCCCTGCCCCCGGAGGCCCGTGCCCATCCGCTCCTCCGTTACGGCTGCGATTCGTCGGCCAGGGCAGCGCCCAGGCTCTCGTACACCCGGAACACCGTATGCGCCCCGGTTATGTCGAACATGCGTGCCACTGGTGGTCTGAGTGCCGCCAGCTCCAGCCCTATGCCGGACTCCAGTGCGTTGAGACGCGCTCTGAGCAGCACATTCAGCCCGGTGGAATCACAGAACCGCAGCTCCGCGCAGTCCACCAGTATCCGGGCGGGCCGCTCCTGGACGCCCGCGCTGAGCGCCTCGCGCAGCGGTTCGGCGGTGTCGTGGTCGAGTTCGCCCGTGAGGGCGAGGACCAGAGCACCGACGGCGCCTCTGCGCTCGACGCCGAAGCGTCCGCCGCCGGGCGCGCCATCGCCGGCCGGCTGTCCGGAAACTCCCGACACCATGGGGCTCGCCCGCCTTTCTGACCACTTCCGGCTCCCCCGCGCAGGGGGCGCTCCGTCGAGACTGGCAGGGTCCGCCCGGCGTCGCCAGTGGGCCCGTACTGCTCCGGCCTGCGCACCGGATGTCCCGACAGTGCCCGCCCTGACCTCCCTAAAACGCCCCGGCGCGAGCCCCGTCGTAAATCACCGCCTCGCGAGCCCCGCGCACAGGACACGTCCGCGCCCCCCGCGCGGTTCACCGCGCGGGGGTGATCTCGTCGGGATCACCCGGTTCGCGGGTGGCTCCCGGGGCGTCCGGAGTGCCGCCGGGAGCCGGCGGCACCACCGAGAGCGGGGTGGCGATGGACTCCAGGGATCTGCCCTCCGCCGCCACCGCGAAAAAGACCGCGACCAGTCCGGCGACGACCATCAGCGCGGCGCCGACGCAGAAGGCGAGCACGGCGTCGGAGACCTTGCCGCTCTCGGTGAGACCGGCGAAGACCAGTGGCCCGGAGATCCCTCCGGCCGCCGTGCCGATGGCGTAGAAGAACGCGATCGACATGGCCCGGGTCTCCATCGGGAAGATCTCGCTGACGGTGAGATAGGCGGAGCTGACCCCGGCCGACGCGAAGAAGAGCACCACCGCCCAGCAGGCCGTCATGGTGGTGGCGGTGAGCCAGCCCGCGCCGAAGAACCAGGAGGTGACGAAGAGCAGCGCTCCGGAGAGGAGATAGGTGCCGGCGATCATCGGCCGCCGGCCCCAGGTGTCGAAGAGGCGGCCGAGCAGGAGGGGCCCGAGGAAGTTCCCGAAGGCGATGACGGCGAAGTAGTAGCCGGTCGCACCGCTGGGCACGTCGAAGAACCGCACCAGGATGGAGCCGAAGCCGAAGGTGATGGCGTTGTAGAGAAAGGCGCCGCCGATGAAGAGCGCGAAGCCGAGTACCGCCCGCCGGGGATAGACACGGAAGACGGTCCGGCCGATCTCGGCGAAGCCGACGCTGTGCCGCTGCCGGATGGTCATCGCGGTCGTGGCGGCGGGCAGCGGACGGCCCCGTTCCCGTTCGATCCCCTCCTCCACCGTGTCGACCAGCCGCTCCGCTTCCCGGTCCCTGCCGTGGATCAGCATCCAGCGCGGGCTCTCCGGCACGTGGCGGCGCACCAGCAGGATGACCAGGCCGAGGACGACGCCGATGGCGAAGGTGAGCCGCCAGCCGAGGTCCTTGGGGAAGACCGAGGTGTTGAGAGCGACCACCGAGAGCAGGGCTCCGCCCATCGCGCCGAGCCAGTAGCTGCCGTTGATGATCAGATCGACGCGCCCCCGGTACTTGCTGGGGATCAATTCGTCGATGGCCGAGTTGATGGCCGCGTACTCCCCTCCGATGCCGAAGCCGGTGAGGAAACGGAAGAGGAAGAACCACCAGACGGAGAAGGAGACCGCGGTCAGCGCGGTGGCCGCCAGATAGACCGCCAGGGTGATCAGGAAGAGCTTCTTGCGGCCGTAGCGGTCCGTGAGCCGGCCGAAGAAGAGGGCGCCGAGGCAGGCGCCGGCCACATAGAGCGCCGCCGCCGTGCCGGTGACCTGGGCGTCGGTGATGGGCAGTCCGCTGCCGTCCTCCGAGAGACGGCTCGCGATACTGCCGACGACGGTCACCTCCAGGCCGTCGAGAATCCATACGGTCCCCAGCCCGATGACAATCATCCAGTGCCACCGCGACCACGGCAGCCGGTCGAGCCGGGCGGGGATTCTGGTGGTGACGATCCCCGGTTCGGCGGGGACGGATGGGCTCACAGGGTGCCTCCTGACGGACGCGCGGCCGCCCCGGGGGCCAGGGGCCACCCGCGCGGAACCGCTGGCGGGAAGTTCAGGGATCTCCCAGGATCAAACCGGATGGGAGATGACAAACACGGCATCAATGCAGCGCGCCGGGGTGAGGATCGGAGGGGCGGGGTGAGCGGGCCGGGCCGGCGGGTCAGCGGGCCGGGGCGCGGCGGCGTCTTCTGCGCTGGACCCACTGGCGCGCCGCGGCCACTCGGGGGTACTTCTCCCGCTGCTCGCGGGCGCTGCGGTCCAGCTCCTCCATCAGCCGCCGGGAGCGGTGCTCGGGGTCCAGCTCGTCCAGGATGCGATCGGTCTCGGCGAGGAGGGCGCCGTGCAGCTGCCAGTGGCGGGGATGGCCGGCGACCCCCTCCAGCAGCAGCCGGGCCACCTGCTCGCGGCTGTTCGCCGCCGCGGCCAGCTCGGCGGAGAGCCGCTGTTCGGCCGCCTCGGCGCTCGCGCTGACCTGACTGGTGACCAGGACGGCGAAGCTCACGAGCGCGTCGGCCACATGGGCGAGCAGCTCCTCGATCGCGCGCCCCGTCTCACGGGTGAAGAGATCGTCCCTCCCGCGCGCCTTCGCCAGGTCGGTCATGGTCCGGGCCATGACCCGCAGCACGACCGCGCAGATCTCCAGGGTGTCCAGCCCGGTGCGGAGCACGACCCGGTTCAGCAGCCCCTCCCTCACCCTCGGGTTGAGCCTGAGACTGTCCTCGGCCTGCCGCAGGGAGGCGTCCACCTCGGCGATGTCGTTGTCGAGCCGGCGCGCCTCGTGGAGCCGGGCGGCGGCGGTCTCGACGCTGGTGGGGGCGGTGAGTTCCTCGCCCATGACGAGCAGCAGCCGGCGCATCCGGCGCGAGAGATCCGTCAGGGACTCCCCCGCGCTGCCCACCCACACGGGCGGCAGCAGCACATTGAAGAGCAGCCCCACCACCGCGCCGATCAGGGTCTCCAGCACCCGGTCCCAGGCTGTGTCCGCCACCCGGGTGACACCGAGGACGAGCATCGCGCTGATGGCGACCTCGGGGACGAACTCGCCCACCCGGACGATGTATCCGACGATCAGCGAGGCCAGGATGATCAGCCCCAGGCTCCACCAGCTCAGTCCGACCAGCACGCTGAAGGCGCTGGCGATGAGCACCCCGGCGACCACCGAGTTCACCCGCCGGATGCCGGTGGTGAGCGTCGAGTAGAGCGTCACCTGGACCACGAGCAGAGCCGTCAGGGGGGCGGTGAGCGGGGCGGGTTCGCCGCTGAGCCAGAGGGCGGCGGCGTAGGCGATGGTCGCGGCGGCGGTCGAGCGCAGCGTCTGGACGACGGCGGGCTCGCGCCGGTGCCGCCGGATGAATTCGGCTGCCCGCTCCCGGGCCGGCTCTCGCGTCGTGGGCAATGCCGCCACCCGTGTGTGTCGAGGGCCCGTGCGCCGTTGGGTCGGGACCTCGGGCGGAGTGGTCCTGACGGCCCCGGGCAGACAGGGCGCTCGCCCGGCCCCGGCCCGGATTCCTCGCTCGGGACCCCTCTGCGGTCCTCCAGCAGGATCAGGGTAAGGCCCCCGGCCGCGATCCGCCCCCCGTCGGGAGCCCCGGTGCCGGAGCGGCGTGGCGCGGTGGGTCATGGGCGGGGCTCCTCGTCCGTGGTCGGCCGTGCTCCGTGCCCGTCGCCGTCATGGTTCGGTGCCCGGCTCCCGCTCGCCAGGGTCGCGCGGAGGTCACGGGGCCCGCGTCGCGCGGAACCGGGCGTGCGCGCCCGGCGCGCGGGCACGGCCCCGCCGGGGTACGGAGCGGAGGTCCTCGCACGGAGGGCGCGGCGGGCACGGCGGGCCGACCGGGAGCCGGGCCTGCCGGGCGTGTGCGCCCAGGGGCCCGCGCGGGGTCCGGCACGAACCGCCGCGGGGCCGGCGCCGTCGCCGGCCGGGCGGGGTGGGCGCCCGCGGAGGGGGTCGGTCCGCGCCCGTCCCGGTGAGCCCCCGGCGCACTCCGCCGCCGCCGGGTCCGGACGGCGCGCCGGGCGGTACCGGTCGCGCGGGGGCGGGTACGGAGGTGTCCGGCGCGGGCCGGGGGCGTGCGGGGTTCACCGTGCGGCCTCCGGGAGCACCGTGCGGACGGTCCCGTCGGGGGCGCTCCGGGGTGCCGCGCCGCGCGCGGCGGGCGAGAGTGGGAGTCAGGCCCCGGGAGCGCGCCCCGGGGTGCCGCACCCCGGCGCGGAGAGGGCCGGGGAGATGCCACGAGGAGCAGCCATGGACCCTCTGGACGCGCTGGACCGGGTGGCGTTCCTGCTGGAGCGCTCCCGGGCGCGGACCTACCGGGTCCGGGCGTTCCGCACCGCGTCGGCGGCCCTGGCGGAGCTGGGCCCCGGGGAGATCGCCGAGCGGGCCGCCGCGGGCACACTGGAGGCGGTCAGGGGCGTCGGCCCCAGGACGGCGGCCGTGGTGCGGGAGGCGCTGGCCGGAGAGGTGCCGGTCTATCTCCAGGGGCTGGAGGAGGAGGCGTCGGCGCCGCGGACGGAGGGCGGCGACGCGCTGCGGGCGCTGCTGCGCGGTGACTGCCATCTGCACTCGGACTGGTCGGACGGGGGCAGTCCGATCGAGGCGATGGGCCGGACGGCGCGGGCGCTGGGCCACGAGTGGGCGGTGCTCACCGATCACTCGCCCCGGCTGACCGTGGCGAACGGGCTCTCCGCCGAGCGGCTGCGCGAGCAACTGGAGGTGGTGGCCGACCTGAACGCGCGCTGGGCGCCGTTCCGGCTGCTCACGGGCATCGAGTGCGACATCCTGCCGGACGGCTCGCTGGACCAGGAGCCGGAGCTGCTGGAGCGCCTCGACCTGGTGGTCGCCTCGGTCCACTCCGAGCTGCGGATGGAGTCGGCGGGCATGACCCGGCGGCTGGTGCGGGCGGTGAGCGACCCCCGGGTGGATGTGCTGGGCCACTGCACCGGGCGGCTGCTGATCGGCCGTGAGCACATGGGCCGGGGGCGGCCGGGGAGCAGCGGCACCCGGCCCGAGTCGCGCTTCGACGCGGCGGAGGTCTTCGCGGCCTGCGCGGACCGGGGCACGGCGGTGGAGATCAACAGCAGACCGGAGCGGCTCGATCCGCCGATGCGGCTGCTGCGGCTCGCCGTGGAGGCGGATGTGTTCCTCGCCATCGACACGGACGCGCACGCCCCGGGGCAGCTCGACTGGCAGATCCTCGGCTGCGACCGGGCGGAGCGGGCCGGGGTGCGGCCCGACCGGGTGATCAACACCTGGAGCGCGGCGGAGCTTCTGCGGTGGACGGAGACGGGAGCGGGGCCGGGGCCGTGAACGGGAGGCGGGGGCGGGAGGCGGGGGCGGGAGGCGGGCGGTGATGGCCGATTCGGGCCCGTCTGCATCCGGCCCGAGGGGGTAGGCGGGCCGGTATGACGGTCACCAAGACAAGTGTGCTGGTACTGGACAGTGCCGAACCGGTCGAGCTGGCGGAGTTCTACGCCGCCCTCCTCGACGCGGAGATCCATATCGGGGACGACCCGGACCTGGTGGAGATCATCGGCCACAGAGGCGTCCATCTCGCGATCCGCAGAGACCGCGGTTACGCGCCCCCGAGCTGGCCCCGGCCGGAGGACTCGCAGCAGGCGCATCTGCGCATCCTGGTGGGCCGGGGCGACATGGACGAGGCCGAGCGCGAGGCCGTCGGCCTGGGCGCTCGGCCGGTGGACACCAAGGACAACAGCGGCCCGCGCGATGTCCGGGTCTACTCCGACCCGGCCGGGCACTCCTTCTCCCTGGCCGTCCACCCGCAGCGCCGGGAGGACTGACGGGCCGGCACCCCCGGAGGCCGTCACGCCGGGAGGGCCGGGAGGACCGGGAGGACCGGGCCGTCACTCTTCGCCGCACGGACCGCGCACATTCCCGGAGCCGGCCCCCCGCGGCCCCTTCCGCCCGCTCCACTCCTCTTGGACACTCCCCCGGCGTCACGACTCACGCTCGCTCTCCCACCTCCAAGGGGTTCCCGCTCCATGTCTGAACTCGACCGCCGCCGCTTTCTGCGGATCGCCGGGGCCACCGCCGGCCACGCCGCCCTCACCGGAAGCGTCAATCGCGCCGCCGCGATCCCGGCGAGCCGGCGTCACGGCTCCATCAGGGACGTGGAGCACATCGTCGTCCTGATGCAGGAGAACCGCTCCTTCGACCACTACTTCGGTGCGCTCAGGGGAGTACGCGGCTTCGGCGATCCGCGCCCCTACGTGCTGAACTCCGGTAAGCCGGTGTGGCACCAGCCGGACGGGACGAAGGAGGTGCTCCCCTACCACCCGGACGCCAAGGACCTCGGCATGCGGTTCATCGCAGGCCTGCCCCACTACTGGGAAGACGGCCACCGGGCCTGGAACGACGGCCGGTACGACACCTGGATTCCGGCCAAGTCCGCCGGGACGATGGCGTATCTGGAGCGGGAGGACATCCCGTTCCACTACGCGCTCGCCGACGCGTTCACCGTCTGCGACGCGTACCACTGCTCCTTCATCGGCGCGACCGACCCCAACCGCTACTACATGTGGACGGGCCACACCGGCAACGACGGCAGGGGCGGCGGGCCGGTGCTCGGCAATGAGCAGCTGGGGTACGACTGGACCACGTACCCCGAGCGGCTGGAGCGGGCCGGGATCTCCTGGAAGATCTACCAGGACATCGGCGACGGCCTGGACGCGGCCGGGCGGTGGGGGTGGCTCCAGGACGCCTACCGGGGCAACTACGGCGACAATTCGCTGTTGTACTTCAACCAGTACCGCGACGCCCGGCCGGGGAACCCGCTCTTCGACAGGGCCCGCACCGGTACGGACGTGGGGCGCGGGGACGGGTACTTCGATGTGCTGAGGGCCGATGTCGCCGCCGGCCGGCTGCCGCGGATCTCCTGGATCACCGCCCCCGAGGCGTTCTCCGAGCACCCGAACTGGCCGACGAACTACGGCGCCTGGTACATCTCCCGGGTGCTGGACGCCCTCACCTCCAACCCCGGCGTATGGGCGAGGACCGCGCTGTTCATCACCTACGACGAGAACGACGGCTACTTCGACCACGTGCCCCCGCCCTTCCCGCCGGCGTCGGCCGCGCAGGGGCTCTCCGGGGTGGACAGCTCGCTCGACCACTTCCCCGGGGACAGGAAGTACCGCGCCGGGCCCTACGGGCTCGGCCAGCGGGTGCCGATGCTGGTGGTGTCGCCCTGGAGCACCGGCGGGTACGTCTGCTCCGAGACCTTCGACCACACCTCGCTCGTCCGGTTCATGGAGCGGCGCTTCGGGGTGGCCGAGCCGGGTATCTCGCCCTGGCGGCGCGCCGTCTGCGGCGATCTGACCTCGGCGTTCGACTTCGCGCTGCGACAGGACCGGCCCGCGGAGCTGCCGGACACCGACGCCTGGGAACCGCCGGACAGGGAGCGCCACCCCAGCTATGTGCCGGTGCCGCCCGCCGACCCGTCGATGCCCGCGCAGGAGAGGGGCTCCCGGCCCACCCGGCCCCTTCCCTACGCGCCCCTGGTGGACGCGGAGCGGTCGCCGGAGGCCGGGCGGATCACCCTGACCTTCGGCGGGGGCGCACGGGCGGGCGCGTGCTTCCTGGTGACAGCGGCGAACCGGACGGACGGGCCGTGGACCTACACCGCCGCCGCCGGGAACACCGTCTCCGGCACCTGGAGCGCCTCCCGCTCCCAGGGCGCGCACGATCTGACGGTGTACGGTCCGAACGGCTTCCTCCGCGCCTTCCGGGGGCAGGCCGCCACGGCGGGGCCGGAGGTGACGGCCCGTCATATCGCCCGCGAGGGGGTCGAGCTGACCATGGTCAACCACGGCACCTCGGTCTGCCGGCTGACGCTCGCCAACGCCTACGGCGGCAGGAAGCGGACGTTCACGGTCCGTCCGGGCGGGCGGGTGCGGCACACCGTGGAGCTGCGGGGCCGCGAGCGCTGGTACGACCTGGAGGTGACCGCCTCCACGGACAGCGGCTTCCTGCGGCGGTTCGCCGGGCACGTGGAGAACGGGGCTCCGGGGGTGAGCGACCCGGCGATCCGTACGCGCTGATCCGCCGGGCCCCGGTGCGCGCCGGGGCGGGTGTCTCCCCCGGCTACTCCTCCCTGAGCACACCGATCTTGTCGATGCGGTGCTCCGGGTTGCCGTGGGCGTCGCGCCAGAAGTTGCCTGCGGCGTTGTCCTCCGGGGTCGCGCACGTCGAGAGCGTGATCATGGCCTCGGTGGGGCGCTCGCCGGGGTGGCCCGGGACCGGGGCGCGCTGTTCGGCGAGGGAGCGCTCGGAGCGGAAGGAGGTGCGGCGCGTCCCGGTGATCTCGTAGGTGTGGGTACGGCCGGCCGCCGTGACGGTGACCGTGTCGCCCTCGCCCAGGGACGGGAGGTCGCGCAGCGGGCCGCCCGCGGAGAGCCGGTGGGCGGTGACCAGGTAGTTGCCCTTCTCGCCCGGGCCGACGCCGCCGTGCTCGCCGTGGGGGCTGGCGGCGTCCCCCCGGTTCTGGATGCGGGTGCCCTCGGTGTCGTCCGTCGTGCCCTCGTAGGGGATGACGCGGAGGTCGCGCACGCCGATGGCGGGGATGGAGAGGGTCGCGGTCGCGGGGGCCGTCGCGGGGGCCGGTGGAGCGACGGGTTCGGCGGCGGTGGCCGTCGCGGTGGAGAGGGTCAGCAGGGCTGAGGCGAGCGCGAGGGCGAGGGTGCGGAGAGTGCGGGGTACGGCCATGGGCGCATCCGGACGCTGGGGCGGATGTACGGGTCTGGGGGGGCGCGGCGGGGCCTGGAGCATGCGCTCCGGCGCACCCGGTGGGGCCGGTGGGCTGGGCCCCGGCCGCGGGGGGACGGCCGCCCGGCCCGGGGGCCGAGGACGTGTTCCCGTCCTCCGTCCACCATGCCGAAGGCCATGGCATCCGGCAACGCGAAGGAGTTCTGAGTGGCGCGCGGCCCGGGAGACCCGGCGTACCGATCCCGCCGCCCGCGGGCACCCCGCCGACGGGGTCCGTCCTCAAACGCCGGACGGGCTGAGAAAGGGGAGCCCGCCGGGGAGCGGGAACGCAGCCCACCCGCCGACTGCGGGCACCCCGGCCGCGCGGCTTCCGCCCCCGAAGCAACAGGACGGGCTCAGGAAGGGGAGCCCGCAGGGGCCGAGAGGGCAACCACACCCATCAGCTCCGGGCACCCGGGGAACACGGTCCGTCCTCAAACGCCGGACGGGCTGGGGACAGCAACCCCGCCGGGGAGCGGGAACGCAGCCCACCCGCCGGCTGCGGGCACACCCCACCCCCAGGGGCCGCCCCCGAACACCGGACAGGCCGGAGAACACGGTCCGTCCCCGAACGCCGGACGCGACCCCCGCCGGGGAGCGGGAACGCAGCCCACCCGCCGGCTGCGGGCGAGGCGGGGTCAGGCGTCGGGAGGGAGGGGGACTCGCCATTCCAGGTGGGTGCCGGACTCCTCGCCCGGGCCGGCCGTGCTCGTGCCGCCGAGCCTGGCCGCGCGCTCCGCGAGGTTCCGCAGACCGCTGCGGCGGCCCTCCGGAGCCGTACCGATCCCCACGCCGTCGTCCGTGACCGTCACGGTCAGCTCCCCCGCGCGGACCCGGAGCGACACCTCGGTCCGGGTGGCGGCGGCGTGGCGGGCCACATTGCTCAGGGCCTCCGCGAGCACCGCCACCACCTCGTCCGCGACCGGGCGCGGCACATCCGTGTCGATCAGACCCTCCATCCGCAGGCCGGGGGCGAACCCGAGGGTGCGGGCCGCCTCCTCCAGGGCCCGGACGGTACGGACCCGCAGACCGGGCGAGGCGCCCGCCGTCTCGCGCTCGCGGAGGCCGAAGATCGTCGACCGAATGATCTTGATGGTGTCGTCCAGGTCGTCGATCGCCCGCACCAGCCGCTCGGTGGCCTCCGGGTGGTCGACGAATCTGCGGGCGCTCTGGAGCGTCATCCCGGTCGCGAAGAGCCGCTGGATCGCCAGATCGTGCAGATCGCGGGCGATCCGGTCGCGGTCGGCGAGCAGGGCCATCTGCTCGGAGTCGCGGCGCCGGTCCTCCAGTTCGAGGGCGAGCGCGGCCTGCCCCGCGAAACCCGACAGGGGCGCGGTCTCCGCGTCGGTGAACGGCGGTCGCCCCGACGCGCGGGCGAGCATCAGCACGCCCCTGACCCGGCCCGCCTTCCCCACGGGAACGGCGACCGCGGGCCCGAACCCCTCCCAGCGGCCCGCCCCCGCGCTCACCCGCGGATCGCCGGCGAGGTCCGGGGAGGTGGTCAGGGCGCCCTCGGCGAGCGCGGCGGCGGCCAGGGTGCCCCCGGCGGACGGCTGCGCCCCGGCCGGCTCGGCGGCTCCCTCCCCCAGCACCAGCGCCTCGCGCAGCTCCCCGCCCCGCCCGGCGAGATAGACGACGCCCACATCGGAGGTGGTGAGGTGCCTGGCCCGGTCCGTCATCATCTCCAGGACCTGGATCTCGGTGGCCCCGGAGAGCAGCGCGCTGGTGAAGTCGGCGCTGGCGGTCAGCCACCGCTCCCGGAGCCGTACCGTCTCGAAGAGCCGGGCGTTCTCGATCGCGATGCCGGCCGCGACCGCCAGGGTGGCGAGGACCGCCTCGTCCTCGGCGTCGAACTCGCCGCCGCCGCGCTTCTCCGTCAGATACAGATTGCCGAACACCTCGTCCCGCACCCGCACGGGCACCCCGAGGAAGGAGTGCATCGGCGGGTGGTGCGCGGGGAACCCCGATGAGGAGGGGTGGTCGGACAGCTCCGGGAGCCGGAGCGCCTCGGGGTGCCGGATCAGCTCCCCGAGCAGCCCGTGCCCCGACGGCGGGTCGCCGATGCGGGCGCTGGTCTCCTCGGGGACGCCGACCGTCAGGAACTGGTCGAGCCTCCGCTCGTCCCCGATGACGCCGAGCGCGCCGTACTCGGCGTCCACGAGCACCACCGCGGCCTCCACGATGCCGCGCAGCACCTGGGGAAGATCCAGCTCACGGCCCACCGACATCACGGCCTCCAGCAGACCGTTGAGCCGGTCGCGGCTGCCCCGCACCTCGTCGATCCGGGACTGGAGTTCGTCGAGCAGCTCGTCGAGCCGGAGGCGCGGAAGCCTGCCCGCGCCGCCTTCGTCCCCACTCATTGGCCCTCCGAGACCCTCCGTCCGATCCGGCCCACCAGGGCCCCCGCCACCGTATCGCCCGCGCCGGGCGCGCTCCCCGGCAGGGCCGTTCGGCCCGGTGGGTGTCCCCGCCCGGCCCCAGCGGTACGGGCGTCCCCCGGCGGATGCTCGACGGTGTCAGCCGGACGCCGAAGGGCCCGGGAAGCCCGGCCTCCCCGTGGCAGCGGGTGGGCGGGAGTCAGGACGGTGAGCACCTTGAGGACCACGATGAGCGCTCTGTCGACGGAGCACCGCGGACGGTTGATGGAGATCGGCCGGGAGGTCTCCTTCGGCCAGGGGGCCAGAATCTTCGACGAGGGCGACCGGCCGGACCGGTTCTGGATCGTACGGACCGGTCTGGTCACCCTGGACATCGCCGTGCCCGGCCGGCGTCCCGCGGTGATCGAGTCGCTCACCCACGGCGAGCTGGTCGGCTGGTCGTGGATGTTCCCGCCGTCGTCCTGGCAGATGGGCGCGGAGGCCATGACACCGGTACGGGCGCTGGAGTTCGACGCGGCCCGGGCCCGGCGGCTCTGCGACGCCGACCCCTGGTTCGGCTACGAGGTGGGCCGATGGGTGGGCGCGGTGCTGGCCCACCGGCTGCGGGCGGCGCGCACCCGGCTGCTGGATCTGTACGGCCCGCACGGGAGCGGCGTCCCCGGGGGCCGTGGGTGCCGCCCTGAGTGAGCGGGCGGCGACAGGGGCCGTTCGGCCCCTGTCGCCGGGGGTGCGCGAGGCTGCACTCTCGTAGGGAACAGCCAAGAACAGGGAGCCACCGACGTGACCGCGACACCCGCCTTCTCTCCGCAGCGCCCGATCCGGGTCTTCCTCCTCGACGACCACGAGGTCGTCCGGCGGGGTGTGCACGATCTGCTCGGCTCCGAGCCGGACATCGAGGTGGTCGGCGAGGCGGGCTCGGGCGAGGCGGCCCTGGTGCGGGCCCCGGCGCTGCGCCCGGACGTGGCGGTGCTCGACATCCGGCTGCCGGACGGCGACGGCATCTCGGTCTGCCGGGAGCTGCGGTCGCGGCTGCCGGGGACGGCCTGTCTGATGCTGACGTCGTTCGACGACGACGACGCCCTGCTGGACGCGATCATGGCGGGGGCGGCCGGGTATGTGCTGAAGCAGATCAAGGGGTCGGATCTGGTGGCGGCGGTGCGCACCGTGGCGGCCGGTCAGTCGATGCTCGACCCGGCGACCACGGCGCGGCTGATGAACACGCTCAGGGCGCCGGCGGAGCCGAGTGCGGAGGAGTCGCAGCTCGGCGAGTTGACGGACCGGGAGCGGGAGATTCTGGCGCTGATCGGGGAGGGGCTCACCAACCGTCAGATCGGGGCCCGGCTGTACCTCGCCGAGAAGACGGTGAAGAACCACATATCGCGGCTGCTGGCCAAACTGGGTGTCGAACGCCGTATCCAGGCGGCGGTGCTGGCCACCCAGTTCAACCGCCCCGCGTGAGCCGCCGGGCCCGGGTGCGCCGGCACGCGTGAGCCCGGCCCGGGTCACCGTCCCGCGTGAGCCCAGCCCGGGTCACCGACCCACGTGAGCAGCTCCACGTGAGCCCGGCCGAGCGCGGCCCGCGCGGGCGGGAGGCCGCGCGCCGGGCCCCGGCCGTCCGGGTCCGAGCGCCGGGCCCGGACGGCCGTCGAGGCCGCGGGAGACCCAGGGGCTCCCGTCCGGATCGGGCTGGATCAGTGAGCGGGGTCTGGTGCCGCGCGTCGCGAGACGGGGGTTCGAGCCACCGCGATGGGGGCACCTCCCGTGCCCGCCAGGGCACGGGAGGCCATGGGCGAAGGACGACAACGCGGCGAGGTGAGGTGCGGTGCCAGGGCACGCGAGCCGGCGAGATCCCAGCGGAAGACCCGAGGCCCGGTGGTGCGGGTCCCACCGGCCCGCCGCCGGGGCACGTTTCCGGCCATCCACCTCTCCGCTCCCCCCGGCCGGTGAGCCGGCGGGGGGCGCGGTCCGTGACACAGGGCACCCGTGTGCCGTCCCCCGCGCCACGGCTGGACGGCCGCCTCGCCTCCCCCGAGGAGAACCCGCATGTCCGGACCCCCCGTCCTCGAACTCCCCTCCGATGTCACCGGATCTGCCGCCGACCGGGCGCTCGGAACCGCCGTGATCGACGCCTGGCGCACCCATGGGATCTTCGCCGTCGCCCTCGGCGCCGCCCAGCGGCGGGCCGCGGCCGAGGCGATGAAAGCGAGCAGGCACTTCTTCGGCGCTCCGGCGCGGGAGAAGGCGCGGTGTGTCAGCGACACGACCTACAGCGGATACATCGCGCCGGGCGAGGAGCTGACGGCGGGCGTGCCCGACCGCCCGGAGGTCTTCACCGTGTGCAAGGACATCGGCCCCGGGGACCAGCGCGCCCTGTCGCGCTGGCCCTGCCACGGCCCGGTGCCCTGGCCCGACGCCGCCTACCGGCACGCGATGCTGGCCCTCATGGGCGAGCTGGGGTCGCTGGGCGACCGGCTGCTCGCCCTGACGGCACTCGGCCTGGGGCTGGAGCGGCCCTCGGCGCTCAAGGTGCTCACGGACGACGGCTGGCACCATATGCGGGTGCTGCGCTTCCCGTCCGCGCCGGCGCGGAGCGGCCGGGGCATCGGCGCGCACACCGACTACGGCCTGCTGGTGATCGCGGTCCAGGACGAGGTGGGCGGATTGTGGATACGGCCACCGGTACCCGGTGAGCACCGCAACCGCAACTGGCTGGAGCACGAGAGCACCGCGGGCGTGTACGAGGACGACGAGCCCTGGTCGGAGGTGCCGCCGGTGCCCGGCACCGTGACGGTCTTCCCGGGTGACATCCTCCAGTTGCTGACCGGCGGCCATCTGCTGTCGACCCCGCACAAGGTCCGCCTCGCCGACCGCCCGCGGTACGCCATCGCGTACTTCCACGAGCCCAATTTCCAGGCCCGGGTACGGCCTCTGCGCCATGCGCGCAGCGGCGCGGGACCGGACGCCGCGGAGCGGCAGGTGCTGCACTACGGCACCCACTTCACGAACATGTTCATGCGCTGCTACCCCGACCGGACCACCACCACCAGACTCCGCGAGGACGGGGGGCTGCTGCGGCTGGCGCGGCTGCGGGAGGGCTCCGGACTGGAGTGAGGCCGGAGCCCGTTCCCGGCGGCAGGTGCTCAGGGGGCGGCCCGGTGCCGGTCGCGCAGCCGGGCCCGCAGGGGCATGCAGAACCAGAAGCCGAAGAGCCAGCCGAGGATGACGGCGGCCAGCAGGGCGGCGAGGGCGCCGTGCATCACCACGGTGAGCACCAGCAGCACCGCGCAGGTGAGGGCGAGCATCAGCAGCACGAGCCCCCACAGGGCCAGTTGGCCCGACACCTTCACCAGCCGGTGTTTGCGTCGGGGGTCGGAGACCAGCCGGTGGAAGGGGGCGGGGGCGGTGAGCAGACCGAAGGAGCCCAGCGCGAGCACGAGCGCGGCGACATAGATCACCCGGTCGGTGGTGTCGAAGGCGGCGAAGCGGGGGGTGACGGAGACGGCCATCAGAAAGCCGAGCAGGAACTGGAGGGCGGTCTGGGCGACCCGTACCTCCTGGAGGATCTCGGCGTAGGCCTGGGTGCTGGTCTCGGTGGCCGCGGGCGGCGCCGGGGCTCCGGCCGCCCCGCCGGTCCCGGGTTGCGCCACGGTCCCGGGTTGCGCCACGCCCCCGGGTTCCGCCACGGCTCCGGGGGCCCCGGCGGCACCGGACGGCCTCGCGGCTCCGGCACCCCCGGCGACTCCGGACGTCCGCACCGGACGGGGCCCGGGCTGTGCCGGTGCCAGGGACTCCCCCGACACCCTCTGGTGCGGAATCACCGCCCTTCCCCGTGTGTCCCGGACGGTCTCCCAGCGGGCCAGGAGCCGGGGGTCCTTCCCGTCGGCCGAGGTCTTCTCCCACCGGGCCACCAGAGACCCCCGGTGGGTGGGTGGGAGGTTCGGAACCGTGTCCCACATCTCCTGTGACGATGCGAGGGTGTCGTCGCTGCCGGACATGCCAACCTCCGGATGCTGAGGGGCTGAGGCCGCTGTTGCCTCACCATGTCCATCAGCACGGGCGCGAGTTCACCAAAGGTTCATCTGCTGTCCACTCTGACCGAAAGCGCTTTCTACGGTGGTGGCCCGCCCGGACCCCATCCGGCCCCTGACCAGTCGGCGGACCCGCCCGACCGGAAGCGGACGTACCGCGTTTCCGGCCGACGGGCCCGCCGGCACCGGTCGGGCCGTCGGCGCCTACTGATGGGGGATCACCGCGACGGGGGCGGCGGCGTGGTGGAGCACCGCGTGCGCGACCGAGCCGATCCGTCCGCCGAAGGGGGTGGCGCGCCGGATACGGCGGCCGACGACCACCAGGGACGCCCGGCGCGACGCGTCCACCAGTTGGTCCACGGCCTTGCCCGGACGGGCTTCCTCGATCACATCGAGCGCGGGGTACTTCTGCCGCCAGGGGCGCAGCACCTCGGCGAGGGTGCGGGCCTCGCCATCGGCCAACTGGGCGTTCAGCTCGGGGTCCGGGGGGAGTCCGTAGGCGAAGTAGGGCGGCAGGTTCCAGCTGTGCACGACCCTCAGGGCCGTCTCCCGGCGGGCCGCCGCGTCGAAGGCGAAGGCCGTCAGCGCGTCGTCCGGGGCGTTGGCGTCGAGCCCCAGGACCACGGGGCCGTCCGTCTCGGGCAGCGCCCCCTCCTCATCGCCCTCCGGGGCGCGGACGAAGACCACCGGCCGTTCGGCGCGCGCGACCACCGACTGCCCCACCGACCCGAGGAGGAAGCCGCCGAGGCCGCCCAGGCCCCGGGAGCCGAGAACCAGCAGCTCCGACTCCTCGGCCGCCTCGGGCAGGACCTCGGCGGGGCGGCCGGTGAGCTGCCGCCAGGTGATGTCGAGCCCGGGGTGGCGGCGCCGCAGGGCCTGGGCGGTCTCGAAGGGAATCCGCTCGGACGGCTCGTCCCAGCGCTGCCGGGTCTCCCGGCCGAGGAAGGGCGCCTGCATCAGGGGCACGGCCTCCCAGACCTGGACCATCCGCAGCGCCAGACCGCGCAGCCGCGCTTCGCGGGCGGCCCACTCGGCGGCGGCCAGACTCTCTCGGGTGCCGTCGAGGCCGACAGTGACAGTGCGGGACATGGTGCACACCTCCTGGAGCGATGGGGATCGTCGACCGATCCCCTCTCCAGCATGAGCGTGCCCCCGCGTGCGCGCGAGGGGCCACAGGTCCCGGCGGTACGGGCCGCTTCTCCTCCCGCGCCGGTCCGGGCGGCCCCCGGCCCCGGCACGCCACCCGCCGCCGAAGGGCCGCCACCGCTCCGCACACGGCACCGAACAGAAAAACGGCCGCGGTTGCCTCCGGCGCACCTCCACCCGGCCCGGGGCCGCCACCCCGGCCCACGCTCCCCACCCGCCCACGGAGGCGGAACACACCCGCGCGACCGCCGGGTCGGGCCGGCCGAGCGAGGGTGGACCGGCACCGTGTTTCCCCACAACACGGCTGGTTGCCAAGGAAGATGACACACTCTCAGACCTGCCGAACCGGGCCCGCCCGGATGTCCGCTCCCACCCGGGGGCGGAGCCCTCCGGCCACCCCCGCACCCCCGCTCCGGGGCACCGGACCCCACCGTCACCGGCCCCGCCTCATCCGCGCCCCCGCGCGCACCGGTTGTGCGGATCGGGCGGGAGGGTGACGGAGACGGCCTCATGGTGAGTAGCATCCGGCAGCGACACACCAGGTACGAGGAGAGTGAGTTGCCGTGGCCAACGAGCCGGACAACGCCCCCATCCAGAGCAGGTACGCACAGCGGTTTGCCGCCGACCTGGAGGCGAACCGCACCGAACAGGAGAGTGTCTCCGCGCAGATCACGGAGCTTCAGGAGCGGCTGACGCGCCTGCGGGCCGACGAAAGCTGGCTCTCCGGCATCCAGGGGACCCTGCCCTCGGAGGAGGAGCGGAGCACACCCGCCGGCAAGGAGGCCGCACCGGCCGCCGGCGGGGAGAGCCCCGCGCCGGAGGCGCCCGCCGAAAACCCCGCCGAGGCCACCGCCTCCCGCCCGGTCCCGAAGCCGCGGCAGGGGAAGCCGGGTGCGAAGGACACCGCCGCCCCCGCCGCGCGCGCCAGGAAGGCACCGCGCGCCAAGGCTGGAGGCAAGGCGGCCCCGGCCGTGAAGAAGGCCGCCGCCAGGAAGACCGCGGCGGAGGAGAAGCCGGCCGCCACGGAGAAGCCCGCGGAGAAGCCCGCGGCGGAGCCGCCGCTGCACGAGGTCGTCCTCGGCCTTCTCCTCGCCCACGCCGGCGAGCCCCGCATGGCCCGCGAGGTCCACACCGACCTCCTCGCCCGGCACCCCCGGCGCAAGACCTCCATCCAGGTGGTGCGCAACAACCTGGAGACCCTGGTGAAGAAGGGGGTCATCGACAAGGAGCACAAGCAGGGGTCGGCGATGTACACGGCGCAGAAGCCCTCGGGCGACACCCCCGCGGCCGGGACCGCCGCGGACGACGGCGGCGCGAAGGCCCCGGCACAGGTCTGACCCCGGCGGCGCACCGGAGTACGGTCATCGTGCACCGGGCGCGGTGCGCCGCCGCCGGTTCAGACCTCGGTCATCACCTGATCCAGTGATTTGCGGATCAGATCCGGCACCTGGCAGTCGGGCGCCGGGTAGCCGACCGGGATGACGGCGAAGGCCTTCTCGTTCACCGGCCGGCCGAGGACCTCGGAGAGGAAGCGCATCGGGCTCGGGGTGTGGACGAGCGCGGCGAGACCGGACAGATGCAGCGCCGTGAGCAGCATGCCGACAGCGATACCGACGGACTCGTCGACGTAGTAGTGCTTGCGTCTGGTGCCGTCCTCGCCGAGCCAGTAACGCTGCTGGAAGACCACGATCAGGGCCGGGGCGTCCGTGAGATGCGGTTTGACCTCGTCGGTGCCGAGCGGGCGCAGGGCGGCGAGCCACTCGTCACCGAGGCGGCCGTCGTAGGAGACCCGCTCCTCCTCCTCGGCCGCCTCCCGGATGCGCCGCCGCACCCCGCCGTCCTGGACCAGTACGAAGGTCCAGGGCTGCTGGTGGGCGCCGGACGGAGCGGTGGCCGCGCAGGCGATCGCGTCCCTGACGGCCTGGACGGGCACCGGATCGGGGGCGAACTGCCGTACCGTGCGCCGCTCGTCCATGCGGGCGCGCAGCTCCGCGGCCCGGGTGAGGGACTCCGCCGGGGCCACCCGGGCGGGGCGGTAGGGGACGGGGCGGTAGGGATCGCCGTGGGTGGGGCTCCAGCGCTGTGTCGGTGTGGGCATGCAGGCGAGTGTGCCGGGTCCCTGGTCCCTGGTCGAGGGTGCCGGCGGCCCGCCGTGACCCCGGCGCGGCGCGCGCGGATCAGAGGAGTCCTCTGGCCTCGCCGGCCGTGGGGAGGGTTCCCAGGGTGCCCTCGTGGAGGTCGCCGAAGACCTCGATGCGCAGCGACTGGTCGATGCCCCCGACCCTCAGCGGGTCGAAGCCCGCCGCGCGGATGAGACCGGCCACCACGTCCCCGGCCTCGGTGTCGTCGGTGGCGTAGAAGCCGACCGCGCGGTCCGGGGTCCGGTTGGCGGCGGTGCGCAGGGAGTCGGCGACCAGGGTGCCGAAGGCCTTGACGGGGCGGGCGCCCGGGGGCAGCAGGCCCGCGATGACCGCTCCCGACGACTCGTTGTCCGGGAGCGTCCTGGTGAACCCGCCCTTCCCGTCGGGGGCGATCGGGTTGGAGGGGTCGACGACGATCGTGCCGTTGAGGCGGTCGCCGTACCGGGCGACGAGTTCCTTGATGGTGTCGAACCACACCGCGAGGATGAGGACGTCCGCGCGGTCCACCGCTTCGTCGACGCTCACGGCGGTGGCCCGGTCGCCGAGGCTGCCGGCCAGCTCCTCCGTCCTCCCGGGGTCACGTCCCGCGAGCAGGACGGTCTCACCGCCCTCGACCAGGTCCGCGGCCAGCCGCGATCCGATGTTGCCGAGGCCCACAATCGCTGTTGTCACGCTGGCGCTCCTGCCGGGAGGGTTGGGTGCCGTCTGTGGGTCAGTACACCGTCAGCGCGGCCGGCGGGCATACGGAGGGCAGCCGGCCGGGTGAGCGCGCCGTCCGCCGGAGTGCTTTCCCCGACCGGGCCCCGGAGAGACCGGAAGGGCGACGACACCCCGGCGCCCGGTGGACGGTCCGGTGGGAGCGCGGGGCGCGAGCCGGGCGGGGCGGCCCGGTTCAGCCCGGCCGGGGTGTCCTCCGGGGGCTCCGGGCGGGGTCGGGCGGGTCGTGTCCGGGCCGGCCCGCCGGCCGTACCGCTCGACGTCGATCCGTGCGAAGTCCAGGGGTCCGGCGGGGGGTTGCTAGCCTCACCCGATGAGCAGCGACGCATCGATCCGATCACAGTGGCCGCCGAGGTCTTCGGGGCGGGATCGCGGCCCGCCGGACGGGGCGGTCGCCCCGGTACCCCCGGCCGGCCCGTCCCCCGCGCACCCGACCTTCCCCGGAGGAGCCGACGCATGGCCGCACCGCACACCGCCGATTTCTGGTTCGACCCCGTCTGCCCGTACACCTGGATCACCTCACGCTGGCTGATCGAGGTGAGCCGGGTGCGGCCGGTGACCATCCGCTGGCGGGTGATGAGCCTCTCGGTGCTCAACGAACACCGGGACGACCATCCCGAGGGCGAGTGGGAGGAGTACATGTGGGCGCCGGTACGGGTGTGCGCCGCCGTGGAGGAACGGTTCGGCGAGCGGGCCCTCGGCGCCCTCTTCACCGCGATGGGCACCCGTTTCCACCTCAGGGGGGACTGGGGGAACCTCACCGGGGCCCTCTCCGACGCCGGACTGCCCGAGGAGCTGGCCGGGGCCGCCGGGTCCACCGCGTACGACGACGCGATCCGCTCCTCGCACGCGCGGGCCATCGACCTGGCCGGCGGCGATGTGGGGACCCCGGTGCTCTCGGTCGCCGGGGAGGGCGGTGCCCGGACCGGCTTCTTCGGCCCGGTCGTCTCCCCGGCACCCACCGGGGAGGCGGCCGGCCGGCTGTGGGACGGCTTTCTGCTGCTGGCAGGGGTTCCGGGGTTCCACGAACTCAAGCGCCCCCGCACCGGGGAGCCCCGGTTCGACCTGCCCGGGTGATACGCGCGGGGAGGGGCCCCTTCACCCGATACCCCGGGCGGGCGGGGCGGACCCCGGGGCCGCCGGTCGGCGACCGACGGCCCCGGGGCGCTGTCGGGACGACCTGGGGAGTTTCTTTCGGATCGGGCCGGATCGGTGAGCGGGGTCCGGTGCCGTGGATCGCGAGGCGGAGGAGGGAGCCCACGCGGAGCACAGGCGACCGACGACAACGCGGCGAGGCGCGGCACCAGGGCTCGCGAGCCCGGCACGATCCGAAAGAGACGACCTAGAGCGCCAGATGGGCGGCCACGCTCCGCAGGAGTTCCTCGGGAGCGGTGGATTCGGCCACTTCGGGGATGTCCACCTCGTGGAGCCGCTGCCCCTCCCCCGGCGCGATGACCGCGTACCCGCCGGACTTCCGGGCCTCGGAGGCGTGCCCTTCCTGCACGGCGACCACCTCACCGCTCTCCTCGGTGATGACGGTGTACTTCATGAGAGGCCCCCGCCCTGCAGGTTGTGGGTTCCCGCCTCACCGCCGACGTTCCTGATGGTCACGCCGTACTCGGTGTATCCGGCGCCGGTTCTCCGCTTGCTGTGGTTGAACGCGATGTGCGCGGGGCCGTTGCCCGACGGTTTGACGTCCGGCCAGGCCGCCTGGGCGCCCCGGTCCTCGCCGTTGCCGAAGATGAACCACCAGGTGGTCTGGGCACCCGCGGCCAGAGTGGTGACCGATCCGAAGTTATTGAATGCCACGACTTCTTCCTCTCGATATCGGAAGGTGAAGTTCGTCAGCCCGAAGGGCGCACACCTCATGGACGCAGCGGGCCCCAAGGCCCCTGCCAGGCGGCGGAATTCGAGTGGCGCGAATCCATCATGGCGGCTGCGCACAGGACCAGCCATCACCCGAAAGGAGGGATCTCCGCCGGGACCACCACGCGGGGCGGGCGGCTACGCGGCGCAGAACTCGTTGCCCTCGGGGTCCCGCATGAGCCACCAGTGCCCGGCGGGCCCGTGGTCGATCTCCTCGACGCGGACGGCCCCCAGCCCTTCGAGACGGGCCACCAGCGCGTCGAGGCCGCCGGGGTCACTGTGGATGTCGACGTGCAGACGGTTCTTGCCGGACTTGCCCTCGGGCACGTCCTGGAAGAGCAGCCGCCGGCCGTGCCCCACACCGCTGGTCTCGTCGAACGGGTCATCGGGGTGGCGGACCCCGGCATAGCCGCGGAAGATCCGGCGGCCCCGGTGCTCGATGACCGCGTCCTCGTCGATGTGACCGGCGGCCAGCAGTTGCTCGATGAGAGCGCTGGGGTCCTCCACCTCGTACTCCAGGGCCGCGGCCCAGAAGTCCGCGAGCGTCGCGGCGTTCCCGCTGTCGATGACCAACTTCCAACTCAGTGCCATGTAACTCGTTATATTGGTTACATGGCCTCCTCTGCAAGCAAGGGGCTGACGCTCCACTCGGGTGGCGGCGTCGCCCACCGGTTCGACCCCGGCGCGCTGTGCCTGGAGCTGCTGACCACCGGCGGCCCCGGCCCCTACCGCCGTTACGAGGTCCTGCACGAGCCCGCCGACCTGGCCGCCTGGGCGGACCGCTCCCGGCTGACGCCGACGCCCGTGCTCACCGTCTCCCGGCCCGAGGTGACCGAGGTGCGGAGGCTGCGCGACGCCCTGCTCCGGATGGTTGTCGCCCATATGCGCGGCGAGCCGTATCCGCCCGGCGATCTGGAGACCGTCAACGAGGCGGCGGCCCGGCCCGCCCTGGCACCCGCTGTCACACCGGCCGGGAAGCTGCGGTGGGCCGGCACACCCGACGGCACGCAACTGGCCGCCTCCGTCGCCCGGGACGCCATCGCCCTGCTGACCGGCCCCTTCGCACACCGTATCCGCGCCTGCGCCGCCGGGAACTGCGAGCTGGTCTATGTCGACACCTCACGCCCCGGCCGGCGCCGCTGGTGCTCCATGGAGCACTGCGGCAACCGCCACAAGGTGAGGGCGCTGCGCGCCCGCCGCGCCGATGAGGGGTGACCCCGCGCCCGTGCGCGGCGGTGTGCGCGGCACCCGGACCGGGCCGGGCGGGGGCGACCGCCGTCCCCATGGTCACCGCGGGGTGCCCCGGGCACCGAAAAGTGCGTTCTTCCACGTCGGCACGGGCTCTCCTACGGTTTCCCCGTAACCACGAGCGACCGGGAGGACCCCGGTTCGAGGCGAGCCGACGGCTCTCACCGCGAGGAGACGGACACACCATGGCCATTACCCTGATGAACCCCGAAGGGCTGCCGGAGATCGATGTCTACCGGCAGGTGTCCATCGCGACCGGGTCGAAGCTGATCCACACCGCGGGACAGGTGGCGTGGGACGCCGAGGGAACCACGGTCGGTGCGGGCGACCTCGCCGCTCAGGTCGAGCAGTGCTACCTCAACACCGCGACCGCGCTGGCCGCGGCGGGGGCGTCCTTCGACGACGTGGTGAAGCTGACCGTCCATGTCGTCGGCTGGACCCCCGACCAGATGCCCCGGCTCCTGGAGGGGATCTCCCGGGCGGCGGCGGCACTGGGTGTCACCCCGGCGGCGCCCGCCACGCTCATCGGGGTCGCGGCACTGGACGTACCCGACCATCTGGTCGAGGTCGAGGCCACCGCGGTGATCGACTGATCCGCGCTCCCGGGGCACCGGGAGGGCCGTCCGGTGTCCGCTGCCGGGGGCACCCGTTCGGCGGTGGCCGGGGCGCGACATCCCGGGGCGGGCGGCGTGGCTCGATCATGATGGGCGGGGTGTGGGGAGGCTGTGGCCCATGCGATCGAAGGAGGACGACATGCCCATGGACGCCGTCGCGCGGTTTCTGGAGGCGCTGAGCCCGGAGCACCGCGAGGAGGTCGTAAGGCGGCCGGAGGCCGAGCAGGAGCGGCTCGCCGCCGCCTGGGAGGCGGAGTTGGCGAAGGACGACTTCGACACGCTGGACGAGTTGTCGCCCCCCGCCGCCGAGAGCGAGGCGGCGCGGCGGGTCATCGGCGAAGGAGCGCCGGAACCGGAGTAGGCGGGCCGTTCCGCCGGCGCGGGCGCCCCGCCCGGAGCCGTTCCGGGCACGACGGCGGGCGGCGGGGTCCCCGGCGGTGCGACAGCGGCGCGACGGCGGCGCCCGGGCACCGCCGGGGTCAGGAGTCCGACAGGAGCGGGCCCAGCGGGCCGAGGTCCAGATTGAGGTCCCCCGGCTCCAGGCCGAACTCCTCGCGCAGGACCCCCATACGGTCCTCCAGCAGCATGAGCGTGAGGCCGATCCGCTCCTCCTGCGCCTCGCTGAGGTCGCCGGTCTCCACCCGCCGCAGGGCCTGCCGCTCCATCAGCTGGCGCAGCAGCTCCACGACGGTCAGCACGAGCTTGGCGAGGTCGCGCTCCACGGTGTCGGGCCGCATGTCGAGTGTGCGGCGCGGTTCGCTCACGGCGCTCCCCTTCCGGTGTCCCAGGGCGAGGGAACCTGTTCGGTGACCGAGCTGATGAGGGCGTTGAGATCGATCCGCACGAGATCGACGTCGGCGATGCGCAGGGTGAGGTCCCCGGTGATCACCACCCCGCCGGCCAGCAGCCGGTCCAGCAGATCGACCAGGGCGACCTGCCGGGCGGCGAGGGGGCCGGATTCGGGGGCGGTCACCGGAGGGCCTCCCCCGGGGCCGGGGCGGTGTCCGGACCCCGCGCGACACCGCCGGAGCCCGCGCCGCGGCCGTCGGCGGGGCCGTCGCGGTCCGGGCCGTCGGAGCGCGGTTCCTCGCTCTCCTCGCCGGTCGCGAAGGAGTACGGGGCCCAGGGGCCGGTCAGCTCCATCCGGACCCCGGGCTCGCCGGGGGTGAGCCGCCGGACCGTCTCGACGAAGGCCGCGCTCTCCTCGCGCGGGACGAGAAAGGCGGCGTTGAGGATGTTCTCCCCGGCCGCGCCGGACAGCTCGGCCCGCTGCGGCGGGTGCAAGCGCACACCCTCGGCGGACCGGCTCAGCTCCTCGTGGAGCCGGCGCGCGACACCGTCGGCGGACTGCCAGGAACTCTCCCGGGTGCGGCGCTCCCGCAGCCGCCTGCGCAGATAGTCCTGCCCGGTCTCCGGCCCGCCCCGGCCCGCGGGCGCGGGTCCGGCCGCGGCCTTCTCCGCGTACACCTTCACCCCCCACTCGACCCGGCCGTCGAGCCGCTCCAGGGTCCGGACGAAGCGGGAGCGTCCGGCGTCGAGCAGCCGGCGGACGCCGTCGTCGTCGTGGCAGACGGTGGCGAGCCGGAGCGGCAGCGGGCTGCCGACCGAGGCCACCGCGGCAACCACCGCCTCATGGGCGCGGGCGGTCTCGGCGAGCCAGTCGAGATCCTCCAGCCGCTTCCGCAGCGGGGCCTCGCCGAAGTCCTCGGCGGGCACGTCCGACACCACCGCCGTCAGACCGTCGTGGCCGAGCGGATAGGCCGGTGCCCCGGCCACGCCCCGCAGTTCCTCGGGCAGCGCGGCGCCGAAGGGGCGGGTCACGGCGTAGACGTAGCGCAGTCGGTTCATGGTGTGTCCTCGGTCGCGGTTCCCGGTGTCACGTCTTCTCCGTCCTCGTCAGCGCCTCCAGCTCCGCGACGCGCTGCTGGAGGCGTTCGTTCTCCGCGCCGAGTTCGTCGCGCCGCGTGCCGCCGGACGAGAGCTCACGGTCGTGCTCCCACCAGTCGATGCCCATCTCCTTCGCCTTGTCGACGGAGGCGACGATCAGCCGGAGTTTGATGGTGAGGAGTTCGATGTCCAGGAGGTTGATGCGGATGTCGCCGGCGATGACGATCCCCTTGTCGAGCACCCGTTCGAGGATGTCCGCCAGATTCGCGCCGCCGCCGGAGCCATAGGGGTCGGGGAGCCGGCCGGGCGTCGCCATGCTCACCTCCGGTCACGGCTCCCGGACGCGGCGTACTCCCGCTCGGCGGCCTCCTCGTCGAGGTCCTCGTCCGCGAACTCCCCCTCCTCGGCGGGGGCCTCCTCGTGCTCGTCCTCGTACACCTCCTCGTCGTCGTACTCCTCGCCCTCGGCGTCGTCGTGCTCGCCCTCGGGCTCGTGGTCCCCCTCCTCCTCGTACTCCTCGTCGGTCTCCTCGCCCGCCGGCTCGTCGTGGGACGACTCCTCGGCGGCTTCCTCCTCCTCCGCCATGGCGTCGTCATGGCTGAGCACCACTTCTCCGTCCCGGATCTCCCCGCGCCAGCCGTCCTCGGCCTCCCCGCGCAGGGTGATGTGGCGGGCGAAGTTCTTGAGGTCGAGCCGGACCCGGCGCCCCTGGGCGCGCCAGATGTTGCCGGTCTTCTCGAAGAGGCCCTTCGGGTAGTACTCGATGACCAGCAGCACCCGGGTGAGGCTCTCGCCCAGCTCGTGGAAGGTCACCACGCCCTTGGTGGTGCCCTTGCCGCCCTCGGACGTCCACTGGATGCGGCTGTCCGGTATCTGTTCGGTGGTACGGGCCTTCCAGCTCCGGCTGGACCAGAACACCTTCATCTGCCAGTCCGATGTGGTGTCGTCGGCGTGGCTCGCGCTCTTGACGCCGCGGGCGAAGGCGGCGAAGTCCTGGTACCGCGTCCACTGGTCGTACGCCTCGCGGACCGGCACCCCGACATCGACGGACTCGATGATGACCACCGGCTTGCTGCCGCCGCCGCCCTTCGACTTCCCGCCGCCGGCGTTCTTGAGCGCCCGGGTGACGTTCTCCTTGAGATGGGAGGCCCCGACCTCCAGGGCGCCGCGCAGCGGGCCCTTGCCCTCGGCGGCCTTGCGGCCACCCTCCAGCGCCAGTTTGGCCAGCCCGGGGCCGCGGCCCTCCGCGATGTCGTTGAGCCTGCCGGTGGTGCGGCCCAGCATCCGGCCCGCCGACATCAGCGTCTGCTGCGCCTGCGCCGCCAGATAGCCCTGGGCCTCTTCCTTGAGCCGCCGCACGGCGGGGTTGTCCGCGCTCAGCGGACCGTTCTTGTCAGCCACGGCCACGGCCTCCCTCGGCACCGGTGTTCCCGGTGGACTTGGCGGGGTTCCGGGCCGCCGTCTTCTTCGCCGTCCGCCGGGCGGGGCGCGCGGTCTTCTTCGTCTGGCCGGAGGGGGCGCGGCGGGTGGCGGGCTTCTTCGCCTGCCGCGACCCGGACCCGGACCCGGACTCGCGCTCGGACTCGCGCGTTTCCTCCGACCCCTCGGGCTCCTCCTCCGACTCCCCCGACTCCTCCGACTCCTCGGGCTCCTCGGCCTCCTCGTCGGCCCGCTCACCGCCGGGGACCACTCCGTCGATCCGGTCCTGGACGCCAAGGGTCCGCTCGTGCAGCCGGTCGGCGATGCCTTCGAGCTGCCGGTTGACCAGCGCTCCGGTGGCGGCCTTGCCGACTCCGCCGAGGTCCTGGCGCAACTGGTCGCCGAGCTGCTTGAACTGCGGGTTCTCCTTCAGCTGGCGCGTCACCAGCTCGCCGAGGGCCGCCGGGCTCAGATTGAGCCGTTTGCCCGCCACCATGGTCGCCACGGCGAACGCGAGCTTGCCCTTCTTGGTACGCCCGAGTACATACCCCGCGCCCATCGCGAGGCCGATCACCACTCGTGAGTTCATCGTCCCTGCTCCCTGTTGTGCAGTGTGTCCAGCCGGTCGAGGAGCTCGTCCTCCCGGCGGTCGAACTCGGTCTCGTCGATCTCGCCCGCTTCGAACTGCTCCGCGAGCCGGGCGAGTTCGTTCTGGATGACCGAGGGGTCGTAGTACTGCCGTTCCGCCTCGTCCACCACCCGGCGCAGCACCCACAGGGAGCCGCGCACGGGGGCGGCGGGCAGCTTCAGCAGCTCACCGATCAGCCCCATGCCCGCTCACTCCACAAAGCTGTAGGGCGGCAGCGGCCCGGTGAGGGTGAGCACCAGATGGGGTTGCTCGGTACGGAGGGTGTCCACGGCCTCCACCAGCGCGGCGGCGCCGTCCCGGTCCACCAGGTAGGAGATGTTCGTCAGCCAGCCCAGGCTCTGCGGACCGTCGTTGGACTCGCTGCACACCTGCTCCAGGGCACGCCTGAGAAGCTCGGCGTCCTGGACCTCCCTGGCCTGCACGGCCGCCGCGATGCGCTCCCCGAGCTGGACCTTCTGATCGTGGGAGCCGCCCTGGGCGCTCCGCGCGGCGTCGGCCATGCGGCGCAGCTCCGGGTCGTCGGCGATGACGCGGCGCAGCACCGACTCCTCGTCATGGGTGGCCTTGACGTTGTACTCCACCTTGTCGGCGAGGGCGGCGAGCCGCTCGACGTAGTACTCCTCGCGCTCGGCGAGCACGGCCGTCAGGGACTCCTCGTCGGGCGACACACCGCCGAACCGCAGCGGCAGGACCGAGCCGTGCTCGCCCGCCCGGGTCAGGATGTGCTGGTGGGCGACGAGATCGCGCCTCTTGGGCCTGATCCGGTCCGGTGCGTCGCTGACGAGCGCCGCGATCCGGCCGTGGCGGATGACACGGACGCGCTGGGGCGGGTCACCGATGCCGTCCGCCTCCTCCGGGAGCTTCGGATGGGAACTGCTCGCTATGCCGTAGACGTAGACGCTCACTCCGATTCCTCCTTCTGCTTGCGGGCGGCGGGCCGCCGGGTGCGCGGCCGGGACTCGCTCTGCTCCTCGCGCGGGGAGCCTTCGTCACGCCCCTGCTGGAAGGAGTCCGCTATGGTCTGGGCCGCGCCGGAGAGCGCTCCCTTGGTCTTGCCGCGCGCGCCGGACTCGGTCATCTCCCCGACCAGGTCGGGCAGGCCCGGGTCCTTGCGCGGTCCGGACTCCAGGTCGAGCCGGTTGCACGCCTCGGCGAACCGGAGATAGGTGTCGACGCTGGCGACCACCACCCGGATGTCGATCTTGAGGATCTCGATGCCCACCAGGGACACCCGGACGAACGCGTCGATGACGAGTCCCCGGTCGAGAATCAGTTCCAGGACGTCGTAGAGGCCGCTGGAACCGCCTCCTCCGCCACTCTGCTGCTGGGTCGGCACAACAGTCATCGCTGGTGCTCCCTCCTTGCTCGGTGTGGTGCGCGTCCGGCCCCCGTGCGGGGCCGTTCCGCCGGGCTCGGTCCCTAGCGGGGATCGGCCCGGCCGCGCTCGTAACGGCGGACACGCCGGTAGCCGCTCAGTTCGTGGTCGCGGTCGAGGCTCACCTCATAGGTGGCGAGGAGACTCGCGGTGCTGGGCACCCGCTCCAGTTCGACCACTTCCACCTCCAGCGACCAGCCGTCCTCCGTCCGTACGAATGAGGTGACCGATTCGGCCTGCTGACCGGTGAGTTCCGACAGCTGTGCGCACGCCTTGCGCAGCACTGCGGTCGGGCCCGGTGTGGCCTGCGCGCTCCGGTCGTTCTCCTGGTTGTCGCTCTCCGTTGAATCAGCTGAATCAGCCATGACGCCTCCCGAGTGCGTGTTGCACGGTTCGGGCCGTCCAAACCCCGGGACCTGCCGTGAGGGGACGATTCCGGTTCCCGGTGCGCCGGGGCGCGGGCGCCATCGCTCGCCGGGCTCCCGCCAACTCGCCCGGGCCCGGCGCCCGTTGGCCGTCCACCGGCCAACCCCGGCCAGATATGGAGAGGTGGAGACCTTTCTGAGTAAGAACCGTGTATCAAGTGTGGAGAGATGGCCCTTTCAGCTCGATCGTTTCCCGTACAGTGGCGCATCGCGTGGGGTTGCTGACTCCGAACGTCATCACCATGCGGGCTGGGGGGCCGGGACAGGTGTCAGGTTTTTTCGACGGAGTGTGGTCATGGATCGTCATGGCCGCGGGGGAAACATCGTGGCGTGAACTGATGCCGCTGGGCCTCGCCGGAGCGTTCGTCTGGGCGCTGTGGCTCTATCGGGCGGTGCTCTCGCGCTTCGCCCGGCCCGTGGTGAACGAGTTCCGCACCACGGTGTCGGTGGTGGTCCCGGCGTACCGCGAGGACCCGGAGATTCTGCTGGACTGCCTGGAGACCTGGCTGCGGCAGGACCCCACCGAGATCATCATCGTGCCCGACGTGGACGACACGGAGGTGCTGCGGCAGCTGTCCCTGGTGGAGGACCCACGGGTACGGGTGCTGGCCTTCGAGCACCACGGCAAGCGCTCGGCGCTGGGAGTGGGCATCAGGGCGGCGACCAGTGAGCTGATCGTGCTGGTCGACTCCGACACCCGCTGGCAGCCGGGGCTGCTCGCGGCGGTGCAGATGCCGTTCGCCGACCCGGAGGTGGGCGGGGTCGGGACCCAGCAGAACGTCTATCTGAGAAGCACCAGCGTCTGGCGGCGCCTCGCCGACTGGCTGGTCAATCTGCGCTACTACGACTACGTCCCCGCCATGGGCCGCGCCGGCGCCGTGGCGTGTCTCTCCGGCCGTACGGCCGCGTACCGGCGGGCGGCGGTGGCGCCGGTGCTGGAGAACCTGGAGAACGAGTTCTTCCTGGGCCGCCGGTGTGTCGCCGGGGACGACGGCAGGCTGACCTGGCTGGTGCTGGCCTCCGGCTACCGGACCGTGCACCAGTCCTCCGCACGGGCGCTGTCGATGTTCCCGGACTCGCTCTCCGCCTTTGTGAAGCAGCGGGTGCGCTGGAGCAGGAACTCCTACCGCTGCTATCTGACCGCCCTCTACAAGGGCTGGCTCTGGCGGGCACCCCTGGTCACCAAGATCACCGTTCTCCAGATCCTGCTGACACCGGTGACGATGGGCATGGCGCTGGGCTATCTGCTCTTCAGCCGGCTGGAGCTGAACGGCCGCGGGGTGGTGCTGGTGGTGATCTGGCTGGTCGTGGGGCGCGGCATCCGCGGCTACTCCCATCTGCGCCGGCATCCCCAGGACATCCTGCTGCTGCCGCTGCTCGCACTGGTGGTGATCATGATCTCGCTGCCGATCAAGCTGTACGCCTTCCTCACCATGAACAAGCAGGGCTGGCTGACCCGCACCAGCACCAGCGTGGGCGGTGAGGGGCAGAGCGCCGCCTCTCTCACCCACGGGACGCGGTCCGGAGTCTCTCCCGCGGGGGCGGTGCGGCGATGACACATCCATCCGGACAGAGCGCGCGGCGGGTGCTCCGCGCCGCACGGCTCCTGGTCGCCCTGCCCGTCGCGGCGGGTCTGCTCCTCGCGGCACCGGCGCCCGCGACGGGCGCGGCGCCGGCCGGGCGCGGCGACAGGGACCCGGCGCTCACCGCCGAGGACGCGGAGAACCAGACCGCCCTCGTCGCCGCGGAGGACCGCCGGCTGGACCAGGTCCGCGCGGTGGCCGCCGTCGCCCCGCTGAAGGGCCCGCAGTGGTCACGCCCGTACCGGCTGGACACCCAGGGCGGATACACCCTGGTCCTGACCCAGCGCACCAAGCCGTACGGCGTCTCCGACCTGCTCGAACTCGCTCCGCAGACCTTTGTCCGCAAGCGGGACGGCTCCTATCTGCTGACCGAGAACATCTATCTGAACACGGGGGCCAAGCTCAAGCTCTCCAGTCCCGGCGGGCTCCATCTGCGGCTGGCGAGCAGTACCAAGGGCTTTGTCTCCATCGTCTCCTTCGGTGGCCGGCTCACCCTGGAGGGCACCCCGCAGGCGCCGATGCGCATCAGCAGCTCGGACACCCGCACCAACGAGCCGGACACGGATGTACGGGACGGCCGGGCCTATGTGCGGGCCATCGGCGGCCAGTTCTCCATGACCCACACCCGGGTCTCCGATCTGGGGTTCTGGAGCGGGCGCACCGGCGGTCTCGGTCTCACCGGCACGGACCGGCCCGACACCGGCAACATCAAGTACTCCGGCGCCGACGAGAATCTCAACCAGCGGGAGCAGTCGGCCGCCGACGACAAGGCGGAGCGGCAGTCCGAGCAGACACCCCGCAGCAGTGGAGTGATCGCCGAGCCCGCCGGGGAGCTGAGGACACCGGACGGCCGGTTCTCGGTGCCCGATCTCTCCTATCTCTCCGCGGAGATCAGCAACTCCACCGTCTCGGGCAATCTGTACGGGGTGTTCGTCTCGGGCGCCAGCGGGGTCAACATCACCCGGACCACGGTGCGGAACAGTCTGGAGGACGGGGTGGTACTGCACCGCGGTGTCACCAATGTCGTGGTCGACCGCACGGTCTCCGAGGAGAACGGCGGCGACGGCTTCGTGCTCTCCCGCGCCACCCAGCAGGCCCGGGTCACCGGTTCCAAGGCGCTGTCCAACGGCGGAAACGGCTTCACGCTCAGCGGCAGGCCGCTGGCGGACGGCCCCTCCGCCGCCGGGGAGTCCATCGCCAGCTACGGCTCCAACTCGGTCTCCCACAGCACGGCCAGGGACAACGGCCGCTACGGCATCGAGATCTTCGGCGGGGTGAACGTCGGTGTGCAGGACAACCGGGTCGACGGTGGCGACATGGGTATCGTGGCCCGTGAGGACGCCAGCAAGGTCGCCATCACCGGCAACCATCTCAGCGGCCAGACCCGGCAGGGCATCTCGGTCAGGGACGGGGTGTCGGGGGCGAACATCAGCGGCAACCTCATCGAGGGCACGGACACCGGCGTCTATGTACGGGACTCGCGGGCCGAGGTGCGCGGGAACACCGTCCAGGACGCCACCGAGCACGGGATATCCCTGGTGGGCGGTGTCGGCAGATCCAAGGTCACCTACAACGTGGTCGCCGGGGTCGGGCCGAGCGCGCTGGACACCAGCCGGGCGCGCGGTGACATCACGCTCAAGAAGAACCAGACCTTCGCCTGGCACGACACCAGCAGCTTCTGGATCAAGTTCCGTCACTACGCCAGCCCGATGACCCTGCTCTGGGCGTCCATCCTGCTGCTCATCCTGATCTCGGCGGTGCTGGGCGCCCGGCGCACCAGCCGCCGGGGCGATGTGCCGCGCCTGGGCATCCATCCGTACGCCGACAAGAAGTCGCTGCCGAGCGCGCCCGCGAGCGAACTCCTCAAGGAGAACGCCCGGACGGGTACGTCCGGCCGCCATCGGATGCCGGCGATGACCGCCGGTCACGACCAGCGGTAGGCCGCGGTCCCCCGGGCGGTGGGCATCCGTCCCCGGTTCCACCGCACCGGTCCAAGACCCGTCACCACCATCCCGCGAAGCCGGAGTCACCGACGATGTCATCCGTTCCGCCGCAACCAGCGCAACCGCCCGGGCCGCCGGAGCCGCCGGGGCCGCCGCAGCCGCCCGACCGGCCCGGGGCCCGCCGGAGTCCGGCCGTGTGGCTCTCCGGGGCCGCACTCGCGGTCGCGCTGATCGCGCTCGTGGTGGCCGTGTCCGGGCGCGACGGCGGAGCGGGGACGGAGGTGCTGCCGGGAGCCACCGAGGCCGGGCCCGACTCCACCTGGTCCGTACGGCCGGGGGCCGTGCCCAGCGACCCGGACGAGCCGGGCGAGCCGGAACCGGTGGAGACGGACGGGCCGGCGGCCTCCCCCGGTGCCGGTGACCCGGTGCCGCCCGCGCCCTCCGCCGAGGTCGACTGCCCGCCCGCCTCGGTGACGGTGGGCGATGCCCGCTCCCTCAAGGACGCCCTCGCGAAGGCGCGCGCCGGGGACAGCATCCGGCTCGCCGACGGCGTCTACTCCGGGCGCTTCGTCGCCACGGCCGCCGGCACCGCCGAGAAACCCGTCTCGCTGTGCGGCGGCTCCGGCGCGGTCATCGACGGCGGCGGGATCAAGGGCGGATACGCCCTCCATCTCAAGGGCGCCACCCACTGGCGGGTGGTCGGCTTCACCGTGCGCAACGGCCAGAAGGGAGTGATGGCGGACCGGGTACGGGGCACGGTGATCCAGCGCCTGACCGTGGAGTCGATCGGCGACGAGGCCATCCATCTGCGCGACTTCAGCTCAGACAATGTGGTCCGGGACAATGTCGTCCGTGCCACCGGGCTGCGGAAGCCGAAGTTCGGCGAGGGTGTCTACATCGGTACCGCCAAGTCCAACTGGTGCACCGTCACCCAGTGCGCGCCGGACGAGAGCGACCGGAACGCGGTGATCGGCAACCGCATCAGCGACACCACGGGCGAGGCCGTCGACATCAAGGAGGGGACCACCGGCGGCAGGGTCGTCGGCAACACCTTCGACGGCGCGAAACTGGCCGGCTCCCACAACGACTCCTGGGTCGACGTCAAGGGCAACGACTGGCTGATCCAGGGCAACACCGGGCGCAACTCCCCCGAGGACGGCTTCCAGACCCATCAGATCGTCAAGGGCTGGGGCACCGGCAACACCTTCAGCGGCAACACCGCGCGCGTGGACGGACCCGGCTGGGGCTTCCGTCTCACCTCCGACGGCAACAAGGTCACCTGCGACAACAAGGTGACCGACGCCGCCAAGGGGCTCGCCAATGTCGACTGCGCCTCCTGACGGGGGCTGACCGGCCCGCTCCCACCCCACCGACCACCCCTTTCGCCCGATGGGCCCGGCCTCGTCCGGTCGACCGGTTCCCGCCCTCCCGGCCCGGTCCCGCAGGACCGGCGCCCGCTCCCACCGGACCCCGCCACGACGGGCGGTGCGGTGATCCGTCGCGCCCCGCCGAACCCCGCCGGGAGCGGCAGCACGAGTGCACGGGGCGCGTCAGGCGCCCACCCCACCGACAACCATCGCCCGGAGGTCACCATGACCGCTCCCGCTCCCCGTCTCACCGTGATCGGCACCGGATATCTCGGCGCCACCCACGCCGTCTGCATGGCCGCCCTCGGCTTCGAGGTGCTGGGCGTGGATGTGGACCCGGGGAAGATCGAGCGACTGAACGCCGGGGAGGTCCCCTTCTTCGAGCCGGGCCTCCCGGAACTCCTCGGCAAGGCGCTCGACTCCGGGCGGCTGCGTTTCACCACCGGCCCGGAGGAGGCCGGGGAGTTCGGGGATGTGCACTTCGTCTGTGTCGGGACACCGCAGCGGCAGGGCTCGCACGCGGCCGATCTGACCCATGTCGACGCCTCGGTCGAGGCGCTCGCGCGGCATCTGCGCCGGCCGTCGCTGGTGGTCGGCAAGTCCACCGTCCCGGTGGGCACCGCGGCCCGGCTGACCGGGCTGATCCAGCGGGTGGCCCCGGCCGGAGCGGATGTGCGGCTCGCCTGGAACCCGGAGTTCCTGCGCGAGGGTCATGCGGTGGAGGGCTCCCTGCGGCCCGACCGGCTGGTCTTCGGGGTCGCGTCGGAGTGGGCCGAGCAGCGGCTGCGGGCCGCCTTCGCCCCCGTCATCGCCCGGGGCACACCGGTCGTGGTCACCGATCTGCCGACCGCGGAGCTGGTGAAGGTGGCGGCCAACTCGTTCCTCGCCACCAAGATCTCGTACATCAACGCCATGGCGGAGGTCTGCGAGGCCACCGGTGCCGATGTGACCGCGCTCGCGACGGCCCTCTCCCACGACGACCGGATCGGCGGGCGGTTCCTCAAGCCCGGGCTCGGCTTCGGCGGCGGATGCCTGCCGAAGGACATCCGGGCCTTCACCCACCGCGCGGAGGAGCTGGGGGCGGGCCGGGCGGTCGCCTTCCTCCACGAGATGGACGGCATCAATCAGCGGTGCCGCACCCGCACCGTCGACCTGGTGCGCGAACTGACCGGAGGTGAGCCGGCGGGTGTGCGGGTGACCGTGCTCGGGGCCGCCTTCAAACCCGACTCCGACGACATACGCGACGCCCCGGCGCTGGATGTGGCGCGCACCCTCCACCGCGCGGGTGCCCGGGTGACGGTCGTCGACCCGGCCGCCACCGGGAACGCCCGGCGCGCCTTCCCCGAGCTGGAGTACGGCACCGACGCCATCAGCGGCGCCACCGGCGCGGAGGTGGTGCTGCTGCTCACCGAGTGGTCGCAGTTCCGTGAGATCGATCCGCACGCCATGGGCGCGGTGGTGGCCCGGCGGCGCGTTCTCGACGCCCGCCACGCCCTCGACCCGGCCCGGTGGCGCGCGGCGGGATGGGAGTACCGGGCACTGGGCCGCCCCTGAGGGGGCATGGGCGGCGGCCACGCCGTACCGCCGGCCGGTGACGGGTGCTCGGGGCCGGGGTTCGCCCTCCGGGCCCGCCGCCGGACGCCCGAACGCGCCGGTGCCGCCGGCCGGGGCGCCCCGCGTGCCGGGTGCGGGGCGGTCGCGGCACCGCCTGGAGGGCGAGGGGGCCGCGCGGCGCGCGCCGTCCGGCGGGCACGGTGGGCTCCCCGCGGGACACGGCCCACGGCCCGCGCCATGGACGGGAACGCCACGGCCCCGGGAACCCCCGCCGCGATCAACGATCTTGATGGCTGCCATCACCGCTCTGTATTGGACGCCCCGCCGCCCGTGGCCGGAAGCTGATGGCAGGGGCCCGGCCCCAGGGCTTCGGTGAGAGGCAGGGACAGATCGATGAGAGTGACCGTCGTGGGCGGGGGCATCGCCGGCTTGACCTGTGCCCTGAGTCTGCACGCCGCCGGCTTCGCACCCCGGGTGCACGAGGCCGCGCGGACCGTCGAGGCGGTCGGCGTGGGCATCAATCTGCTGCCGCACGCCGTCCGCGAATTAGCCGAACTCGGCCTGGCCGGTGAGCTGGCCGCCATCGCGCTCTCCCCGCGCAGGCTGAGCTACCGCGACCGGTCGGGCGAGCCGGTGTGGGAGGAACCGCTGGGGCTCGTGGCCGGTTACCACTGGCCGCAGCACTCCGTACACCGCGGAAGTCTCCAGATGCTGCTGCTGGCGGCGGTGCGCGAGCGCCTGGGGCCGGAGGCGGTCCGCACCGGTCTGCTGTTCCGGCGTTTCGAGCAGACCGGGGACGGTGTCCGGGCCCACTTCCTGGACCGGGCGAGCGGCCGGCCCGTGGTCGATGACGCCGATGTGCTGGTCGGCTGCGACGGCATCGACTCCGCGGTCCGCGCGCAACTCCACCCGGACGAGGGCCCCGTGAAGGGGAACGGCGTCCACATGTGGCGCGGGGTCGCCCGCCATCCGCACATTTTCGACGGCCGCACGATCGTGGTCGCGGGCGGCACGCCCGGCGCCAAGTTCGTCGCCTACCCGATCGAGGACCCGGTGACCGAGGGCGGCCGGGCCCTGATGAACTGGGTGCTGGAGGTACGGTACGGTCCGTCCGCCGCGCCTCCGGACGGCGCGGGCCGCCGCCTCACGGCGGCGGAGGCCCGCGCCGGGCTGGCGCTCTGGGATCTGCCGTGGATCGACCTCGGCTCACTGGCCGAGCACTCCTCGGCGATCTTCGAGTACCCCATGGCCGACCGCGATCCGCTGCCGTACTGGAGCGCCGGGCGGGTCACCCTGCTCGGTGACGCCGCGCACCCGATGTTCCCCATGGGCATGAACGGCGGGTCGCAGTCCATCGTCGACACCCGGGTACTGGCCTGGTGCCTGGCCCGGGAGAACGACCCCGGGGCCGCGCTCCGCCGCTACGACCGGATGCGCAGGCCGACGGTCAACGCGGTGGTGCTGGCCAACCGGCGCCTGGGGCCGGAGGAGATCATCTCGCGGGCGGCGGAACACGGCGGGGCGCTCCCCGCCGACCGGGCCCGGAAGATCGCGACCGGGTACCGGGAGGTGGCCCGGGCCACCGTGGACCAGGTGAACACCCACGCGTCATGGACCGTCCCGCGCCGGGCAGCGGGCCCGGCCGGCTGAACACTCCACCGGCCGGGAACGGGACCGGGACCGAGTGCGAGTGCGGGTGCGGTGAGCACCGGCCCGACGGACACCGGTCCGGCTCCCCCGGCCCGCCAGACACCCACCCGGTCCGGTGAGCACCCGTCCGGCCCGGCCCGCCCAGCACGACAGACACCCACCCGGCCCGGCTCCCCCGGCCCGGCGGACACCCGGCCACCGAGCACCCGGTCCGGTGAGCACCCACCACCATCACCCCTCTCCCCCGCGTGCCCCGGAGCACCGGGTCGCCGGCCCGCGGGCGAGGAACACCCCAAGGAGCTGACCCATCGTGAGCACCCCTGCGCACATCCGGAACATCGTCCTGGTCCACGGCGGATTCGTCGACGGGTCCGGCTGGAAGGGGGTCCACCGGCTGCTCAGCGCGGACGGCTACCGCGTGAGCGTCGTCCAGAACCCCACGCTCTCCCTCGCCGGCGATGTCGCCGCGACCCACCTCGTCCTCGACGCCCAGGACGGCCCGGCCGTCCTGGTCGGGCACTCCTACGGCGGCGCGGTGATCTCGGAGGCGGGCAACCACGGGAACGTCGCCGCGCTCGTCTACATCGCGGCGTTCGTACCCGACAGGGGCGAGTCCGTGAGCACCCTGATCGCCGATCCCCCGGCCGGTGCGCCGGTCCCGCCGATCCTGCCTCCGGTCGGCGGACACCTCCTCCTCGACCGGGAGAGGTTCGCCGCGTCCTTCGCGGGGGATCTGCCCGCCGACGAGGCCCGGTTCCTGGCCGACTCCCAGGTGCCCTGGGGTGTGGACGCCCTCGGCGGGGCGGTCGCCCGGCCCGCCTGGCAGAAGAGGCCGAGCTTCTATCTGGTCGCCACCGGCGACCGCATGATCCCTCCGCCGGCCCAGCGCGCCATGGCCGAGCGGGCCGGTTCGGCGATGGTGGAGACCGGCGGCAGCCACGCCGTGTACATGTCCAAGCCCGCCGCGGTCGCCGGGCTCATCATCACCGCCGCCTCCGGTTCCTATGTCGCGGGGGCGGGGACCACCGCCTGACCCCCGTACGGCGGCCCGCCGGCCGGCGAGGGGCCGCGCCGGCCGCCGGCGAGGACCGGTCGTCCGCGGCACGCGCCCCACCCCCGCGGCCCCTCCCCCGAGGTATCGACTCAGCGAGAGAGGACTCCTTCATGACGAGCGCACTCCCCCCGGAGGGCACGGTGGCCCACCCCTATGTCTTCGCCGGCTCGGGTTCGGCCGAACGCGACCGTCTGCTGCTGCTGGCGCGCCTGCTCGACCCCCTGCACCAACGGGCCCTGCGAGCGGCCGGGTTGCGCCCGGGACAGCGCTGCCTGGAACTCGGATCGGGCACCGGCACCATCGCCGGGTGGATGGCCGATCAGGTCGGCCCGGACGGGCATGTCCTGGCCACCGACATCAATCTGTCGTTCCTGAGGGACCTGCGGCGCCCCAACCTGTCCGTGCGCGAACTCGACGTCCTCACGGACGAACTGCCCCGCAACGCCTTCGATGTGATCACCTGCCGGGCCCTGCTGCACCATCTGCCGCGCTGGGAGTCGGTGGTGGAGCGCCTGGCGCGCGCCCTGAGGCCGGACGGTGCGCTGGTCCTGATCGAACCCGACGCCAGCGCCGCCGTGTTCGCCGGTCCCGAGCATCAGCGCTTCTGGTCGGCCTGGTGCCGCTGGGGACAGACCGAGGGAATCGACTTCCGGCTCGGCCGCAGGCTGCCCCGGGCCGTGGAGCGCAGCGGACTCGACCTCCGTGACGTGACGATGGAGGTGCCCTTCTACACCGGTGACTCCGCCTGGGGCCGGCTCTACCGCTCCACCGTCGAGGCGGCCCGGCCCTCGCGGACCTCGTGGTCCGGCCCCGGCCTCCTCGCCGACTTCGAGCGCCTCAGCGGGCGGACCACCCACCCGACGTGCTCCTTCGGCTGGGTGGCCGTCCGCGCCCGGGCCGGGCGCGAGGCGACGTCGGTGCGATCGCGGTGAAACCCGCCAAGGTCACGATCGTCGGTGCGGCGGGCGGGGTGGGGGCGTCCCTCGCCCATCTGCTCCTCACGGCCCGCGACCCCTACGAGATCGCGCTCATCGGCCGCAGCCCGGAGTCCATCGGCTGTCTGCTGATGGACGCCGAGTCGCTCGCGCCGCTGGGCCGCGCACCACGGGTCGGACACGGAACCACGGGGGATTTCCACGACTCGGACATCGTCGTCATCGCCGCGTCGGTCCCGCTGACCGCCTGGGCGCCGCGCGCGGAGTCGACGGCCGGCAACGCGGAGATCGTGCATCCCTACTTCCGCGAGATCGCCAAGATCTCCTCTGAGTGGCGTGGCCACGTCATTGTCGTGACGAACCCGATCGATGTGTTCAGCCAGTGGCTGCGGCGCCATGCGCAGATCGACCGCACCAGGATTCTCGGCTACTCCTGGAACGACAGCCTGCGCCTGCGGGTGGCCACGGCCCGGGTGCTCGGCGCGACGGCGGCGTCCACCACGGCCTGGGTCGTCGGCGAGCACGGGGACGCGTTCGTTCCGCTCTTCGGCCGCATCCGGGTGAACGGCCGGCGCGTACACCTCTCCGCCCCGCAGCGGCAGTCCGTCCTCACCAGCCTGCGCGGCTTCTACGCCGAGTGGAGCCGGCTCGACGTGCCCCGCACCACGGCGTGGACCACGGCCGAGGGAGTGGCCCGGATGATCCGGGACCTCACGCGCGGGCCGTCCCGGGAGGCTCACCGGGTCTCCGGAGGGCCGGTGGGGTGGACGGCCTCCATGGCCCTGGAGGGCGAGTACGGTCTGCGCGACGTCAGTGTGGGGGTTCCCGTCGCCATGGACGCGGAGGGAGCGCTGAGCGCGGTCGAGTGGGAGCTGGAGGAGACGGAGGCCGCCGCCCTCCGGCAGGCGGCGGCACTGGTCCGGGAGCGGGTGGCGGGCCTGGGCGGGCTGTGAGCGGTGCCGCCGCCGGCCGGGCCGCGCGGATGCGGCCCGGTGGGTCGTGTGCTGTGGTCGTCCTAGGGTTTCTTTCGGATCGGGCCGGATCGGTGAGCGGGGTCCGGTGCCGTGGATCGCGAGGCGGAGGAGGGAGCCCACGCGGAGCGTCGGCGACCGGCGACAACGCGGCGAGGCGCGGTGCCGGGGCTCGCGAGCCCGGCACGATCCGAAAGAGACGACCCAGGGGCCGGGGCGAAGGAGGAGAGTCATGGCCGACGACCAGGAGCCCGAAGGGGCCAGGGGCGACGATGTCTATCAGCCCGAGTCCCCGGACGACAACGAGGTCCCCGACGACGAGGGAGTCCTCGACCCGGAGGACACCCTCATCGACCGGGGCGCCGACCCCTACGACGAGGGCTGGTCCCCGCCGGAACGGCCGCTGGGCGTCGAGCACTGGGGCACCACCGCCCGGGAGCAGCGCGAGGGCGAGTCACTGGATCGACGGCTCGCGGAGGAGCAGCCGGAGGAGTGGGACGGCCCGCAGGACGGGGACGGCATCGGTGACACCTCCGACACGGACGGGGAACGCCGCGACGACGAGGTGGGCGACCGCCGCGCCGGGCGGCTGGTGGCCCCCGACGAAGGAGCCCACGAGGACGAGGAGAAGGATCTCGTGGCACGCGACGAGGGCATCTCCGGAGCGGCCGCGTCCGCCGAGGAGGCCGCCGTCCATGTGGTGCCGGACGACCCGGGCGACTGACTCCGGCGGGCCGGGTCGTCAGGGTCGTCCGGGTCGTTAGGGTCGTTAGGGTCATGGCCGGGGCGGGGCCAGGGCGTCCAGGGACTCCGGCAGCGTCTGGCCGCCGTCCACGGTGAGGGTCTGGCCGGTGATGAAGGCGGCCTCGTCGGAGGCGAGGAAGAGGACCGCGTGCGCGATGTCCGAGGTCTCGCCCAACCGGCCCAGCGGAATCGAGGCGGTCATGCCGCGGAGGTACTCCTCGCCCAGCTCGACGAGGCCCTCGGTGCGCACATTGCCCGGCAGGACGGCGTTGACGGTGATGCCGTGCGGCGCCAGTTCGAGGGCGGCGCCGCGCAGGAACCCCACCTGGCCCGCCTTGCTCGCCCCGTAGTGGGACCAGCCCGCGTAGCCGGTGGCGGGGCCGGTGATCGACGAGGTGAGGACGATCCGGCCCCGGCCGGCGCGCTCCATCGCCGGGAGACAGGCGCGGACGGCCAGGATGCCGCCCCGGAGGTTGACGTCCAGGACCTCGTCCACATCGTCGGCGGTCATGTCGCGCAGTGGTTTCTCCGGGAAGATCCCGGCGTTGGCGCAGAGCACATCGATGCCCCCGTGCAGACGCGCGGCCTCGGCGGCCATCCCCTCGATGGCCTCCGGGTCCCGCAGGTCCACGCCCATCCCCGCGACCCGTCCACCGGTGGCGCGGGACAGCTCACCGGCGACCGTCCGGGCGTTCGCACCGTCGCGGCCGGTGAGCAGCACGGCCGCCCCCTGCCGTGCGAACAGCTCGGCGATACCGTGCCCGATGCCGCGCGTCCCCCCGGTCACGATGACGGACCGGTCCTCCCAGCGTGTGAACGTCATGCGCCATGCTCCTCGTCCTCGTCCGCCGTGTGTACGGGCCCCTCAACCGTGCTCCCTCCCCCGCGCGGGCGGGAACGACACCACCGTCCCGACGGCAATCCGGTGCGGCCGGGGTCCGCGCCGGGGCGGACCTCCGGCGCCGGTCCCCGGGGCGGGCGATCGGGTCGTACGGGGAGCGGACTGGCCGCGCCCGGTCAGTCAGCTCCCCCGATGTCCCAGGCGCCACGGGCCCGTATCTGGTAGTAGCCCGGCCCCGGCCACTCGAAGGCGGCGGCGGTGTCCCCCTTGCCCCGGACGATCACCTCTCCCTCCCGCAGCCCGGCGTCGAGCGCCTGGAGGAGAACGGAGCCGCGTCCCCGGTGGCGCAGAATCGCGATCCGCCCCGCCGGGCCGGTGTAGCGCAGCAGGGCGTAGCCGCGCCCCTCGGCGGACACGTCGACATCGGCCACGGCGTCGAGCCCCTCGGAGCGGGCCCACCAGTCGGTGCGCTCGTGGTCGGGGAAGGTGACGGAGAACCGGATCACGCTCCTGTCGCCGGCCCGGACCAGCGGCAGCAGGGCGGTGGCCGGTTCGGAGCCGTCCCCCACGGTGTAGGTGCGGAGCGCGTCGGACGAGCGCGGCGGCTTGAAGACCACGGTGACCCGGACCGGGCGCTCGGTGCGGAAGAGGAGCACGGCGGGCTCGCCGACGACCGGGAGGACGACGCCGGGCGTTCCCGCGCGGCCCCGGCCGCCGCTGGTCTCGCGGCCGTGCGGCCGGTCCTCCCGGTCCGGTGCCACCGGCCCGGGCCGCCCGCTGCCGGACATCCGCAGGCGCGGACGCCGGCGCACGGCGTCCCACGGCGACGCCGGTACGGCTCCCCGCTCGCGCGTCCCCGGCGCGGCGGGCGGCGGGGTCGGCGGTGCGCCCATCGGGGCCAGGCCGTCCGCCAGCCGTGCGGCGTCGGCGGCGCAGACGGCTGTGGGCCGGGCGGCCCCGCCCTCCGGCGTCCAGAGCACCCGGGTCGTGGAGACGCCGTGCCGGGGGTCGAAGAAGCAGAGCGGCAGCCGCTCGGGGGGTTCCCGTCCGGCGAGGCGCGCGTCGAGGCAGGCGAGCGCGTGCCGCCCGGTGTCCAGGGCGCGCAGCGCGCCGAGTACGGCGTCCCGGCCGTGCTCGCCGGCCCCGGCGAACTCCCGCTTGGCCTCGTCGTACGCGTCGAGCGCCCGCCGCAGGTCGTCCCGCATCCCGTCCGTGGCGCCGGGCTGCCCCGGCGCGAACGTGTGCTCGTCCAGCTCGATCCCGAACGCCGTGATCGCGGCTTCGGTCCCGGCGTGCTCCGCGCGCCCGGGACTCCCGGAGCGCGTGATCCGTTCCCGTCGCCCGAAGAGCCGGCCGACTGTCCCCTCCCACATGGGTCCATCCTGCACCACGACCCTCCGCCGCGCCCCGCTCCACCCCGGCGGGACGGCCCGGACAGACCGTCAGCCGGCGCTCCGGCTGCCCCTCTTCCGTACCGTCCCGGGGCTGTGGGCCTCAGCCCCGTCCGGGCCGGTGTGCCCGGAGGAAGGTCCGCACCCCCGCCACGACCAGGGGCCGTACGCGGGTGTCCGCCGCGGCGTTCGCGGAGCCGAGCCGGTTGAGCGCGACGCCGAAGGTCAGCGCGATGAACTGGTCGGCCGCGAGCCGGGGATCGGGGATGTCGAGCAGCCCGGCCGCCGCGAAGGCGGCGAACCGCTCGGCGAGCGCCTCGTCGGGGGTGTCGGCCATGGAGTTGTAGCCCCGGTGGGGCAGATGGCCGGATTCCGCCCGGACCAGCCGTTGCAGCGCCGCGTACTCCGCCGAGCCGAGCATGTCGGTCGCGATCCGCATCGAGAACGCGACGAGGGCGTCTTCGAGGCCGGCGTCCTCGACGGGGTCGGCGAGGGTGTCGTCGAGAGTGCGCCGGATCGTGGTGATCAGTGACTGGCCGGCCGCGTCGACGACCGCCTTCAGCAGGGTCTGCTTGTCGCCGAAGTAGTCGTACACCGTCCGCTTGGACACCTCCGCCCGGGCGGCGACCGCGTCGACGCTGGAGCGGTCGAAGCCGTCGGAGAGGAACAGTTCCCGGGCCGCCGCGAGGATGGCGGCCCGCTTCGGCGTGGACCCCTCGCGCAGTGTCTTCGTGGTCGGCATGGGGTCATCCTAACCGAATTACACTGCACGGTGTAGTGTAATTCCGGTGGATGCGCACCCCATGGCTCCGCCCGCTCCACCGGGCGGAGCTGTGCGCGCCACCCCGGTCACGGCTGACCGGGTCCGCCCCGCCGGGCGGCCCGCGGCCGTGCCCGCCGAGGACCACGCACAGCCGTACGCACACCCGCACCGCGCGCTCCACACAGACCCGTACACCGCACCGCGTCCATCGCACCGCGCGGACCGCGCGGACCGCGCGGCACGGCCACCGCGCCGGCGCCGGGCGCGCGATGCCGACGGAAAGGACGTCCATGACCACCACCGCCCTCCCACCCCCACCGGTCCACATCGGCAGGCCGGCCGTCCGGGCCCTCGGCCTGCTGGCGGTCGCCACCGGCGCCCTGGAATCGGTGGTGACGCCGACGCTCCCGCTGCTCCAGCGCGAGCTGGACATGAGCCCCGCCGAAGGGGCGTTACTCAGCATCACGCTCCTCGTCACCGGCGCGCTCGTCACCCCGGTCGCGGGCAGGTTCGGCGACCGCTACGGCGGGAAACGGGTACTGATCCGGCTGATGGCGGTGGTCTGCGCCGGCGGTCTGGTGTCCTCGCTCGCGCCGAACCTGCCGGTGCTGCTGCTCGGCCAGGTCCTCCAGGGGGCGATGGTGGGCGCGCTCCCCCTGTCGTTCATCCTGGTGCGCCGGCACCTCCCCGCGCGCGAGGCGAAGGTGGCCATCGGGGTGGTCAGCGGGCTGTTCGTCGGGGGCGCGATGGCGGGAACGCTGTCGGCCGGGCCGGTGGCGGAGGAGCTGTCCCGGCACTGGATGTTCGCGCTGCCGACGATCGCGGTCGCCGGGGGCACCCTGCTGGTGAACAGGCTGATGCCACGGGACCCGCAGGACCGGCCGGACGATACGGGGTTCGACTGGCCCGGCCTGGTCCTGCTGAGCGGGACCCTGGTCACGCTGATGCTCGGACTCGCGCTGGCGGCCGGCATCGTCGCCCGGCCCCTGGTGCTCGGCGCCTTCCTGGTGGTTCTGGCCGCCTTCGCGACCGGATGGGTGGCCGTCGAGCGCCGCGCCGCCTCACCGATGGTGGATCTGCGGCTGCTGGCGCGGCCGGCGGTGTGGAGGTCGTGCCTGCTGACGTTCGTGCTGTGCGCCGGCACCGGGGTGGCCGTCCATCTCGTCCCGCAGCTCCTCGCGGTGTCCGGGGACGGGTACGGATTCGGGGCGGACGCCACCCGGATCGGCCTCGTCCTGCTGCCCGGCGCCGTGGCCGCTTCGCTCGCCGGGCCACTGAGCGGGATCGGGGCGCGGCGCCTCGGCTCGCGCGCCGTGGTGACCGCCGGGATCGTCGTCATGGTCACCGCGCTGACCGGTCTGGCGGCCGTGCACAGCGAACTCTGGCACCTCGCCGTCGGCAAGGCGCTGATCTCGCTGGCCAACGGCCTGTGCGTGACGGCGATGGTGGCCGGGACCGCCCTGTCCGTGGACCGGGGCGACACCGGCATCGCCACCAGTCTGGTCCTGGTGACGCGTGTGGTGGGTTACGCCGTGGGGGTGCAGCTCAGCGGCGCGATCCTCACCGCCGGGACCCCTCCCGGGTCGGAGGTGCCGGCCGAATCGGCCTTCACCGCCGGCCTCGTCACCGCCGCCGCCGTCACGGCGCTCTCCCTTCCGGTCGCCCGTGCCATGAGCCGAGGAGTCAGGGAATGAACCGCGCCGATCCGCCGGGGAACCGCCGCACCGCGCCGGGGCGCGAGGTCCTGATCTCCGGGGCGGGTATCGCGGGGCCCGCCCTCGCGTTCTGGCTGAACCGCCGCGGCTTCGCGGTCACGGTGGTCGAGAAGGCGGGCGCGCCGCGCCACGGCGGCTACCCCGTCGATGTGCGCGGCACCGCGCTGGAGGTCGTCCGGAGGATGGGCATCCTGCCGCGGCTGCGGGACGCGCACATCGACCTGCGCCGGATGACCTTCCTGGACCGGGACGGCGGCGAGGTGGCCTCGGTCGATCCGCACGCCCTCACCGGCGGTGTCGCGGGACACGACCTGGAGGTGCGGCGCGGGGATCTGACCGCAGCGCTCCACGCGGCGGTCCGCGACGATGTGGAGTTCCTGTTCGACGACTCCCTCGAAACCGTCGAGCACTCCGGCGACGGGGTCGATGTCACCTTCCGAGGGGGCGGTACGCGTACCTTCGGAATGGTGGTCGGCGCGGACGGAGCGCACTCGCGCACCCGCGCGTCCGTCTTCGGCCCGAAGGAGCGGTTCCACCGGTATCTCGGCTACCGCTTCGCCGGATTCACCCTGCCCAACACCTTCGGGCTCTCCCACGAGACGCTGATGTGGAACACCCCGGGCAGGGCGGCGGCGCTCTACGCCGTGGGGGGCGGCGACCCGGTGCACGCCCTCCTGGTCTTCGCCCACCCGGAGCCGCCGTCCGAGGCGCTCCGGAGCACGGCGGCCCAGCGGGAGCTGGTCGCCGGCGTCTTCGCCGGCGCGGGGTGGGAGGTCCCGGGGATGCTCGCCGCCCTGCGGGAGGCGGATGACCTGTTCTTCGACGGGGTCACCCAGATCCGTATGCCCCGCTGGTCCAGCGGCAGGGTCGCGCTGGTGGGCGACGCGGCGTACGCGCCCTCGTTCCTCACCGGCCAGGGCTCCAGCCTCGCGCTCGTCGGCGCGTACATGCTCGCCGCCTCCCTGGCCGGCCGGAACCACGACGCGGGCTTCGCCGCCTACGAGCGCGAGACCCGTGCGTTCGTGACCGCCCATCAGGACCGGGTGGGCGTGGGCGACTCCGTGCTCTTCCCGGCCACCGCCCGGGCTCTGGAGCGGCGCGACGACCTGCTGCGCCGTCTCTCCGCCGGGCCCTCCGCGCAGGAGCGGCCGGTCCATCCGTCCCTCACCCTGCCCGCACACGTCCCCCCGGGATGAGCAGGGCGCCCGCGAGCGGCGGCGTGCGCGCGTGGGCAGGGGCCGGGACCACCGCCCGATTGGCCTGATTCCACCGTTTGTCATCGCTTCGGCGGGCAACAGGCAGGGCCAGTCGGTACCCCGTCCGGCGGAGCGACGGCCCGCCGGACGGGGTCACAGCGCGGCAGCCGGCGCCACAGCGCCACGGCCGGGGTCGCAGCGCGGCAGCCGGGGTCGCAGCGCGGCAGCCGGGGCACGGGCGCCCGCCGCGATATCCCCGGAGCGCGTCGAAAGGACCGCAATCCATACGGGGCCGCATTTCCCGGCGGACGACACCGGCGATTCGCTCCCGGCGCGATCGGAGAAATCCAGGGGCCCGCATCAGTGCGCGTGATGGGTGCCATCAGCACGATCTATTGGCCTCGTCGCCGGTGGACGGGAAAACTTATGGCCAGCCGCTGAGAGAACGGGCGGACGGGGGCTCGGCGTTGACGCCGCACCAGGCCGGCTCACGAGCCCCGGCATCACGAAAGGGAGAAATGCCATGGCCATCAACCGCAAGCGCATCGCTCTGATGATCGCCAGTTCGGTCACCGCGGCGGGCGTCCTGCTGCCCGCCACCGCCTCCTACGCCGCCACGGCGCCCGCTCCGCAGCCCAAGCCGGTCGCGGCCCAGAAAGTGACGCCGGGCGAGGTGGGCGTGCGTGCCCCGCAGGTCGAGGTCATCAAGTCGATCGTCGACTCCACCGCGAAGATCATTACCATCGTCCGCAATGCCATCGAGAAGAACCAGAACCGTCCGGGATATGTGAAGTCCCTGATGGAGGGCCTCTTCTACGAGAACGGCCAGCACTACAACGTCATGGTCATCAACAACTCCAATGGATTCAGCTTTAATCTGCACGGTCTGGTCTATGACGCCAGGGTCAGCGGAATTCACGGCACCTACCGGGTGTTCGTCTTCGAATCCGGTGAATTCACGAACCACGGCGACGGCGGCTGGATCAACTGGGGCTTCCGTGGCTGGTTCACGCAGAACGGCAACCATGTGAACTTCCGCCGTCCCTGATGACCCCCGGTCCCGCGCACACCGATCCCCGGCGAACGCACATCCCTCACCCTCCGGCCCCGGCCCGGGCCCCGGCAGAACAGGAATCTCCCTCATGCGCCGCGATACCGCCCTCGCCTCGACCTTCCTGGCCGTCCTCGCGCTGACGGGGGCCGCCGCGCTCCCGGCGCAGGCGGCGGAGCGTCCCGCCGCCCCGGCCACGGCCACGACCGCACTCACCCCCTCAGCGACCACGGCGGCCCAGCCCCCCTCCACCCGGGCCGTGGCCGTGACGGTCTCCGTCTCCATGGACCATCTGGGCCGGGGCCAGGCGATCGCCGACGCCCTGCGCAACATCCAGACCAACAACCGCCAGACCTTCGTGCAGGAGGCGGTCAGCAAGGCGTTCCACAACGCCGGTGGCCGGCACAACGTCGTGCTGCACAACCTGAGCCAGAACTACACCGACCGCTTCCAGGGCACCGCCGTCTACGCCAATGTGCGCTGGGGCCATGTCTACTTCGGACTGTGGATCTTCGAGTCCGGGGAGTTCACGAACCACGGTGACGCGGGCTGGATCAACTGGGGCTTCCACGGCTGGTTCGAGCGCAATGGCAACCACCTGAGGTTCCACCGCTCCTGGTAGTGGCCCCGGGGGGACCCGGTCCCCGGCGGGCCTCCGCCGCCACCGGAACGCGGCTCCCCGTCCGCCCGACCGGCTCCCCGCCCCGGCCCCCCGCCGGGGCGGGGAGCCGGACCGCTGGGCGCCGGGCGGGACCCGGCTACTCTCGACGCCGACAGTCCACTTCGGGAGCGGGCGGGGCGATGGACCACGAGATTCAGCTGATCAGTGACGGTGATGGCCTGGCGGTCATCGGGAGTGCGGCGGATGTCGACCGCTTCCTCGTCTCGGAGGGGCTGCCGTCGAAGGACCTCGGACCGCGACGGTTCACGTCCGGCGTCGGTGCGGGGGCGGCCATCGCGGAGGCGGGTTCGGAGATGGCCGCCGAATCCGCCCGGTGGGTGAAGCTGACTCCGGATTCGGCCCGGCTCGTCAAGAAGTACGGGCTGCGGGAGAGTGCCGGGACGGGGCTCGGCACGGGGGTGGTGAAGGGGCCCAAGGGCCAGGTCAGGGGATTCGTCGAGTTCGTGAGGGGGAGCCGCGCGCTTCCGGCCGATCCGGCGATGCTCGCCGGCGCCGCGAGGATCATGGCGCAGGTCGCGATGCAGCAGGCCATGGACGAGATCACCGACTATCTCGCCACGATCGACGAGAAGGTCGACGATGTGCTGCGCGCCCAGAAGGACTCCGTGGTGGCCCGCGTGGTCGGAGTGGGCTTCGTCATCGAGGAGGCCATGACCATCCGGGAGAAGAGGGGTGGCAGGGTCGACGAGGTCACCTGGTCGAAGGTGCAGGCCGCGCCGGCGGCGGTCGCGGAGACCCAGGCGTACGCCCTGCGCCGGCTCGACGCGACGGCGGAGAAGCTGGAGCGGAAGACCAGGATCGGTGATCTCGCCGCGGCGGCCGGGGACGCCGAGTCCGCGGTCCGGGAGTGGCTCGCCGTTCTGGCCCGCTGCTTCCAGCTCCAGGACGCGATCGCCGTGCTCGAACTCGACCGGGTACGGGACGCGTCACCGGAGGAGCTGAACGGGCATCGCCTCGGGCTGAGGGCGGCCCGGCAGGACCGGCTGGATCACATCGCGCGGATCACCGGGCATCTGGTGGCCAGGATGGACGCGGCGGCCGGCACGGCCAACGCGAAGGTGCTGCTGCACCCGGCCAAGTCCCCGGCCGTGGTGCGGTCGAGCAACCATGTGGCGGCCGGCGTCCAGGAGTTCCGCGGACGGCTGGGGATCGAGTCCGGTCACCGGTCCCCGGAGGCGAGACGGTGGGTGGAGGCGGCCACGGAGGCCAGGGACAGGGCGCTGGAGACCGGGGCGAAGGGGGTCGGCGCCGCCAGGAACCTCGGCAGCGAGACGCTGGACCGGGCGGGCTCGGTGAAGGACAGGCTCGCCGGCGGGATCGCCGAGCGAGCCCGCCGGCGGCGCGGGAACGCACAGGGACGCGGCGGGGAAGCCTGAGAGGCCCACGGGCGGAGGTCGCCCCCGAGGGAGACACCGGGCGCGGAAGGTCCACCGGGGCGGGAGAGGCACCGGGAGCCGGAGGTCCACCGGGGGCGGCAGGAGGACCGGCCGGGTGGCGGGCCGGTCCTCGGGGGTGGCGGTCCACGGCCGGGCGCGGCCGTGTCACCGGCCCTGGGCGCGGCGAGGCCGGGCGGATCGATGCGACCGGAGGTCTTCCCCGATGCCTCTGTCGCACTCGGCATGGACACGCCGGTACGGACGACCGCCCGCACACCCCCGTCCGGAGCCGTGCACGGGCTCGCGGGCTCGCGCCGGAACACCTCGATGATCCGGTCGGCGGCCCCGGGAGCAGTCGACCGGGCGAGGCTCGGCGGCGTCCGCTCCCCCGGCGCCCCGGGGTCGTGGCGCACCGAGCGCCCCATCCCATTCCGGCCACTTCCCGCCGGGGTGTTCGGGAACCGTTTCGCGTCACCGCCAGACCGGCCGGCGGCTCCGCGCCACCGTGCCGAGCGGCTCCCGCGCGCCATCGGCGGACGGGGGCGACCACTCTGCCCACCCGGGCCCGGCGCCGCCGAGCCCCACCGGGGTCAGATGTCCCCGCTCGCCGCAGAAGGGAGAAGGGGCCGGTAAATCGGTTGCCACCGCTCCGGGAGGGGTGGTTAATCTGGCGGAGTTCCGTCGATCTGCTCTGGGCCCGCCGCGCCCTGGAAGAGGGATTTTTATGTTTCGGCCCGCGCCGAGCGCGCCTCGCCACACCGCGTAGCCGTCCGTCTTCCTGACGCCGTCCCTGCCGGACGGCGGACCGGACGTGAACCTCCGGTGCCCTGAACCAGCCCACACCTCTCAGCCCGCGCGCCTGTCGCGCCGAGCGGATGGGCCTCTCTGTCGAGCCGCTCGGCCTGCTCTTGCTGTCATGACGGATTCCTCAGCAAGGAGCACCGGGTGTCCAGTACCGCAAGGACCCTCCCACCCCTTCCGCCCACCTCCCCCACCGGCATGTCCATCCGCGCGCGGGCAACTCGCCGGGAGCTGCCATGCGCCCGATGACCAGGGAGGAGATACGCGGCTCGATCGTGAACCCGGACGGGACCGGCAGCAAGGTCCGGCTGCCCGCCTGGTTCGACGACGTCCGGTGGGACCGGATCGACTATCTCGGATGGCGGGACATGCGCTCCCCCCAACGCGCCTACCTCGTCACCGAGGCCGACGACCAGGCGCGGGGAGTGCTGCTGCGGCAGGCCCCGAACAACGCGGCGCACAGCTCGCGCGCGATGATGTGCGACCTGTGCCGGTTCACCCGCCGGTTCAACGAGGTCTCCCTCTTCACCGCTCGACGCCCGTCCCGGGACAAGCGCAAACGCCTCAACACGGTGGGCCTTCTCCTCTGCACCGATCTCGACTGCGCGGTGAAGCTGCACAGCAAACCGATCCGCGGGCCTTTCGACCCCCCGGTGGAGGAAATGATCGAGCGACGCCGTGTGGGTATGCGTTCCCGCACGATCAGCTTCATCCATTCGGTGCCCGAAAGGGAATGAACCACTCGGCGGAGAACGTGACGGGTCACCCGGCGAGAGACCCTGAGACCTCCGCCGCCGTCACGGTCGAGGACAGCCGTCCATCCGGACAGGGGCCGGGCTCAGCAGCGAGCCCGGCCCCTGTCCGGATATCGAGGTCACCTGGGGCCGGGGGTGGGTCGGTCCGGCGCCGTCACGGGGGTGGCGGGGTGAGTGACGGTCAGGCCCGTCCATCCGGTGCGCAGCCCCGCAGGATGAACGCGATCGCCTCGTCCAGCCCGCGCTCCGCGGCCTCCGGGGGGATCATGCCGGTCGCGGCCAGGTCGGCGAAGCCGTGCAGGGCCGCGAAGACCGGGACTCCGATCCACTCCAGGGGCCCCTCGCGCACCTCACCCTGGCGCTGCCCCTCCCGCATCAGACCCTCGATCAGCTCGGCCCAGCGCCGGCCGGCCTCCAGCAGGGCCGCCGAGGCTCGCGCGTCCTTCCTGACCGAGCACATCAGGTCGAGGAGCGCGGCGTTCTCCCTGCTGAAGCCCACATAGGCGCGGGCGACGGCCTCCAGCTTCTCGCGGCACGACTCCCCCGCGCCCCTCCGCGCCGCCAGCATGGTCTCGGTCATCCGCTCGTAACCGCCCAGCGCGAGCGCGTCGAGCAACGCCTCCTTGTCCTTGAAGTGGCGGCTGGGCGCGTTGTGGCTGACGCCGAGGTCGCGGGCGAGTTCGCGCAGCGACAAGGCGGCCGGCCCCCGGTCCCCGAGGGTCTCCTCGGCGCGGGCCAGCAGGGCCGCGCGCAGGTCTCCGTGGTGGTAGGGGCGGGTGCGGGACTGCATGGCGGCGAGTCTAACGGCCGTGTGCGCACCGACCACATGGTTGACCGAATCCACATTGTTGTCGTTGACAACAATGTGGACGCTGCCCACACTCGGGGGCATGACCACCACACCCCACGCCGCACCCGGCCCGTGGAACATCACCGACATCCCCGACCAGCGCGGTCGCACCGCCGTCGTCACCGGGGGCAACAGCGGGATCGGCCTCGCCACCGTCCGGGCGCTGGCCGGCGCGGGCGCCCATGTGGTGCTCGCGGTACGGAACCCCGAGAGCGGCGAGGCCGCGGCCGCGGACGTCGACGGCAGCGTGGAAGTACGCCGCGTCGACCTGGCCGACCTCGCCTCCGTGCGCGCGTTCGCCGCCGCCTGGCGGGGCACCCTGCACATACTCGTCAACAACGCGGGCGTGATGGGCACCCCGGAGTCCCGGACCAGGGACGGCTTCGAGACGCAGTTCGGAACCAACCACCTGGGCCACTTCGCCCTGACGAACCTGCTGTTGCCGCACATCACCGACCGGGTGGTGACCGTCTCCTCCGAGGCGCACAGGAAACCGGGCACACCGCGCATCCGCTTCGACAACCTCGGACTGACCGGGGAGTACCGGCCGAGGGCGGCGTACAGCCAGTCCAAACTGGCCAACCTGCTGTTCACCCTGGAACTCCAGCGGCGCCTCGCCGCCGCGCACTCACCCGTGCGGGCCCTGGCCGCGCACCCCGGCTGGGCCGCCACGAACCTGCAGCGCCGCCGCGGCAGCGCCCTGAGCCGCGCCGCGATGCGGATCGTCGCCCAGGACAGCCGGGCCGGCGCGCTGCCGACCCTGTACGCCGCCACCCAGGACCTCCCCGGCGCGAGCTACGCCGGCCCGGACGGCCGGGGCGAGATCCGGGGCCGTCCGACCCTCGTCGGCCGCTCCGCCGCGGCCAGCGACCCGGTGGCGGCCCGGCGCCTGTGGGCGGTCTCGGAGGAACTGACCGGCGTCACCTTCCCGGAACCCGCCCCGCCCGCCCCGCCCGCCGGAGCCTGACGCGCCTCGCGCGAGGCCCGGCGCCCCGGCGTTCCGCGCCCACGGGACGGGAGTACCCGAGTGGAGCGGAGCCGTTCGTCGCGGCGTCAGGACCGGTTGGCAGCCGCGATCTGGCCGACCAGGACGGCGAACGGCATGTCGAGCGCGGCGTAGACAGCACCCGCCTCGGGCGCGGCGTTGTCCCCGAGAGCCTCGACGATGAGGGTGGCGTAGTCGCTGGGGATGACGCCCGCCTGCTGCATGCGCGCCAGCCCGGCCTCCCTCTTGGCCGGGCTGAAGGTGCCGGAGGCGTCCACCGCCACGTAGGCGTCGTAGCCCGCGGCGGTGGCGGCGTACGCGGGCAGGGCCGCGCACACCTCCAGGGACACCCCGGCGAAGATCAGCTTCCGGCGGCCGGTGGCCTCGACGGCCTCGCGGACCCGGTCGTCGTGCCAGGCGTTGACGGAGCCGCGGTCGATGATCTCCTGCCCGGAGGGAAGGGCCTCGACCAGTTCGGGGGCGGTGGGCCCCCACATGCTGTCGGCCGCGGTGGTGGTCACCACCAGCGGGATGCCCAGCGCGGTCGCGGCCCGCGCCAGCGCCGCCACATTGTGCTTCAGCTCGGCCACCGGGATGTCCCGGACGCCCGAGAGCAGACCGACCTGATGGTCCACCAGAACGACAGCGGCGTTCTCGCGGGTGACCGGCTCCAGGTACCTGCCGCGCTCACTCATGATCTTCCCCTCACGTTTTAGTCACTAATCGTGATAGTCAATTTCAGTGACGACTTTGAATCTAGGCGACCATCACCCTTCTGGCAAGCGGGAGTTGGAGCGGCGCGGGGCGCGGGGCGGTCCGGCGGCTAAACTCGCCGGTCGGACCGCCGTGAAGGGGACGGCGGAGACAGGACGGAAGAGGGAGGGCGTGGGGCATGACCGGCGACCGGCAGACAGAACCGGGACCGGGACCGGATCTGGGGGTGCTCGCCGCCCGGGTGCTGTTCTCCGTCCAGCGTGAACTGTTCGCCACGCTCGCCGAGCGGGGCTTCGACGACATCCTGCCGCGCTCGGGGGCCGTTCTGGCCCATCTGCGCCCCGAGGGCATCCGCGCCAGTGAACTGGCCCGTCTGTCCGGCCGGCACAAGCAGGTGGTCGGAACACTCGTCGACGATCTGGAACGCCTCGGCTACGTCGAACGCGTCCCGGACCCCGCCGACCGCCGCGCCAAACTGGTCCGCCCCACCGAACGCGGTCTGCTCCAGATGGAGACGGCCGGCGCCATCATGCGCGCGATCGAGGAACGGCACGCGCAGTCGCTGGGCGAGGAAACCTACGCCGCCTTCAAGAGAGCACTCGGACAGGTGGCGCGGGCCCAGAGCGCGGCAGCCGAGAGGCCGGGCTGAGCGGGCACGCGAGCCGGGAGCACGACCGCGCGAACACGCGGGGCGAGGTCGAAGGACGGCGAGCTTCCCACTCCGTAGAAGCCGAGATCGTCCAGGTAGTCGATGCGGTCGCCGTCGATCCAGTGGCGGCCCCGGTAGGCGTGGGGGCGTCCGCCCCCGGTCTCGTCGTAGCGGCCGTCCGGCGTGAGTTCCTGGCGCGGGAAGCCGGCGCGGTCGGTCCAGACGCCGACGCGCGGATCGCCGGTGAGTTCCCGGGCGGCCGGGATGTCCGTCTCCGGTGCGGTGGCCCGTCCGGGGACCTCGGCACCGGACCACAGGACCGGACGCCCGGCAGCGACGAGCGCGCGGATCTGCTCGGGCCTCGTCAGGAGCGCGGTCAGCGCGCTCGGTGCGTCGGCGGCGAGTTCGTCGGACAGCACCAGGAGGTCGGCGGTGTTCCCCGGTGCCGGAGTCGCGGAGTACTCGGAACGCCGGCCACGGCCCGCGGTCAGTGCCACGGCGTCCACGACGGCGGGGGCGATCGTCAGTCCGGTGCAGTCGACGACGATGGCGTTGTCGTCGGCTGCGGCGGTGATGCCGGGGCCGACCCCCGCCAGCAGCCGGCCGACGAGCAGCAGATCGGCGCCGGTCACGGTCCCGATCAGCGGGTCCGTGGTCAGGACGCGGGCCTGGGCGAACAGAACGGGAAGCCCCTCGCCGTTCGAGAGGATCTGGTCAAGGGCCCCGGCGTTCCAGGTCGTGGTATCGGTGCGGCTGCTCATGGAGACTCCTCGGTGCGTCGTCGGCACGTCGGCACGTCACCCCGGCCGCAGCGCGCGGCGGGCGAGGCGGTGTGGCGGTGGAGCGGTGGAGCGGTGCGGGATCTGGGTACGCGGGGCCGGCCGCCCTCCGGCCACCAGGTTCGCCGCGACGGGGAACCGCAGCCAGGCCGCGCTGTCCCCAGGAGTCCGGCACACACCATCCGTCCGGCTCCGTACCCCGTACGGGGAATCGACGACGACGTCCGTGGCCGCTTGCGCGCGGAGCCATGCCCGCCACCGTGCTTGATCATGATCTGGCACCGCGCCGACCACCGGTTCTCCGCCGCCCAGCGTTCGCTGTGGACGCGCCGGCGGGCCGCTGTCCCCGCCCGCGCGATCCTCGCCACCCGGCGGCCGCGGCGGCATCCGCGTGATTCCCCCTCCCGGAGGGACCCCATCCACGTCGCCGCGCCCGCGCCGCCGAGCCCGAGGTTCCGCGGAACTGCCCGGAGAGAGTCCCTCCGTTGATGACGGGGAAGGCTTGGCTCCGACAGCCGTGCGGTCATGGCGCAGCCGTGGCGGGCCGCTCTCTCCTCCCGTCGGACGGGGGACCGCCTGCGCCCGTGCGGATCGACCAGCACGTCGTCGGCCGTGAACCGGCCCGCCCACCGCGTACGACGGAAGGACGCGACCATGTCCCGGACCAGCTCCGCTCCGGCTCCACCCCTCCCGCTGCCCACGGCCGCGTACTCCAACGGTCACATCGCCGCGCGGGACCGCTTCGGCCACTGGCGTGAGCTGCTGAGCAGTACCCACGCGCCCCTGGAGCTGCGCAGCGACCACTCCGACGACTTCCTGGTGCGGCAGCGCGTGATCAGGCTCGGGGAGGTGACGGTGTGGCCGGCCGCCTTCCCGCCCGTGGTCTTCCGCCGGCCCCAGAAGCTCATACGGCAGTCCGATCCCGAGAGCTGCCATCTGACCCTGATGCTCCGGGGTGTGGGAGTGGCCGAGTGGCGCGACAAGTCGTTACGGGCGGGCCCCGGACTCTTCCACACCTGCGACTCCTCACGGCCGGTCGAGATCCGCTCCTTCGCGGAGCGGGGCCGGATACTGATGATCGGGGTCGAGGTGCCCAAGGCCGTGCTGCCCCTGCCCCGGCGGCTCGCGGACCGCTCGGTGGGGCTGCCCATCCCGGACGACCAGGGTGTGGGCGGGCTGCTGGCGAGTCTGCTGCGGCGGCTCGTGCGCAACCTTCCCGAGTACGGGCTCGCGGACGGACCGGGGCTCGGGGCGGTGATCGCCCACCTCGCGGCGACCGCGCTGGCCCAGGCGGTGGAGAACGACAGCGCGCTGCCGCAGCACACCCGCCGGGTCACGACCGCGCTGCGGATCAGGGCTTTCATCCAGCGGAACCTGGGTGATCCCCGCCTCTCCCCCGCCACGATCGCCCGGGCACACCACATCTCCACCAGTTACATGCACCGCGTCTTCCGGCACGAGGGCGTCACCGTGGGGACCCTGATCCGGCGGCAGCGGCTGGAACGCGCCCGTGCCGACCTCGGCGACCCGCGCCGGGCCGGCGAACCCATCCAGGCGATCGCGGCTCGCTGGTGCCTCACGGCATCCGAGTTCAGCCGGAGCTTTCGAACCGCCCAGGGAATGACACCCGGCGAGTACCGCCGGCTGGCCCTGCGCGCCGAGTCCGGCGACCGACCGCGCCGGCATCTCGGGGCCGGTCACTGATGTGCGCGCGTGGTGGGGGGCGCCGGTCGTTCCTTCCCCTGGTGGAGCCGGGTTGTGTCCACAGCGCGGGGGCGGGGTGCCGGCCCCGTACCTCCCGCCGGAGGCCCCGGGGAAGGAGAGCCTGGCGTTCCGTCGACATCCGGAGCACCGACGGACTCATCCGCCACCGCCGCCGCCTCCCGCGCCGAACTCCCCCAGCCGGTGTCGCCCGGTTCCTCGCCGACTCCCGCGCCGTGGCCGACGCCGTGGTCGAATAGCCGGAGTCCGGGCCCGCACCCCGCTCCGGCAGGTGCGGGCCCGGCACCGCCACCGCCCGCGTGAGCCGACACAGCGGAGAGCACGGACATGAGCAGCACTCCAGGGGCGTCCGCCATCGGTGACATCGTCATCACGGCCCGTCCCGCCACCGACTGCGTCGCGCAGTTCGCCCTGAGCACCGATGACCTGCTCGCCGGTCCGGTTCTGGACTGCCCCGGCGGCGCGAGCGACTTCGCCGCCACGGTCCGTACCCTCGGCGGGACAGCCGTCAGCGCCGACCCCGTCTACAGCCACAGCCCCTCGGACCTCGCACGCGCGGTCGAGCGCGACCTCGCCCGGGTCCGCGCGTGGACGGCCTCACAGCCGGACCGGTTCCCCCTGGACGGGGCCGGCCAGTGGACCCACGCCCACCGCTGGAACACGGCCGCCACCACCTTCCTCGACGACTTCCGGCGCGACCGGGCCGCAACCAGCGGGGACTACCGCGCCCTGTCCCTGCCCCGCCTGCCCTTCCCGGACGACTCCTTCACCCTCGCGGTATCGGGCTTTCTCCTCTTCACCTATCCCCGGCACTTCGACGTCGCCTTCCACCTCACCGCGATCCGGGAACTCGTCCGCGTCGCCGCGGACGTGCGCGTCCACCCGCTCAACGACTCCGCGCGAAACCCCTACCCCGCCCTGCCCCGGCTCCTGCGCCACCTCGCCGAAGCCGGTATCACCAGCGAACTGCTCACCGTCCAGGGGCAGTCCGACAGCCGGGACAACCTCACACTCAAGCTCACCCGCCGGTGAGCACCCCGCCCGTGCCCCGCCCGTGCCCCGCCCGGAACGGCCGGAGCGCGGGATCGTACCCCGCGGGGCGCCCGGTGGCGGACGAGAATGCTGACCGGCGGGGGGCGTCCCGCCCCGAAGCCGCTACGCCACACGGCTGAGCCGAGGAGGGCCGAGCAGGAGGCTGCGGCTACGGTTCACGCATCGGCGTGGTGACGCGGAGAGACTGCCGGCGAGAGTCGGGACGGCACTCGCGCCACGGCGGCCTCAGCGCCGGCGCCACAGCACACTCAGCGCCCGAAAGGTATGGAGGACGACGCATGCGGTCGGTCATTCCCGATTATCTGGCCGAGGCCATCGGAGATGTCGAGGCGGACACCTCCGGACAGCCGGCGGACTACATCCCCGAACTCGCGACAGCGGACCCCGAGCGCCTCGGCGCGGTCTTCGCCACCGTGGACGGCGAGGTCTACGGTGCCGGCGACATCGATACCGAGTTCACGATCCAGTCGATCTCCAAGCCGTTCGCGTACGCGCTGGCACTGGCGGATCGCGGCTTCGGCCCCGTGCTCGCCAAAGTCGGTGTCGAGCCGTCGGGAGAAGCGTTCAACCAGATCTCCCTCGAAAGTGATACCGGGCGCCCTTTCAATCCCATGATCAACGCCGGTGCGATCACCGCCCACTCGCTGGCCGGTTCGGAGGGCATGAACCCGGCGGAGCGTGTGGAGCGCGTGGTCCGGGGCCTTTCGGCGTTCGCCGGTCGTGAGCTGAGGACTGATGAGGCGGTGTGCGTGTCGGAGATGGAGCACGCGCACCGCAACCTCGCCATCGCGTACATGCTGCGCGGCTACGGCATCCTCACCGAGGACCCCAGGGCCGTCGTCGAGGGCTACATCCGCCAGTGCTCTGTGCTCGTCACCGTGCGGGATCTGGGCATGATGGCCGCGACGCTGGCCAATCGCGGCGTCAATCCTCTCTCCGGTGAGCGAGTGATCCGCGAACCGGTCGTGCGTCAGGTGCTGAGCGTCATGTCCACCTGCGGAATGTACGACGCGGCCGGTGACTGGGCGACCCAGGTCGGCATTCCGGCGAAGAGCGGTGTGGCCGGGGGTCTGATCGGGGCGCTCCCCGGCCAGATCGGCATCGCCACGTTCTCACCACGGCTGGACGCCCACGGGAACAGCGTTCGCGGAGTGTCGCTGTTCGAGCGGTTCTCCTCCGACATGGGTCTGCATGTGATGGAGGTCCCGGCCGCCGCGCGTGCCATCGTGCGGTCGAACCACGTCGTCGGCGACGGACCGGCCGCGGTCCGGGTCCTCCAGCTGCAGGGCGGGATCGGGTTCGCCGGAGCCGAGCGAGTTGTCCGGGAAGCCGTGAACACCGCCCCCGCGGAAGCCCGGGTGGTGCTGGACCTCACCATGGTCCATTCGATCGACGACGTGGCACGGCGCATGCTGCTGGAGGTCGTGCGCCGGCTCACGCTGGACGGTCACGAGATCTATCTCGTCGACCCGGAATCGATCATGCCCGATCCCGACCCCGGCGATGGCGGCCGGGTCACCGTCGTGGGCGATGTGGAACAAGCCTTGATCTCGCCGCACGAGGTGGCCCGGCCGAGGAGCCGCCCGACGAGGAGAGAAACATGACGACCGGACAGGGGGCCGGTCGCCGGCGGTCGTAGCGCGGCGCGGGAAGGGAACAGGCCGTCCGGAACCGGCGGGTGGTGTCGGTGCGCCGGTCCGTGGATGTCGTTCAGGTGCACCCGGTCGTCGCCGAAGCTGCGGCCGCGCCACATCGCCGCCCCGTCCGGGGACCCGCCGAGGCACGCCCGCAGGGCCGGTACTCCGCGCGCTGTTCGCGTCCAGTAGGCGTCGGTGAGCTTCTGTGCCACCGTGAGGATCTGGCCGTCGCGCCGGCTAGAGCTCGGGCAGTCGGTCGGCCGGGGTGGGAGAGCGGCGGTCCTGCAGCCAGTAGAGATAGATCCGCAGGTCCGTCTCCAGGCATCCGGAGTCGGTGCCGCCGGCGATACAGGCCGCGAAATCCAGGGCACCCTCCCTTGCTCGTTGGTTCGGGAGCCACCGGTCGTACCGCTCCCACTCGTGCGCCTGGTCTCTCAGGTACTCCAGGATCCGCTCCCGGTCCCGCCACCACTCCCGGACCAACTCCGGTGTCCACCGCTGGTCCCCGTCCCAGGCATAGCCGTCCATGGGTTCCGCCTCGATGGCACCGAGTACGTCCCTCACCTCGTCCGGTGTGCGCGGCTGGCGGTACACGTACTCAGTGAAGTACTGACCGCCGTAGTGGATGTGCCGCGGGGCTTCGAGCCGACCTGTCGCGCAGTTGTCCGTCTCGGCGCCGTACACCGGACCCGGGACATTGAGCCACAGGCGGTCCTCCCAGCGACCGTTGCCGCTCGGGTACACCTGGAACAGCGCCGCCGCCGCGTCGAAGTAGAGCGTCATCAGGGCAGCGTACTTTTACCCGAAAAGCTGGGACCGGAACGCGCTCGGACGCACCACCATGAGCCGCCCAAGCCGCGGACGTGCCGCGGCATCCGCCCGCGTACCGGACGGCGGACTGTCCCCGTGTCCCCGCGTCACCCTCACCAGCCTTCGCGACTGGCGGGCTCCAGCACCCCCTCGCCCGCACCGAACCGCGGAACGAACCGGCGGTGATCTGCCCGTCCTCGGTGACGGTCTCCAGCGGGACTTCCAGATCCACCCCGTCCGGCCGGCCCCGCAGCCGCACGACCCCTTTCGCGGTCCGGGAACCGCGGCGTCCACGGATGCCACGCTTGCACCTGGACCGCACCGGCGTGTTCCAGCCGGTCCAGGCGCGGACCCCAGGGGCAGCCCGGGCCGCTGGAAAGCAATGTGCCTGGACGTCTGCTCCCTCTCCCGCACAGAGCCCGATAAGCAGCGCGGCGGTCGCCTCCAGCAGGCCCGCGCGTCACGATCGTCATCCTGCCGGGTCCGCCCCGGGCGGCTCCGGATCGGCAGGCTGTCAGGACGGCACGGCGGGGCAGCTGGTGCCCCGGGGTGGGACTGCCAGGTCGGTGAGGTAGCTGTCCACGGCCTCCTCCATGCACGGGCCGCTGGTGACGCTGCCGTGACCGTGGCCCTCGTAGGTGAGCAGTACGCCGCTGCGGCCGAGCTGCCGGGCCACCGAGACCGCCCACGGGTAGCCGGTGGCGGGGTCGTGCAGCGCGTTGGAGACCAGGATCGGCGGGGCACCATGTACGTCCAGGGGGTGCTGCGGGTTGGCGGTCGGCGCGCCCAGACACGCCGCTACCATGTGGATCGGCAGCAGGTAGGGCAGGTCGGGCGCGGTCGTGTTCATCATGGCGACGAGCGAGGTGTACTCCTGGTAGTCGCGCACCGGCAGGTGCCAGTCCGAGCAGAAGACCGGGGTGGCCGAAGGCAGCGGCGCGATCGAGGCGGGCGACGCGGGCAGCGGCTTGCTCGCGTCCATCCCCGCGATCGCCGTGGCCAGGCCCGCGTAGTCGGCCTGGTAGAACTTGCGGAACGCGATCTTGTTGACCAGGTCCGAGGAAGACAGCGAGGTGCCCGGCTTCGCCGGGTCCTCCAGCTCGCCGCGCCCGGCCCGGGCCAACAGGCCCCGCCAGACGGCGCGGACGTCGAGCGCACAGTCCGCGGCACGGTCGCACCACTTCACGAACTCCCGGAATGAATCCTCCGCGCCGGCCGCCTCGGACTGCAGGAAGTCACGGGTGGTCGCGACGCTGTGGTCCATGACGCTCTCCAGCACCAGCGCGCGCACGCGGCGCGGGTAGGTCTCGGCGTACTGCGCCCCGAGCAGCGTGCCGTACGAGCTGCCATGGAAGGTCAGCTTCCGCTCGCCGAGTGCGGCCCGGAGGGCGTCGAGGTCCCGGACCGTCTGGGCGGTGTCAAGGTGGTCGAACACCGGGCCGGTACGTGCCCGGCAGTCGGCACGGAGCCGCCTGTTGTACGCCAGGGTGGCGTCGAAGTCCGCCTGGCTCTTCAGCTCCGGTGACGGCCGCTCGGCAAGCAGGCCGCCGGAGCAGGTCACCGGGTTGCTGCCGCCCACGCCGCGCGGGTCGAAACTGACGATGTCGAAGCCGCGGCGGACCTCGGGGCTGAACCGGCTGATACGGCGCACCACCATCTCCACACCCGAGTCGCCCGGCCCGCCGGGACCGAACACCATCGAGCCGACGCGTGCGCCGGGGTCGGTGGCCTTGCGGCGGGCCACGGCCAGGTCGACTCTCGGCCCGTGCGGATGGGCCCAGTCGACCGGCACCGAGAGAGTGGCACACTCCGCTCCCGGCTTTGCCGGGTCGTCACACGGTAACCACCGCAGGGCCCCGGTGGCGGACGGCGACGCGTGGACTGCGGGAGCGGCGGCGATGCCCGTGATGACGGCCATGGCGAATCCCACCGCCATGGCCGTCCCCCGCACGGCGATGCGCCGCAGTGCGGATCTGCCCCTTAACGGCATGGAGCCTCCTCGTGAAAGAGCGGTTGCGTCAGACGTGCGGGCCCCGGCCGGGACAGGGTCGTCATGGTAGGTGCGCTGCCGCCCATATGGTGCCCCTGTCAGGGATTTTCCGGGTCAGGTCGGGGAGAACTCAGGGGCGATCGGGACGCAGCGCGGAAAAGGTCAGGGTCGGGTCAGGGGAAGAGATCAGTCGCGGTCTCCAACGGTCCGGCAGCCACGAGGCCGGCCTCCGCGAGGAGGGAGAAACCGTGGGACCGCTGACCAACAAACTCAAGGCCGCGGGATCGCCACCCGATACGACAAGACCCCCAGACAGCTACTTCGTCGCCAGGGGTCGGCGGGCAGCGGCCCGGTGACGGCGGGCGCCAGGCTGTGGAGGAGCTTGATCACAACGTCTCGCCGGGACGCCGATCCTCGTGACGGCGAGCCGGGATTTCCCGGAAGGCCGCCCGCGTGCTTCTCGCCACAGACCGCCGAAGGCCCGGCCCAGTCCACATACGGGCGCACACCGACGGGAGACTGCGCCGGAACAGCGGAGCGGCGATCCGCGCGGTGGGGTGGCGGTCAGCGGTCGTCGCCGATTTCCTCGTGCATCTGGGGCTGGTCGTCGCCCTGGCGGCTCAGCGCGTAATTCTCGACCCTGTTGAACTGCTTCGACGCGACCCCGATGATCTCGTCGTACGGGTTGACCCCCGTGGCCTTGCCCGCGGTGCCGCCCAGCAGCCCGCCGCCGATCCCGCTCATCATGCCGTGGCCGGCGGAGGCGAGTTTCGCGCCGGTGTCCAGGACCGCGTTACGCGGAATGCCCGCCATGTCGGCGTACTTGTCGGACAGTGCCGTGCGGATCATCGCGGCGAACGGGGAATACGCAGGCTCCGGCAGGTACTCCTCCCTGTAGAACTTCAGCGCCTGCGCGGTCATGAACCGGCCGTCTTCCGTCGGCTTCCACTCGTCGTCCCGTGCGGTGAGCCACAGGGCCGTCGCCTGGCCGACGTCCTTGGGTGCCAGCCACCGCTCCGGCGTGCCGAGGTAGTGGTTGATGTAGTGCCAGGCTCCCATGAACCCCTGCGCGTCGTTCCTGGAGACGGTGAGCCCGAGGTTCCGCATCGCTTCGAGGATCTGCACGCTGAAGACATAGGTGGCGCCGCAGGTGCACTTCTGGGAGACCGGCTCGCCCCACTTCGCGTAGTCCCACGCGCCGCTCTTCTTGTGGAGCTGGCGGACCGAGGCGTGCACCAGGCGCACCTTGGTCACGGTGGCGGCGAGCGTGCCGTCGCTCAGCGCGCCCCGGTCGCCCATGCCGATGAACAGCCGAGAGGACTGCGACAGGCGCCGGCCCGGTCCCTTGACCCCGCCCAGGCGGCCCGTGGTGCGCAGGGTGTACGCCCCCGTCGGCGCCAGGTAGGTGCCGATCAGGCCGACAGTGCCCTGGAGCATCGACGCCACGCCGTGATGGTGGTCGAAGAAGCTCTCGGCGGCCCGGACGTCGGCCCCGCTCCAGCCCGGCGGGTCGACGGTGGCCCCCTTGAGGAACGTGGCCAGCCGCGGTGGCAGGCCGGACAGATCCTGGCCGGGCCTCAGCGTGCCGATCGTCCTGAACAGGGCGTTGACCCCGTCGATCTCCCGGTTGTCGATCAGATCGGACACCAGATGATCGGCCTCCGGGTCACCCGCCTGGTTCGCCACTTCGAGTTCACTCGCGATATTGGCGGTCGTCAGTGCCACAAGTGGTTCCGTTCCTCGGAGACATCGGGATGGTGGTCGGGTCACGGAAGGCTGCCGCGACCGCGAACCCGATGCTGGCAACACCCAGACCACGCCGGGGCCTCCTTGACCCAGCGGAACGTTTCGTCCTCACCCGATCGAGGCCGAGCGTCCCCCTGCCCTGCGGACGAGTTGACGACGGCGCACACGAATGCGCGTCGGGGTTCTCACCCTCCGACCGCCACCAACGCCCAGCGCCTCCCCGGCACAGCTCCTCAACGCACCGCCCGGTGTTGCCGCAACGACAGCCCACGGGTGTTCACCACAGGCGGCGGGACCACCTTCGGTCCGGGGCCGCGGCGGGGCATTGGCGCGGGAGCCGATCGGGCCGTCGCCGGAGGCCGTCGCCGGGACGGGGGCCGGCTCCGGTGTGGGGGCATGCCCCGGTGTGGGGCCCGGAAGATCTTGGTGATGGAGAACAAGCGGAGTCCTGCTCAGGATGACGGACCGTAGCGGGCAGCGATCTCGGCGGCGCGGTCGCGCAGGGACGCGCGCAGCCACTGCGGGGCCAGAACCTCCGCGTGGGTGGCGAGCTGCCACAGGGCCCATTCGGCGTGTCGCGAATCCTGGAAGATGACGTTCAGCCGCAGCCAGCCGTCCGCGTCGGCTTCCTCGGAGCAGACGGCCAGGACAGTGCCCGCCAGAGGCTCCCGCCGCGCCGGGTCCACCCGTACGAGCACGGTGACCTGGTCACCGCCGGTCCGAAAGCTCGCGTTACGTTCCTGCCAGGCCCGGTCCAGGTCGACGGATTCCGGTCGTTGCGCGGGTTCGTCGAGTTCCACGGCGACCAGCACCCGGGACAGCCGGTAGGTGCGGTCCTCGCCTGCTCTCTTGGCCAGGAGGTAGCCCTGTCCGCGGACGGCGGCCAGGCCGATGGGGTCCACCGTGCGCCACTTCGGGGCTTGGTCCACCGCCGCGTAGTGGATGCGCAACTTGTGGCCGGCGAACACCGCGCGCCGGATCTCGGCCCCGATGGCGTCGGGCACTTCCTCGTCGGCCACACGGCGCGAGAGGAGGTCGGTTTCCGGGTCGATGAGTAAGCGCTGCGCCGCACCGGCCGCGGTGTACCGAAGGCTCTCGGGCAACGAGTCGACCACCTTGAGCATGGCTGAGGCAAGCGCCGAACCGAGGCCGAACAGCTGGGCGCCGCGCCGCGATCCGGCCACGAGCAAGGCGAGCGCCTCATCGTGATTCAGTCCGGTGAGAGCCATCTGGAAGTCGGGCAGAAGCGAGAAACCGCCGCGCCGGCCGCGCTCGGCATAGACCGGGACACCGGCCGCGGACAGCGCCTCTACGTCCCGCAGCACCGTACGGGTGGAAACCTCCAGCTCACGGGCCAGTGCCTCCGCGGTCATCCGACCGCGCTGACGGAGCAGGAGCACCAAGGCAACCAATCGGTCTGCGCGCATCCGGAAACTCTAACCAAATACATGACTGAAGATGTCATGTATTACTGGAAGGCTCTGTTGCACGACGTCAAAGTCCGGCAGCTGCCGAGTCGCTGAACGTCCGCAGTGTCAGCAAACCGAATGGAGCGAGTCGGTAATGGAACGTAACGCCGTCAACCCGGTCACGTGGTCGGCCGAGTTGGGCTTCAACCAGGGTGAGGTCGTCTCCGGGCACGCTCGGACCCTGTACATCTCGGGGCAGACCGCGATGAGCGAGGAAGGCGAACCCCAGCACGACGGTGACATGGCGGCGCAGCTCGCGCTGAGCATCGACAACATCGAGGCGGTGCTCACCGAGGCCGGCATGACCCTCGCGAACCTCGTCCGGCTCAACGTCTACACGACCGACGTCGACACGCTCTTCCAGCACTACGGTGTGCTGGCGGGTCGGCTGGGTGCCGCCCGGGTCTCGCCGACCACCACCATGCTCGGTGTGACGCGTCTGGCCGTCCCCGGCCAGCTGGTCGAGCTCGAGGGCACCGCCGTCGCGTGAGGCAGCCCCGTCTTCGTCTCCGCTGTTCGTGCCGGTTCACCGGCACGAGCAGCGGGCACGTGAACCGCGGCCTGCCGCTTGACGCAGGCCGGTGCCGCCGGCCCGCCCCGGGGATCGCGGGGGCGGGAGAGTCGCCCCCGACTCCGCGGGTGGTTGTCGACCATGCTGCTGCGCCATCGCTGCCGCTCCTTGTCTCCCCGGGAAAGGCTCCCAGCCTGCGCTTGACCAGCCCGGAGCCGCGCACGCGGACGCGGCGAGGGTGCTTCGACGGCCGGCCGGGGTTTCGCGGAGCCGGGCCGCCGCCCGGTCGCGGCACTCGGCGGAATCGCGGGCGGAACTCGCACCGGTGCAGGCGGATTTCCATGCCCGAAATCCCGGAGTGGGCCCTTTGATCGCATGCGAAATGTTCCGACGCATCCTCCCCTGGAATCAGATGTTCGTCCATGAGGCTCTGTCACATTGGAGTCGCAGGTCAAAGGGCTGGTGCGATCGATTCTCCGGTGGCCGTGCCGGTCGCGGGCGGAAGTTGTCCGGCGTACCGGAATCCGACGCAGAGCATGCGTTCCGGTGTGCCTGATGATGTTCACCGCTCCTGACGGTGCAGACCCGACTGGCGCGTTCCGCGGGTTCTCGATTCCCTGAGGCGATGGGTTCCGCGGAGGCTGTTCGTGTCCGGGGTACCGCGGGCCGGCGTGTCTGTTCGCCGGTACCTCGATTCGGTGAAAGGCGCCCGCTCTCTTTCCTGTACGGGGATCGGTCCTGTGATGATCCGGCCAGAGGCAGCGGAGCTTCATCGGATGGCATACGCCGGGCGGGCGGGATTGTTCTGTGTCCCGCAGGGCGTGGGTTGGTAAGGGAGTGGGTTATGGCGGGTAGGGCACGCAGGTTCGGAATGATGGTGCTCGGGCTGGTGACGGTGGTGGGAACAGCGCTTGCGGCAGGCCCGTCCGCGACAGCCGCGGCGGCTCCGGAGGAGTGCGGGAAGGGAGAGTTCTGTCTCTACGAGACGTCCGAGGGCGGACAGGTCCAGCGGCTCACCGGCCAGGTGGAGGGTGACTGCATCCCGACCAGCATGACCCTGGCGGACGGAACGGTCCAGCGAGCCAGGATGGTCACCAACCGCGGGGATCTGCGGGTGGTCCGCTTCAACAGCGACGACTGCTCGGGGAAGAGCGCCGGATCGCTGCCACTCTTCGGGACGTCCGTCGAGGACGGCGGGCCGAAGTCGTTCCGGCCCATCGCCTGCGCGATCGACAAGATCTGTTTCTGGGAGAACGAGAACTTCTCCGGAACGAAGGTGAAGCTGGACTACGCGGACTCCTGCTCGCCCATCGGGATCGAGGGCAGGGCCGTGTGGAACCTCGACCTCAGGACGGTCAGCACCTACGAAGGCTGGGTATGCGTGGGAGCCGGCTTCCGAGGAAATGTCGCCCTCGGCGGACTGGGATCACTGACGTATCCCGTCAACCGGATCAGCCGCGCCGCCTGACAGCCCCGAACCCCGCAGTGGCCTGCCCGGGACACGAACACCGGGCAGGCCATATCTCACCCCCACCACTCCCCCTCCCCGCATCCCCGTCCGCCGGCGCGCCCCCGATGAGAGAGGACCATCACGCCGGGACCGAACTGCCGGGCCCCGCCGTTCCCGGCAGTACCCCGGTGGCGGACCGACGTTGATCGTTTCGAGGGTGCCCCTCTCGGTCAGCACCTCGGGGGCGACGAAGTCCTGCATTCCTTCCCGAGTGAAGACCTGGCCGGCGGCGACGGGCGAGAGTCCGACGGGAATCACGCCGTCGGACAGCAGGCCGGGGTGGCCGCTCCGTCCGGTGTGCATGAGCTGGGCGAAGATCACACCGCCTTCGCGGTACTCACAAATGCACAAACATGCAACGCGTGCACACATTTTCCGGGATGTGACCGAGTCCCGTGGCGGGACGAGCCATCAGGATGGAAGAGCCGTAAACAACTCTGCGGGAGGCGCCCTGTGCGTGCCCAGAACCCTGCCGGCCAAGCCCATTGCCTTGGACACCGGAGAGCCCCGGGAACCCAACCTCCCTCGACCGGCGTGTTGCCGGAAGCGCCGGCGTGGCCGCTGTCCGGGGCGCTGGTATTGACCCTTCGGCCCAAGGGTCACCGGTGGGTGCTCGCCGTCTGGGCCGCTGCCTTTCGACGACACCGCTGAGGGCTCCTTCGCTCCTGCCCCGAGCGTCGCCCGAGCGGCTCCCGCACAGTGCAGTCTCGACCCGAGGACGCGTCATGACGCATGAGTTAACGACCTCATCGGCCATCCAGGTGATCGACAGCCCGCGGTCCGGTCCTTACCGCGGCAAGGCCGTCCGGACCTACGACGATCCTCCGTGGATGTGGCACAACGCGCTCGGCACGGAGCACCTGCTGTTCCAGTTCGGCCTGCTCGACGCCGGGGAACTCGCCGGCCCTCCCCGGGGATCGGTGGGCCCCTCCGAGATACGCCACTTCGACCGTCAGCTTCGGATCGCGGGCCTGACCGGACCCGGCCGGCCACGGGTCGACCACATCCTGGACCTGGGCCGGGGCTGGGGATTCCTCTCTCCCGCTACTTCGTCGAGCGTTTCCCCGAGGCCCGGCACGTGGACGTCGTCAGCATCAGTGTGCGGCAGCTGGAGTACTGCGCCGAGCAGCTCACCGGACACCGCGCGGCCGCCCGCATCCGGCTGTTCCTGTGCGACGGGCAGGACGTCGACCTGCTGCCCGAACCGGAGATTCCCTACGGCCCGGTGGTCGTGCGCGGGATGTACACACGCTTCCTCAACGACGTCCTCGAGACGTCCGTCAAAACCGTCCCCCAGATCCGGGAAGGCGGCCCCCTGGTCATCCCCGACACCCTCTACAAGCGCGACCTGATCCGGTACGAAACCGCCGTCCCCGACACCGTGGACCGCCTGGCCCGGGGCACCCGCAAGAGCCCCGCCTGCCTCGCCCGGGTCCTCGAAGAGCATGGCCTGATCCTCCAGGACATGCGGATCACGCCGTCCAACGCGGAGGTCATCCACTGGTTCCTGCCCGGACAACGGCCGACGACGTGGCCGCACACGGGCCGGCCGGCCACTCGGCCGAGTGGGTCCGGGCAGCACACCGGCCTCCTTCAAGTCCCGCCCCGGTGTGACGCTCGCCGGCTGTCCGACGACGGCCGGGGGCTACCGGGCTCGTTCGGCGCACCGGACCGCCGGCCGGGGCCGGGCGGCAGGGCCCGGCGCGATGGACGCTCCCGGGGGCGACCTTCCAGCCCGTCGATGATCTGCCGGACATCTGGGGAACCCCTGAGCGCACCACCCAACCCGCCGGCCCCGACCCTGCCGCCCACGGCGGCCCTCCCCACCCGAGTCGCCCGGCCCCGTCACCGCCCGGCCGGCGGGGAGAAACGCACCGTCTCACGGAAGGAGTACCCCCATGGATCACACCACCCCCTTGGACTCCCCCGCCATGTACTGCTCCTCCGTGTCCATGCACCCGCTGACCGATAAGGCCGACGCACGGAGATCGGCGCCGAGCAGCACCCAGCGCACCCCACCTCCCACAGCCGTGACCGCCTACGACAACAGGAAGCAGACACCGCGATGACCCACCGCTCCGCGCCTACCGGCGTCGGCACGATGTACGACCAGTTCAGCGACGTGTTCGCCCAGGCGATGGGCGGCAACATCCACGTCGGCTACTGGGACGGCGCCGACGACCCCTCCACCGTGGAACAGGCCACCGACCGGATGACCGACATGGTCGTCGACCGGCTCGCCGCCCAGCCCGGCCAGCACCTCCTGGACATCGGCTGCGGAACCGGGCGCCCCGCGACCCGCATCGCGACCCGGACCCAGGCACGCGTCACCGGCATCACCATCAGCGCCCACCAACTGGAACGCGCCCAACAGACGGCGCGGCCGGCCGGGAGCGGCACGCACGTCGACTACCGCTTCGCCGACGTCATGAAGCTCCCCTTCGGCGATACGACCTTCGACGCGGCTTACGCGATCGAGTCCCTCATGCACGTACCCGACCGGACCATCGCGCTCACCGAAGCCGCCCGCACCGTCCGTCCGGGCGGACACCTGGTGGTGACCGATTTCCTTCTGCGCCGCCCGGTCACCGGCGCGGCCCAAGTCGCGGTGGACACCGCCGCCGGAATCTTCCAGGTCGCCAATTTCGCGTCGCCTGACGAGTACCGCACTCACCTCGCATCCGCTCACTGGCAGTTGGAGGCGTTCGAGGACATCGGGGAGCAGGTCCGCCGCACGTACACCCATCTGACCGCCACGATGCACGCCCTGCGCGACAGCGTGCCGGCCGAACTCACCGACCTGATCGACCAGGGCATGGACGCCATCGGCGCGTTCGCCACCTTCCCTGAAGTGGGCTACGTGCTCATCACCGCCCGCCGCGTCTGATCGCCGCGCCCGAGCAGCACACGCTTCGCGGCCCGCACCGTACCGACAGCAAGGAGAGGAAAGGGCAATCGTGAGCACACACCTTGAGACAGTTCCCCTGGCTCCCGGCGCACTGCCCGGGATCGGGCACCTGGGCCGGCTGGCCAGGGATCCGCTGGGGTTCTTCGAACAGCTCCGCCCCCATGGCCCGCTGGTGCGCATCCGCCTGACCCACCGCACGGTCTACGTCGTGACCTCCGCCGAACTCGTCCACCAGGTCCTGGTGACCGACAGAGCGGACTACGACACGGGCGGCCTGGTCATGGACACCGCCCGGGAACATCTGGGAGCGAACCTGGCCGTGGCGCCCGGCGACCTCCACCACACCCACCGCCGCCTGATCCAGCCCGTGTTCCGTCGCGACCGGATGCCCGACTACGTGCGCCGCATCACCGCGCACGCCGAGAAGCGCATCGCGGGCTGGGAAGCCGGAAAGGTCCTGGACGTGTCCCCGGAGATGACCCGTCTCACCACCGGCGGCTTCACCCTGTCCCTGTTCACCGACCCCGTGTCCCCCCGGGTCCTGGCCCGTTTCAAGGACGACCTCCCCCTCGTCCTGTCCGGACTCGCGCTCAAAGCCTCCGTCCCGGCAGCCGCACGGCTACCGCTGCCCCGTAACCTCCGCTTCAACCGCGCCACACACCGCACTCACACGGCGATCGACACGATGCTCCGCCACCGGCGCGACGACCCCGGGCACCACGATGACCTGCTCACCGTACTGCTCGCAGCCCACAACGGCCTCGACGCCAGGGCCGCCGACGAACAGATACGGGGACACATCCTGAGCTTCATGATCGCCGGGATCGAGACCACCGCGTCCCTCCTGGCCTGGACACTGCACGAACTGACCACACGACCGGACCTCTACCGAAGCGTCCAGAACGAGATCGACACCGTCCTCGACGGCTCCACGCCCGCGTACCAGGACCTGCCCCGGCTGCCGCAAGTGACGCAGGTGCTCATGGAGGCACTGCGCCTTCACCCACCGGTATGGATGCTGAGCCGCACCACCCGACGCCCCACCGAACTCGGCGGCCACACCCTGCCCCCCAACGCGGGCATCGCCTTCAGCGTCCCCGCGCTCCACCACGACCCCGCGGTCTTCCCCGGCGCCGACCGCTTCGACCCCGACCGGTGGCAGCCGGGCCGCATCACGCCTGCCCAGAAGGCCGGCTTCCTGGCCTTCGGTACCGGTCCACACAAGTGCATCGGCGACGTGTTCGGGCTGGCCGAGGCCGCAGCCACCCTCACTGTCATCCTCCAGCACCACCGGATACACGCGGCACCGGGCAGCAAGGTCACCCCGCAGGCCCGCGCGACGCTGCGCCCCGCCGGACTGCGGCTGCTGGTCGAGCCGCGCACCGTGGGCACACGCGTGTGAGCAGCCGAGGTACAGGAATCCCTGTGGGCCAGCGGCATCGGGGGGCCCAGGGGGCGGCCTCGCCAGTGGCGCCGTTCAGCCCCTCGTAGTGGTACGGGTAGTTCATCCAGGACAGGTCGCCGTATCGCCGGCGCGGGCCGAGCGGTGCGGGCGGCCAGGGCGGCGGCGACCGCGTCGAGACCGCCTCTGCTGTGCCTGCTCAGAGGGCGTCAGGTCCGTTTCTGGCAGCGGCCCTTCAGATTGGGCGCGGAAGGCTTGGCGGGCGAGGCGTCCGAGCAGTGGGCCAGGTCGGTGACCTGCGGGGGTCTTGCGTGCGGTCGGTGACCTGGTCCACGGGTGACCAGTGGCCATCGGGTCCGACGGTCGTGAGCGGGTGTCCTGCGGGCTGTGTGCGGCCTGATGAGGCAAGCGGTGGCCGACTTCTGGGCGTGTGGTCAGCGATGCCAGCCTTCCATGGTGTAGCGCATGCTGTAGTACTCCCATGCCACGTTGCCCGCGACGGCGTCCTGGAGGACTTCGACCCAGCCAGGTCCATGGCGGGGATCCGCGACGCAGAGCGCCTCGGCACGGCGCACGAACTCTTCGACGTCCCGGTGGAACTCGTCCACCATTTGGTAGACGGCTTCCTGGAAGGTGCAGTGCTGGTGGTGGGCCAGGATGCTGGGGTAGATCATGGTGTCGTCACGGCTGAGGTCGCGTCGTAGTCCGATGACGTCGTTACTGATTCCTGACAGGATGCCGGCCAGGGCCGTCAGTTGCATGGTCTCGGGCCGCATCAGGGTTTCGAGAGGTGTGTGCAGGCCGCGAGCGATTTCGGAGAGCGTAAAGAAGGGCGCCATGCAGGCGGTCAGTTCTCTGATCCGCTTGTAGGCGGCGATCTCCGGGGTCAGGCCCTGGTTCGTATGGGCGGCCTCTGTGCTGGATGCCAGGAAGAACTGCATGAAGTGGTACTGGATGCGCAGAACCTGGTCGGGAGTGGCGATGTCGCGCAATTGTTGGTTGAGGTCGTGAACAATGGTTGGCAGAATTGCCTCGGAGGAGGAGTCGCGCTGCAACGTCCGGCCGATGCGCTCGCACGCCATGTACTCGGCCATCGCCGCAGCCAGGTTGCCCTGAGAAATGCCGTGCTGTTCGGCGATCCAGTCCTCAGAGATCGTGGCCAACGCCAGGAAACGTGAGCCGAGCAGCACCGTTGAATAGTCGCCGTAGGGCACCACGGCGGGGAACCAGCGGCTGATTTGGGTCTCGATGAGGTGTCGCTCCCGTTCGGGAGTGGGCACGAGACCGATATCGCGCATCCACTGATCGGTCTTGTCGCAGATCTCCTGAGCCTGTGGGTACTCCCTGGCCGGGAACGGCAGGATGAGCTGAGGAACGTCCAGTTCGGACAGATCCAGATATGGCATGGCTGGAGGGCTCCTTCGGATGGCTTTTGCGTCGATACCACAGGACAGTCGCCTGACAGTCCGGCAGGGAGCCGTCAGGCCGCGCTCACGCCTTGCTCCGGGGGGAGATCCAGGGCGTTTGCGCCAGCGCCTGCTGTGCCCGTGGCGGTAAGGGCTCACAGAGTGCGCGGGCCGGGCTGCAAATCGTGTACGCAGGGGTCGGCCAGAGCGAGTTCGGTACGTGCGTAGCGGGACATCTCCTGGATATCCCGGGCCAGGAGTCCACACCACGTCCAGCGTGCCGCCGTCGGGACTCTGGCTGGGAGTGACCGCTGCCCCTGGACGACCGCGGGTTCCCCCCGCGGCCCGACGACGACCCCTGCCACACCACGCCTGGCGCGACATCTCGCTGCGCATGGGCCGGCGGGTGGTCGGGCACGGGGGCCTTTCAGTTCTGGGCCAGGGCGTACCGGTAGCGGGTGAAGGGCTCGGCGCAGAAGGTGCGGGCGGGGCCGGGTGGCAGTGCGTCCACGTAGGCGGCTGCCGGGGTGAGCTCGGTGCGGACGTAGTTCAGCATGTCGTCGGCCTGCCAGCCGTCGGGCCAGAAGTCGATGCCGCGGGAGGCGTCGGTGGCCTGGTCGATGAGGATGTTGGCGGACTGCAGGGCCCGGCCGTAGGCGATACCGTGGGTGCGGTTGGTGCGGGTGTTGTCGTGCCAGGCCCACAGATCGGACAGCATCAGCACCAGGGTGCCGGACACGGCATAGGTGTAGCGGCTCAGATCGTTCTCGGTGTGGATGGCGAAGTCGGCGCGGGCCCAGTCGGCCATGCGCTCGGCCATCGCCGCGAAGGTCTCCAGCACTCTGGGGCCGATTTCGGGCGCCGCGAGCACGGACCACTCGCCCAGACGCAGGCTGACCTCCGGCAGAACGGCCGCGTGCTCACGGAAGACGGAGCTGAAGTCGGCCTGGGTATAGCGGGTCTGCCAGATCTGGGCGACGCCTTCCAGCAGCCGCGCCTTGGTGGTTCCGTCGAGGTCTGGGTGGTCCTCGATCTCGTCGATGCCGCGCATACACAGATACGCGCAGGTGGTGGCCTCGTTCAGGCCAGGAGGCATGGAGACAACCGGCTCGTACCAGGTGGTGCTGTAGGCGCGGACCATGGCGTGGGCATCACAGAGAAGGGACAACGCAATCTCCTTGACAGGTCGGTGGTGGGATTCGGAAGGGAATCTCTGGCAGGCGGCGGGCGCGCCGGTGTGACATGGTCACGGAATGCGAAAGGTGTGATCCGCCTCGGGCTCCAGGTCCTGGTGAAGCTCCCTGGGCAGGGCGAAACGCTGATTCTCGGTGGCGGCCGTGATGGTCTCCACGTCGCCGTACCCGCGCTGGGCCAGCCACTCCAGCACGCCGTCGACCAGGATCTCCGGCACCGACGCACCCGAGGTGAGGCCGACTGTGGAGACACCCTCCAGCCATGCCTCGTCGATCTCCGCCGCGCAGTCCACCAGGTACGAGACGCCCGCGCCGGCGCCGAGGGCCACCTCGACCAGGCGCCGGGAATTCGAGGAGTTGCGGGAGCCGACGACAATCACCAGGTCGGACTGGGCGCCGATCTGCTTGACCGCGATCTGGCGGTTCTGTGTCGCGTAGCAGATGTCGTCGCCCGGCGGGCCGACGAGCTGGGGGATTTTCTCCCGCAACGTGGCGACGGTCTCCATGGTCTCGTCGACCGAGAGCGTGGTCTGGGAGAGCCAGGCGACCCTGGACGGGTCGCGGACCTCGATACGGTCGATGTCGCCCGGGCCGTCGACGAGCGTGATGCGGTCGGGGGCCTCGCCCAGGGTGCCGATGACTTCTTCGTGACCTTCGTGGCCGATCAGAAGGATGTCGTATCCGTCACGGGCGTAGCGGGCGGCCTCCTTGTGGACCTTGGTGACCAGGGGGCAGGTGGCGTCGATGGCGGCGAGGTGGCGGCGAGCGGCTTCCGCGTGGACGGTGGGGGCGACGCCGTGCGCGGAGAAGATGACCACGCTGCCCTCGGGCACTTCGTCGGTCTCCTCGACGAACACGGCACCCTTGGCTTTGAGGGTGTCGATCACGTGGGTGTTGTGGACGATCTCGTGGCGTACGTAGACCGGGGCCCCGTGCAGTTCCAGGGCTTTCTCGACGGTGGCGATGGCGCGGTCGACCCCGGCGCAGCTCCCGCGGGGGGCGGCGAGCAGTACCCGCTTGCGGGGGTTCATGAGGTGCGCCCCACGGCTCGGGTGGCGATGTGCCACAGGGCGCCGGCGGCCGACACCGGATACGGGACGCTGTCGAGGGCGGTGAGGGCATGTGCGTGCCGGGTGGTGAGCATGTCTTCGGCGGTGGCGCGGGCGCCGGTGGTGTCCAGGACGGTGAGGAACCCCCCGATTCGCGCGGCCGGCTCGGGGAGTTCCCGGGCGAGTACGGGCCGCACCACCTCGGGACCGTCCGGACCGGCGAGGTCCGTGACGCCAGGGCCTTCACGCGGGGGAGCAGTCATCGGACACTTTCCTCTCATCGCGGACTCGAGGGGGTGCGGTCAACACCAACCCAGCTGTGTGCGCGGGCAGTTGTAGGGGCCCGGGAGCCGGGTACAACCAGTGCACCGCTCCGTCCCCTGGCAGCACAGAGGGACAAGGCGGCGAATGCGGTGCGAGCGATGCATCCTTGCGTGTTTGTGAAATGACCAGCGGATGAGGGCGGCCCGGCAACCGGACCGAGGAGGGACACCGTGCCCACATCGGCCAACACCCGCTTGCGAGCCTTGCCGGCGGAGGCAGCCGGCGGTTTCGTGGTCATCAGCGCGTCGAACCGCGTGAGTATGTCATCCACCGAGACCCGCTCCGGATGCCGCGTCGTTGACAGCATCGTCGCCGTCCGCCGCTACTCCGCCGGCCTGTGCGACGTCGGCGCGTGCGTACTCATCCCGACGCCCTCATACGGCGGCAGGGTGGTCTGCGTCGGCCGGCGGACTGGGCGATCCGGGGGCAGCCCACGAACTAGCACCGCCGCCCAAGCGGTGTTCCCCCGGGCGGCGCCTTCGAGGTCTGGCATGCCGAGATCGGTCAGTGGCGCCATGCTGGTGATCAGTCGACACAGTGCGGGTGCGCGCGGCGGGCCAGCGCCAGGGAGAGTCTCGGCTCAGCCGCGGTGCTGTGCGGCCCTGATGCCGGGCGCCGGGCCCCGTATCCGCCCCTGGAGGAGGCGGAGGTGAGCGGCGCCGTAAATCGGCCTCCAGCCGGATGGCCTTTTCATGGTCCGTTTTTCCGATCAGCTCCGCCGGCTCCGCACGGGGCCTGCGCCGGTGCAGACGATCACTCCGTCGTTACACGCCGCCTCGGCGTCGAAGGCGCGGCGAAAATGCTCGTGTGCCGTCACGGCTCACTGCCGCCGCCTCACGGAACGATCGGCCAGGCACCGCAGGGCATCGATGGCGGCAGGCTCCACGGGAGCCGACTTCAGGCTCTCCAAGGCCAGCCCGTACCGCTCAGTGATCATCTCTTCGACCATCCGGTCGGCGCCAGTGGCGGCGATGATGTCCCGGGCAGCGCCGGCCTGGTCCTCGGTGAGCGTGGGAGACCCCAGCAACTCGCGGAGCCGATCCGTCTGGGACGGGGAGGCATGGAGCAGGGCGAGGCAGACCAGCACGGTGTGTTTACCGTCGCGGAGGTCGTCCAGCGCTGGTTTGCCCATGGTCGCGGGATTCCCGAAGACACCCAGGAGGTCGTCGCGGAGCTGGAATGCCTCCCCCACCGGGATCGCGAACGCGGACAGGGCTTCCAGAAGAGCCGGTTCGGCGCCGGCGAGGGCGGCTCCTATGTGCAGGGGACGCTCAATGGTGTACTTGGCGGTCTTGTAGCGGCAGACAGCCAGCGCCCGTCCCACATCCGCGTCGGGTGTTCCGGTGGTGGTGACATCGAGGTACTGGCCGTAAATGACCTCGCTCCGCATGGCGTCGATGAGTGGCAGGACGTCTGACAGTTGCCGTTCACTCAGGCCGGCGGTGTGCAGGAGTTCGTCGGACCAGAACAGTGCGAGGTCGCCGACGAGAACGGCGGCACTGTTGCCCAGGTGATCGGCCGCCGGTCCGGTGCGGCCGTGAGTGTGCTGTGCGGCCAGGGTCCGGTGGACGGTGGGCTTACCGCGGCGGGTGTCGGACCGGTCCATGAGGTCATCGTGGATGAGGCAGAACGCGTGGAACATCTCCAGCGCCGCCGCGGTCTGGAGGACGGGCCGGGGGCGGTGCTGTCCTCCGGCGACATGCCAGCCGGTGAGACAGAGCAGGGGCCGGAGCCTTTTGCCGCCGGCGGCCAGGAAGTCCCGCAGGGCCGCGTTCACCTCGACGGGCATGCTCTGTGCCGCCGCGGCTCGGGCCTTCGCGGTGAGGAAGCCATCGAGCAGGCGGTCGACTTCCGCACGGACTCGATCCGGACGGAGGGCCTGAGCATCGGCCGGGGTGGTGGTGGCGGTCATGAGGTGTTCCCGGCTGTCGTGGTCACAGATGGGCCGTGGTCGCCGGGTCCCTGGCCGGGCGCGTCGGTGAGGCGGAGGGCTTCGTCCAGGAGTGCTTCCACGATCCTGTGTTCGGGGACCGTGCGGAGGACTTGCCCCTGGCGGAAGATCTGGCCCTTGCCGTTGCCGCAGGAGACGCCGAGGTCGGCCTCGCGTGCTTCGCCGGGGCCGTTGACGACGCACCCCATGACGGCGATCCGCAGGGGGTGGGGGAAACCGTCGAAGGCGGCCTCCACCTTGTTGGCCAGGGTGTGGATGTCGACCTGGAGGCGTCCGCAGCCGGGGCAGGAGACGATCTCCAGCTTGCGCGGGCGCAGACCCAGTGAGGACAGGATGTGGCAGCCCGCCTTGACCTGTTCGACGGGTGGCGCGGAGAGGGAGACGCGGATGGTGTCGCCGACGCCTTCGGAGAGGAGGACACCGAGGGCGACGGCGGATTTGATGGACCCCTGGAAGGCGGGTCCGGCTTCGGTGACGCCGAGGTGGAGGGGGTAGTCGCAAGCGTCGGCGAGGAGCCGGTTGGCGGCGATCATCGTGGCGGGATCGTGGTGCTTGACCGCGATCTTCAGGTCCTGGAAGCCGTGTTCCTCGAAGAGGGAGCACTCCCAGAGAGCGGACTCCACAAGAGCTTGAGGTGTGGCTCTGCCGTGCTTGGCCAGGAGCCGGGGGTCCAGGGAGCCGGCGTTGACTCCGATCCGGATGGGCACGCCCGCCGCCGAGGCCGCCTTCGCGATCTCGCCCACCCGGTCGTCGAACTTGCGGATGTTGCCGGGGTTGACCCGTACGGCGGCGCAGCCGGCGTCGATGGCGGCGAAGACGTAGCGGGGCTGGAAGTGGATGTCGGCGATCACCGGCAGCTTGGAGCGGGCGACGATCCTGGGGAGGGCGTCGGCGTCGTCCTGGGAGGGGACGGCGACCCGGACGATGTCGCAGCCCGCCGCGGTGATCTCGGCGATCTGCTGGAGGGTGGCGTCGACGTCGGCGGTGAGCGTGGTGGTCATGGTCTGCACGGAGACCGGTGCGCCGCCGCCGACGACCACGCTCCCCACCTGGATGGGGCGGGTACGGCGGCGCACCGGAGTCGTCGGGACTGCGGGCAGCCCCAGGTCAGTGGTGGTCATCACGCCCCCTGGACGTCATCGCGAGAGCGGTGGCCGACCGCGCGGACCGTGGCCGGCGGTCGGGGTGGGCGGCGAGAACTGCCGCGACGATGCCGGGCCCGTCGAGACCGGCCTCGGTGAGCAGCGCGGCGCGCGGCCCCTGGGGGACGAAGGAGGTGGGCAGGCCGAGGGTGATCACCGGGGTGGGGATGTCCATGTCCTGGCACGCCTGGGCCAGGGCAGTGCCCATTCCGCCGGTGCGGAGCGCGTCCTCGACGGTCACCACCAGCCGGTGGCGGGCGGCGTGTGCGGGCAGGGCCGCGTTCACGGGCAGGACCCAGCGGGGGTCGGCGACGGTGACCCCCAGGCCCTGGTCCTCCAGGAGGGCGGCTGCCTCCAGCGCCGCCGAGGCCAGTGGACCCGCCGGGACGAGCAGCACGTCGAGTGGGCCGGAGCGGGTGCGGTGCAGGATGTCCAGGCCGTCCATCCGGGCCAGTGACGGGATCGGAGGACCGGCGGTGGCCTTCGGCAGCCGCAGCGCCGTCGGCCCGTCGTTCATGGCGACCGCCTCGCGGAGCTGCTCGGCCAACTGCACGGTGTCACGTGGTGCGGCGATCCGCAGGCCCGGCACCGCGGAGAGCATGCTCAGATCCCATATACCGTGGTGGGAGGGCCCGTCCGGGCCGGTGATCCCGGCCCGGTCCAGAACGAAGGTCACCGGCAGCCGGTGCAGCGCCACATCCATCAGCACCTGGTCGAACGCCCGGTTCAGAAACGTCGCGTAGATCGCCACCACGGGGTGCAGACCGCCCATCGCCAGACCGGCGGCGGAGGTGACCGCCTGCTGCTCGGCTATCCCGACATCGAAGACCCGGTCCGGGAACTTGTCCCGCATGGGGTGCAGACCGGTCGGCCGCAGCATCGAGGCGGTAATGGCGACCACATCGTCACGCTCGGCGGCCAGCGTCGCCAGCTCGCCTCCGAACACACTCGTCCACGATGCCCCGCCCGGAGTGCCGGGCCGACCGGTGACCGGGTCCACCACACCGACCGCGTGCAGACAGTCCGCCTCGTCCTGCTCGGCCGGCTCGTATCCCTTGCCCTTGACCGTCACTGTGTGCACCACCACCGGACGGCCCAGGTCGCGGGCCTGCCGAAGGGCCTCCTCGACGGCGGTGACGTCGTGGCCGTCCACCGGACCGAGGTAGGCGAACCCCAGTCCGGTGAAGACGTTCCCGTGCGGTCGCGCGCCGTCGGCCTCCCCCCGGAGGTTGGCCAGGTGGACGGCGAGAGCCCCCGTGGTGGGCTCGTAGGAGCGGCCGTTGTCGTTGACGACCACGACCACCGGCCGTTCGGGGGCGGCGCCGAGGTTGTTCAGCGCCTCCCAGGCCAGGCCGCCGGTCAGGGCGCCGTCCCCGATGACCGCCACCACGGCCCGGTCGGCACCGGACGAGAGTGCGCGAGCCTTCGCCAGCCCGTCGGCGTAGGCGAGGGCGGTGGAGGCGTGTGAGTTCTCCACCAGGTCGTGCGGCGATTCGGTACGGGACGGATAGCCGGACAGACCGGCCCGCTGACGCAGTCCGTCGAAGTCCCGCAAGCGACCGGTCAGCAGCTTGTGCACATACGCCTGATGGCCGATGTCGAAGATGATCGCGTCCCTGGGCGAGTCGAACACCCGGTGCAGCGCGATGGTCAGCTCGACCATCCCCAGATTCGGCCCCAGATGACCGCCGGTGGCGCACACCTTCTCCACCAGGAATGCCCTTATCTCCACGGCCAGCTCGCCCATATGTTCGCCGGGTACGGCCCGCAGGGCCGCCGGGGTGCCGGACTTCGCCAGCAGCGGGAAACGGGTGGTGTACGTGCTGGTGTCACTCATCGGTTCTTCCTCACTGCGGCAGGCGGTTCGAAGCAGGTGTACTCGGTCATGGTGATCCGTTCCCGCACGGTGAGCGGCCCCGGCCCGGCCAGTGCCGAGAGGGTGTCCTGAACCAGTGCGGGCGGGGCGGACGCGCCGTCGCTGAGCCCGACCGTGGCGCGTCGCGCAGCCAGTCCGGCCGGGTGCGGGAGCAGTCCCCGATCAGGTGGGCCGGGGTGCCCGGCTTGCGGGTCAGTTCCACGAGCGGCACCGAGCTGGAGGAATGCTCCGAGCCCAGGACCGGAACGAGGTCCGCCTGCGCGGTGACGGCCCGCAGGGCGTGCCGGCGGTTGGTGGTGACGCAGCAGATGGCCTCGGAGAGCAGGCCGCGCGCCTGGGGAGGGAAACGTTCCTTCAGCGCGGCGAGCGAGGCCTGCGTCAGGTACGTGATCTTCGACGGGTCCGGCGGGTCCAGACCGACGATGTCCCGCGCACTGCCGACGACCGCGGTGGCGTCGGGGGCCTCGCACGCGAGTGCCCTCGACCTCCTCGTCGCCCGCGTGCCCGATGAGCACGAAGCTGTTGCCGCGCTCGGCGTAACGGCGCGCCTCCGCGTGGACCTTTGTCAGCAGCGGGCACGTCGCATCGACCACCGTCAGGCTCCTGCGGGCCGCCTCCGCACGGACCCGCGGGGAGACACCGTGGCCGGAGAACACCACCAGGGACCCCTCGGGAACCTCGTCCGGTTCCTCCACGAAGGCCGTCCCGCGCTCCGTCAGACCGGCGATGACATGGGTGTTGTGGACGATCTGCTTCCGCACGAACACCGGTCGGTCACCGGGTCCGTGCCGCTGTTCGAGGAGAGCCTCGACGACGTCGATCGCGCGCTCCACCCCGGCGCAGAACGATCGGGGGGAGGCCAGCAGCACTGTCCTGGGACCCATGACATCGGCCCATGAGGCCACGGCCGTCCCCGCGGCTGCCCGCGAGCCCGTGTCGGAAGCCATCACGGCAACGCCAGTGGAGCCTTCCGAACCGAGGACTCCCGCTGCCGGGTGATCGCCCGGGGCGGGGCGGGCGACAGCAGCCGGGAAGGCGCTGTCCGCTCCCTCCCCCAACAGGCGGACCGGACCGGTGACGACCGAGTGGGCGGCGGAGACGAGTGTCCCCGCGATCATCGGAGCGGCAGGGCAGGCCATGACGCGCCCGTCAGGCCAGAGCAGTTCTTCGGCCACCAGCACATGACCGGCGGGCAGTGGCACCGCCGGGGCGGCTGCGTACCAGCGTACGGACGACCATGGCACGCGTCTCCACCTCGCTTTCCTACGTGAGACCGGCATCGGAGGACCGCATCCGGAGGTGAGCGTTACGGGAACAGGGGCCGATCCAGCGGTGTACCGGGATTGGGCGACCTGTCCGGGCGGGTACCTCCCTTGCTAGTACATCCGTCGATAATCAGACCGCGTAGGGGTTTTGGGGTGCGGCTGTGTTGCGTGTGCCGCATCTCTGCGCCTTTGTGAACGTGGTGTGCAGCCGGATCATTTCTGTCCAGAGGGAACGGAGGAGTGATGCCCTCTCAGCAACCGAACGCACGGCTCGCGCGACTTCTCGAGGAGGCGGAGTGGAACGCGGCCCTGCTCGCCCACGCCGTCTCCTCGGTCGCCTCCGAACGTGGTCACGTCCTGACGGTGAACCGCTCGACAGCGACACGCTGGCTCATGGGGACCCGTCCCCGTCCGCCCGCGTCCACCTACATCCTGGAGGCACTCTCCCGGCGCCTGGGCAGACCGCTGGCCGCCGCCGACGCCGGTCTGACCCGAGCCCCTGGCCGTATACCGGACTGGTCCTGGACGTCAGATCCCGTGGACTATCTGACCAGGCTCGCCCACAGCCAACTCGACCCCGACCGCGGACTGCTCCTCGGCGCCGACGTCTACAGCCTCGGGGCACTGTCGATCCCGGACTGGGAAGATCTGCGCGCGCAGACCATAACCCGCCGTGCCCGAGTCCTGGCCGGACGCCGTGTGGGCCACGCCGAAGTCGACGCGCTGACGCGCATGACCATCTTCTTCGCGGCTTCGACCGGCACCTTCGGCGGCGGTCACGCCCGCACCGCGCTCACCACCTACCTTGCCAACGACGTTGCCCCCTGGCTCCTCTCCAGTGCCAGCGAACCCGTGCACCGCCAACTCCTCACCCACACCGCCCAGCTCACCATCCTCCTGGGCAACATGTGCGCCGACGACAACGACACCGTCCTGGCCCAGCACTACCACCGCACAGCCACCCATCTGGCCGCCCGGGCCGAAGACCCCCACACCTACACCATCGCCATCCGCGCCCTCGCCTCCCAAGCACTGGAAATCGGCCACCGGCGGCCTTCCCTCGCTCTGACCGAACAGGCGGCTGCCACCGCGAAGCGCCACGCCTCGCCCCTGACTCAGTCCTTCACTCAGTCCCAGCTGGCCCTCGCCCACGCACGGGCCAACGACCGCCCCCGAGCCCTCCTCGCGCTGCACGACGCGGAAGTCCTCCACAGCCACGCGGACCAGAATCTCACCGACCCCTTCGACAACTACCCGACCGCGGCCCTGCACTACCAGCGCGCCCGGACACTGACCGCACTCAAGGACCATCAGGCAGCCGCCCGCGCCTACAGCGCCTCCCTGCGCGCCCGCGCCCCACAGGCACGCCGCGCCAGGGCACTGACCACCGCGCTCCTGGCCGAATCACAACTGTTCCAAGGAAACCTCGAAGAATCCCTCACCACCTGGAAACGCTTCCTCATCGACTACCCCGGTCTGCGCTCAACCCGCGCCAAGGCCTCCCTCACCACCATGCGCCAGGTACTGCGCCCCTACAGCGCGCACCCCGACGTGGCACTACTGACAGAGGAAGCCGCAGCCCTGTGAGCCACACCTCGCACGGCCACCGACGCGTCGGCAGCACGGCACGACAACGAGCGCAGGACACCGGGCCGGGGTGCATGGTCGCGAAGCGCGCGGTGCCGCGTGCGCCTGCGCCTGCGCCTGCGCCTGCGCCTGCGCCTGCGGGCAGGGTGCCGCACTGGCGCAGCAGCACTTCCATCTGGTCGCGGTCGGCCGGGTGCTCGTCCGCGCAGGCGCGGCGCCGCTGACGGCCGGTGGTGTGGACCAGGGCCCGCAGGACCTCGCGCTCGCGGGACCAGGCCGCCATCCACGGCACCGTCGTGGGACGGGCCGGACCGGACGGACAGAGCCCGGCAGGGGCATTCATGGGGATGTCGCCTTTCGCATGAAGGTGTGAGGGATGGGGCGGGGCCGGCCGCCGTGGCACGGGGGCGGCGGCCGGGCTCCCGGCCCCCGGCACAGGGGTGGGAGCGCCTTCCCGCCCGTTCACGGGCGGCTCCGGACTGGGCCGTGGCCGATCGGGGAAGGGAAGGCCCCGGGGTGGCCGTCTCCGCGGTCCCGGACGGGGGATTCACGGGACACGGAGACGGCCGGTCTCAGGGGTTCGTCACAGATGGGGTCCGAGGGTGAACGCGAGCCAGAGCACGATGCCCAGGACCACCAGGACCACGGGGAGGAGCCCGCAGCCTCCGGCGTCGGCGAACGCGCGAAGCCGCCGGCGCGCGGTCACGTCCCGTACCGTCCCGTGGCGGCCGGGGCGCCGCGCCGCACGAGGACCATGTCGGGGAACGGTGCCCGTTCCTCCGGGGGCCGCGGAACGGGCACCGGCCGGACCGGGGGCGCCGGGCGTTCCCGCGCGGCCGGCTGCTCCCGGCCGTGCGGGACGGTGCGGAGGGTCTGCGAGGCGGTGAAGCGTCTCATGAGCGTGCTCCCGCGACGGCCGTGGTCTGCTGCGGCCGGCGTGCGTGGTGGTCCCAGCACGGGTCGAGCGTCACCGTCCGGTGCGGTGCGGTGCTGGGCATCGGCTGCTGGTCCATCCTGTGGTCCCTGCGTGAGTGCGAATGGGTCGGTTGAGGCCCTTCACCGGGGAGGGGAGGAACCGTCCCCGGTGGCGCGGGGTTTCAGACCCCGTGCCGCCCGGCACGGGGCGGGGGGAAGGGCCAGGCGGTGTGTTCGGGCTGGTCGCGCCAGAGGGTGTGGCCGCCGCCGGGGGTCACCGTGAGGCCGTAGGCGCCGTGATCGGGGCGCCCGGCCCGGACCCATCGGGCGGTCAGATCCGCCCGGGTGTCCCACAGTGCGTGCGGCCCGCCCTCGGTGACCCGTACCCGGTTGTCGTCGTCGGGCAGTATCCGGGCCCAGGAACCGCTGTGCGGGTCGGCCAGACCGTGCATCTCCAGGCCGCCGTCGCGGCCGTCGGCGAAGGTCCGGGCACAGATGCCGGGCCGGCACAGGGTGACTTCGAGCGGGGCGGCGAGCACGAGGTCGGTGAAGAACCGCTGCCGCCCGGCAGCGGGGACCGGGAGTTCGACCGTACGGGTGCGGCCGGGGCCGTTCACCACGTAGGCCGTCAGCTCCCACAGCCGGGAGGTGAGGGAGTCCGGCGCGGGGAGGGACCGGGCCGCTCCCGGCGCGGGAGGCCGCAGGCGCCCCGTCACCGACTGACCGTCACCGGCGGGGATCAGGGGCAGAGCGCGGGCGTTGGGGACGATCCACACGGACCGCAGCCCTCCGGAGCCGGTGACGAGGCCGGGGGCGAGTAAATCGGAGGCGTGCACGGTGTCCTTCGGAGGGTGACGGGGTGACGGAACCCGGGCGGAGCGGGGTGTGGGCTCAGGTGGTCCAGCGGCCGGGTGCGGGGCCTTCGCGATACAGGGTGTGGGTGCCGTCGTCGGTGACGGTGAGGCGGTAGTGGTCCGGGCCGGGGCTTCCCGAGCGGAGCCACCGGACTGTCAGGGGCGCCCGCTCGGCGTACAGGTCCCTCGGGCCGGCGATGGTGACCTGGGCGCGGCCCGGCCGCAGGGGCACGATGCGCGCCCAGGAGCCGGTGTCCGGGTGCCGCATGCAGTACGCGACGAGCCGGTCGGCATCCGGTTCGGCGAACTCCACCGTCTGCACGTCGTCCTGGTAGAGGGCGACCTCGGGCACCGGGCCGGTCATGAGCGCGTCGTAGAAGGCGTCCATCTGATGGGCGGCAACCGGCAGATCCACCTCCGCACTGTGCTGGCCTGCGCCGTTGAGGAGATGGCCGGAGTGGTCGGCGACGCGGGGCGTGCGGCTCCGTGCGCTGGACCTGGCGATCATGAAGGCGGCGGGCTCGGGCAGGAACCGGCCGGTCGCCGTACCCTCCGGGGTCACGGTCAGGTGCGCGATGCCGCCCAGGACGTTCGTGACGATCACCCCGCCGGGCCGGACCTGCCGTACCCACTCGGCGGGGACGCGGTGCACGCCGCAGGTCGCCAGAATGCCTCCGTAGGGAGCCCGGAGGCCGCACGCGTCCCTGCCGTCACCGGTGACGATGGTCGGCTTGTAGTCCAGGGTCCACAGCCGTTCGCGCGCCGTCCGGGTCAGGATGGGGTCGATGTCCATGCTCACCACGGCCTGTGCGCCGAAGCGGTGGCACAGCAGCGCGGTGTTGTATCCGGTGCCGGTCCCGATCTCCAGGACCGGGCCGGCCCCGGCGGTGAACGCCTCCAGCATCCGGGCCATCAGCGATGGCTGGCTGGAGCTGCTGATGGCGCTCCCGCCGGTGTCCCAGCGGGTGATCAGCGAGGTGTCGCTGTAGACCCTCTCGTAGAAGTCGGGCGATGTCTCGTCGACCGAGGCGAGCCCCTGGTCGGTGCGGATCTGGAAGGCGGGGACGAAGACTTCGCGGGGCACGCTGGCGAACGCCTCGACCCACGGGGGTGTGGACAGGGCCTCGGCGTGCCGGAGGTCACCGGTCAGGCGGGCGCGTGCCTGCTCGGATGTCAAGGTCACGGTGCTTTTCCTTCGAGGAGATCGGCCAGGGCGTGGGTGATGGGGGACAGCAGGTCCGGGACGAACGCGTACTGCCCGTTGGGGTTGACATCGACGAGGAACCAGGAGCCCCCGGCGTCGACGAGGAAGTCGAGCGCCACGTAGTTCAGGGCGAAGGTGTTCATCAGCGCGCGGACACCGGCCGCGACCGGCGCCGGCACCGGGCAGATGCGGTAGGTGAGGGAGCCGTAGTCGCGGCGGAAGTCGATCCGGGATTCCGGTGAGCCGGCGTGGATCTCGCTCGCGAAGACGCGGGACCCCACCGCGGTCAGCCGCACCTCGAAGGCTTTGTCGATCCACTCCTGGAACAGGTGCGCGGTCCGCGCCACAGCGTCGGTGATGTCATCGGGGGCCACCCGGCTGGTCCACACCGCGACCGTCTCGCCGTCCGCGCCGACGGGCCCGGCGTTTCCCAGGGGCTTGTACGCGGCCGTCCCCGTCGGCAGGGACCGCACGAACTCCCGCGCCGTCTCCGGCTCGTTGGTGACGACCGTCCGGGGGACGGCGAGCCCGCAGCGCCGCGCGGCGGCCAGCGCGAGCGGCTGGCAGTCGGCCGCCGCGTTGCGGAAGGGGTGGTTGACCCAGACACAGCGCAGCGAGGCGAGAATGCCCCCGAACCCGGCGCGCGCCTCGGCATCGGCCCACCGGGCGTCCGGCCCGGCGAGTCGGGGGTGCAGGCGGAACGGGCCGGGGCGGCGGTAGTAGACCGCCCTGACATCCTCCAGCCGCAGGTCCCGGTACTGGCCGCGGACGTCGCCCTGCCAGTCGTCCGCGCCGGCGCCGATGGCTGCGCTGAATCCCAGACTCTCCGGGAACGCGCCCGGATCGAGCCGGTGCACCGGTATCCGGCGACCGTTGAGTTCGTCGATCACCAGGTCGGCGGTCGCTTCCAGCTCCGGCCGGGTCAGCACCAGGACCGTCACAGCATCACAGCCTCTCCGCCCCGAAGGGCCCCTGCTAGTCCGTGTCCTTCGCGGTGTCCGTGGTCAGCTGCATGTCCTCGCGCGTCTGGGACCGGGACCAGATCTCGGACCCCATGGACGGGGCATGGATGAACGGCTCCCCGGTGCCATCCACCGTGATCTGCCGCACAGGGCACAACGACAGCCCGCCCTTCCCGGGCACCTTCTCCAGGGAGACCGGCACACGAAGGGCGGTCGTGAGGCCGAAAGGCCGCACCCGGCCGGCCGTGGCGGGCCCGGTGTGCTGCGCGGAGCCGGAAAGTACGGGTGGTGCGAGCGTGCTCATCTGCGATCTCCTGTCAGTCGATGGTGCTGCTCACCGCCCCGGTTCTGGGGCGGGGTCTTCACCGGGTGGTTCTGGCCCACGCGCGCGGGCGCGGGGGTTTGGGTGCTTCCCGGCGGAAGTCGGTGGGGCCGTGCCCGCCTGCGGGCGGGCACGGAGTCTCAGGCGGCCTCCCGGCTCAGCAGCGCGGGCATCGCGGTGCGCGGGGAGGGCACGGGCCGGTGGTGATGGAGGACGTGGCGGAGGTTCAGGGGCCCGACCCGCACGTCCGGAGTGAAGGGCCGCAGCCAGTACCGGCCCGGCCACCGAGGAGGCAGACGGTGACTCTGCGGCGGGACCGCGAGTCGGCCCGGAGCCCCCAGACACAGCGCGTAGGGGTGCGGCTCCCACCGCGCCCGCGTCCCCGGCGGGACGAGCCAGTACAGCCACGGCTCGGCCGTGTCCGCGATGACCGGCCCACAGGTGTGCGGAGCCAGCGCCTCGATCGCGCCCACCGCCGCGTGCCCCGCAGCCCCCGCCGCGGTGATCACCACATCGAACAGGCCACCGAGCCGGATCGCCCGGGGACGGACGACACGGTGGGAGGGCCGCCGGCGCGCGGTCAGCAGTGAGCGCAGACGCTCCACCGCCTCATCGCCGGTGGCCACACGGAGGAGCGCGGTGGAGGAGATCACTGGTCGTTCCCGGGCTTGGCCAGGACACACCAGACACCGGTCCGGTCAGCGGTCAGACCCCAGTGGGCCGCGATCGCCTCGACGATGCACAGGCCTCGGCCGCTCTCCGCGAGAACGTCGTCAGCCTCCGGCCTGTCCGCGGGGAGTGTCACCGCGGAGCCGTCTCCCACCTCGATCCGAAGACAGGGATCGCACCACCACATCCGCACCCCGACCGTATGTCCCCGGCCGTACCGGAAGGAGTTCGTGACCAGTTCGGTCACCGCCAATTGCGCCAAGGAGGTGAACGAGCCGAGGCCGCTGTGGACAAGACGTGCCCGCACGATCCTCCGTACCTGCCCGGCACGCCGTCCGTCCTTGTCGGAAAGAGGCTGGCCGGGCCCTGTGGTACGGACCATGCGGAGGGAACAGAGACGTTCACCCGGAAGGTCCGGCGGTTCGGCACTGTTGAACTGCACGCTGCTCGTCATCAGAAGGCCGGCCGTGACAGGTGGCATGGCGTCGTCTCCGCGAGTCCGTCGAGAAGTGGTTGGGTGTGCGCTGACGTGTACCGAGGCTCAGCCGTCGTGGCACGAGGCGCTCCGCCTAGTGGCATGGAAGAGCAAACCGCTGATGGACTCCCGGATGGAAGGTAAAAGTCCGCGCCGCCCGGTTCCGTGGGACCGGCAATTTTTACCCTCCCGCGAGCACACAGAGCTCAACGCGCGCTACCGTGAGTTCATGACGGACAACGTCCACCTGGCTGCTCACCTGAAGGCGGCCGGGATGAAGCAAGACGAGTTGGCCCGGCGTCTCAACGACAAGATCAAGGGGTTGACCGGCACGCCCGGCAACCTGACTGACCGGCACATTCGCAACTGGTTGACCGGAAAGACACGATGGCCGCAGGAGCGGCAGAGGCGTGCTCTTGAAGCAGAATTTCAGGTCCCTGCCCAGGAGCTGGGGTTTGTGCCACGGTCAGGGGCATCAGAAGGGGGTGGTGGTCCCAGCAGCCGCACACCCTCAGCGCCACCGTCATCGGAGGAATCCGTGAAACGCCGCACCTTCGCCGCCGCGTCTGTCACTCTCACCACTGCGACGCTGATCCCCGGCTCGGGAACGTCCGCCCGGCCCCGCGCAGGCATGCGGGACGTGGATGAGTTGGAAACCGCCTTCGCCGACCTGGTCACAGCCGACAATGCCCATGGTGGCACGGTGAAACTGGAGGTCAGGGCTCTCGCCTTCGCCCGACACTCCCTGGAACGCCAGGCCGTCGGCAGCACTACCGAACGAGTGAGATCCCGCCTTTACCAGCTTGCCGCAGCCTTCACTGGCACAGCCCTGTGGGCGGCAGTTGACGACCGCCGACCGGACCGCGCACAGCGTCACCTGGAGCGTGCCCTCACCCTCGCCGGACTCTCCGGAAGCGCCGAGATCCAGCTACGCCTGTGGAGTCACGCCTCCCTCCTGGCATCTCAGCGGCCCGGCGGAATCAACGAAGCGATCGCAGCAGCCCAGGCCGCACGGAGCTCCTACGCCTGCCGCCGAGACCCCCTGTACGCCTCCCTGGCCACCGCCCGCCTCGCCGGTGTGCACGCCCAAGCCGGGGACGCCGCGACGGCCCTGCGATCCCTGGATCAAGCACGGGCTGCCTTCGACCGTGCTGATCCCGCAATTCCCCGTCCGGCATGGATCACGTTCTATGACAGAGCCGAGCTGATGGGACTTTCGGCACTCGTTATGGCGCTCGTCGGCCGCCACGACGAAGCCGAGGCCTATTTTCACCAAACGCTCTCCCGGTTGAAACCCCAGTACCAGCGCAACCGTGGCTACTACACCTCTCACATGGCGCTCACGCAACTCCGGCAGGGAGATGCGGAGCAAGCGTGCGCCACAGCTCTCACCGTTCTGCCAAGTCACGCCGACGACGGACCGACTGGACGGACGGGGCGACTCCTCGCTCGCTTCAACCGCGAACTGACAACCACGGCTCGCCGTGCCACTTGCGCTGCGGAATGGACCGCGCGCTACACCGAGCGAGAGGGACGACGACCGTGACCGTTGAGATCCACCAGGCCACCGCCGAGCGTCTGCCGGATATCCGCCCCACCATCCTGGACATCCACGCCGAAGTACGCCACGGTGACTTCGGGCTGACCGGGCCGTTCTATGAAACCCGCCGCTACGACGAGCGACTGACCGCGTACGCCTCCCGCCCCGGCTGGACTGCGGTCATCGGGTACCAGGACGGTGAGCCGGTGGGTTTCTGCTTCGGCTTCCCTCTCGCAGCGGACACCAAGTGGTGGGCCCCCATGACCTCACCACAGACGCGGGAGTTCACCCGGGAGGACGGGAAGCGGACCGTCGCCCTCAACGAGATCGTGGTCCGCAAGCCCTGGCGCGGCACTGGAACAGCCTGGCAACTGCACGAGGCATGGCTCTCGCAGAGGTGCGAGGAACGCGTGACCCTGCTCGTCAACCCCACTGCCGGCGAAGGGGCTGTGCAGTCCGTCTACGAGGCGTGGGGTTACCGGAAGATCGGAGAGCAGCAGCCCTTCCCCGACTCTCCGGTCTTCGCCTCACTGATGCGCCCCGTCCGCGCGGTCAGGTCCTGATGAATCCTTGCTCTCAGCCATCCCCTTGGCCAGCCGGGAGACCTCTCGACCAGTCCACCACTGGTGGCTCGGTGCGGCTGTACATCGGGGAGCGCGAAACTCTCGGGAACGGGCCCCTCAGGGTGCTGGGATCAGCCGCACCGCAGTCACCTTCAGGACAGACCGGGACACGTAGTAGACGATCAACGCGCCGGCGATGACCACCTGGCGCCGATCCTTCTCGCCCTGGAGCTCCCTCGATCCGTGTCCGTACGGGTCCCGGCCCAGTGTCTGGTCCATCTGTGCCCGGAATCTGGCCGGGGAGCTCATATGTGCCAGTGCCGCTTCGGCCGCCGGGGCGTACGCGATCGTGTAGCGGCTCACGCGGCACCCTCCTCGGCCCGCAACTGCTCGAGGATCTCCTCGTCCTCCGACTCCGAGGCGATCTTCACGATCCACTCCCGCACCACCTGCTCGACGGTCGTCATGTTCGCGGCGAACACCTCGTTCACGAACCGCTCCCGGTCCCCCGGGGGAAGAGCGTCCCGGATGCCCGCGAGCGTGGCCGGCACGTCCACCTTCTCTCCGCCGCGGATCGTCCAGAGCACGTCGCCCTCAGCCACAGCCGGACCCCTTTCACCGCCGATGATTCACGTGCTACCGCCCAGTGTCCCCGGATACTCAGGCCTGGTCCTCGGAACTGCTGACCCTTGGACGGACATTCACCCGTCAGAGCGAACAGTGTTCGGGCACGAGGAAAGGGAGAGCCACAGCCCGGGAATGGCTTCACGCCTTCTTCTCTCGTTCGCGATCGGCCTTGACGGCTTGAGACGACCGATCCCAGTTCAGCCCATCCGCGTTGGCGCTGCGCGAATCGCCGGCACTTCGCACACTCCGTCAGTCGGCTCCGGAGACCACCTGACCGCACTCCGGCATCACACCGCGACGACTTCTTTACGGCGGCACGGTGACGGAGAAGCACCGAAACATTTGACCTAGTACCGCTCCTCAAAAGCGTCGGGCACGCGAGAAAGCGGCCTCGCTTGATCCCGGCGGCGGAGCGGGCTTCGACGGCGGACTACCGCTGTGCCGGTCCCGTCGCGCCGCCCACGATTACGCCGTGTCACCTGTCCAACCACTCGCCCGATGGTCCGTGCGCAGGGCCAGGGGCGACGGTACCCGGCCGCAGCCCAGCCGATCACCCGTTCGAGGCTGTCGCGTCCACAGCGGCCGTGGCGTCGTGCGCGACGAAAAGCGGTCCCCGTGGAGGGGCTGACCAAGTCCCGCCGGCGGCGCGGCGACACGCGGGCAACGGCAGGACTCGGCCGGGTGGCGACCGTCCGCGTGGCCGGACTCGCCGGACGAGCAGGGCAGCCACATGATCACCGGCAACGCGAGGACATCACCCATCCGGGCTACCTCATTCTCGCCGCAGCCCGAGAGAGGACCCCACGGCCCACACCCCTTGCCCAACAGCCCGTCGCACGGGCGGGAGACACCGCCGGATACGGCAGGACGGGCCGCCGGAGACCGTTGCGTCCCCCTCACAAAGGGGGACTCTCGCCTGATACTGGTCCGAGTGTTCACGTTCGAACACCCCAGTCCGACCGACACGACCTGACGCACCATCAGAAAGTCAGCATCAGGTCAGTGAGAGCTCCGCCGAAACCCGCCTCCGACCGCCGTGGAACGCCAGGATCACCAATGAGCCATGCACGCTCTGATCTGCGGAAACACAGCTCAGAGCCCGTCCGCTGATCTGCCGAGGAGATACCGATGAGGATGCTGATCAACGTCCCCGAGACCGTTGTCGCCGATGCCCTGCGGGGGATGGCCGCCGCGCACCCCGAGCTGACCGTCGATGTGGAGAACCGGGTCATCGTGCGGCGGGACGCGCCGGTGGCCGGGAGGGTGGGGCTGGTGTCCGGGGGCGGGTCCGGGCATGAGCCGATGCACGGGGGGTTCGTCGGGCCGGGGATGCTCTCCGCCGCCTGTCCGGGGGAGGTCTTCACCAGCCCCGTACCCGATCAGATGGTGCGGGCCGCCGCCGCCGTGGACAGCGGGGAAGGCGTGCTGTTCATCGTCAAGAACTACACCGGCGATGTCCTCAACTTCGACATGGCCGCGGAACTCGCCGAGGACGAGGGCATCCGTCTGGCCAAGGTGCTGGTGAACGACGATGTCGCGGTCGTGGACAGCCTCTTCACGGCGGGCCGGCGCGGCACCGGGGCGACGCTCTTCGTCGAGAAGCTCGCCGGGGCCGCGGCCGAGGAGGGCGCGCCGCTGGAGCGGGTGGAGGCGATCGCCCGGCAGGTCAACGAGGTCTCCCGCAGCTTCGGGGTGGCGCTCGGCGCGGTCACCACCCCGGCCAAGGGTACTCCCACCTTCGATCTTCCGCCCGGTGAACTGGAGTTGGGCATCGGCATCCACGGCGAGCCGGGGCGGGAGCGGCGGCCGATGATGACCTCCCGTGAGATCGCGGATGTCGCCGTGCACGCGGTACTGGAGGACCGGCGGCCCACCGGTCCGGTGCTGGTGCTGGTCAACGGCATGGGAGCCACCCCGCTGCTGGAGCTGTACGGCTTCTGCGCCGAGGTGCGGCGGGTCCTCGCCGAGCGCGGTGTCGCGGTCGCCCGTACCCTCGTCGGGAACTATGTGACCTCGCTCGACATGGCCGGCTGCTCGGTGACGCTCTGCCAGGCCGACGAGGAGCTGCTTCGGCTCTGGGACGCTCCGGTGCAGACCGCCGCGCTCCGCTGGGGCCGCTGAACCGACCGGGATTCACCGATCACAGGGAGTTCATGTGCTCGACGCCGACTTTTTCCGCCGGTGGCTGACCGTCGCCGCCGCCCTGGTCGACCGTGAGGCGGAGCGCCTGACGGAGCTGGATTCGGCGATCGGCGACGCCGACCACGGCAGCAATCTCCAGCGTGGCTTCGCCTCGGTCGTCGCGGCCCTGGAGCAGGAGCCGCCCGGGAGTGCCGGAGGCCCCGGCGCCGTGCTGGTGCTGGCCGGCCGCCGGCTCATCTCGACGGTCGGCGGGGCCTCGGGACCGCTGTACGGGACCCTGCTGCGGCGCACCGGAAAGGCGCTCGGCGATGTCGCCGAGGTGACACCCGCGCAGCTGGCCGAGGCCCTGCGGATGGGAGTGGCGGCCGTGGCCGAGCTGGGTGGGGCGAAGGCCGGGGACAAGACGATGCTGGACGCCCTCGAACCGGCGGTGGACGCCCTCGGCGACACCACCGACTCGTTCGCCGCCGCGCGGGACGCCGCCGAGCGGGGCGCGCTGGCGACCGTGCCGATGCAGGCCCGCAAGGGACGGGCCAGCTACCTGGGCGAACGCAGCATCGGGCACCAGGACCCGGGGGCGACCTCATCGGCGCTGATCATCGCGGCGCTCGTGGAGGCAGCGGGATGAGCGATGACGGAGGCAGGGGCGGGGGCATGGGCGGGGGAACGGGAGGACCGGTCGGGATCGTTCTGGTCTCGCACAGCGCGGCGGTGGCCACCGCCGTCGCCGAGCTGGCCCAGGGCCTGGCGGGCGGTGGCACGACCGCGCCGATCGCCGCCGCGGGCGGGACCCCGGACGGAGGGCTCGGCACCAGCTCCGAGCTGATCGTCCGGGCCGCGGAGGCCGTCGACACGGGTGCGGGAGTCGCGGTGCTCGTCGATCTCGGCAGCGCCGTGCTGACCGTGAAGGCCCTGGTGGCCGAGGGCGATGAACTGCCCGGCGGCACCCGGCTGGTGGACGCGCCCTTCGTGGAGGGCGCGGTCGCGGCGCTGGTGACGGCCTCGGCGGGCGGGGATCTCGACGCCGTGGAAGCGGCGGCGGCGGAGGCGTACGGCTACCGGAAGGTGTGACCCGGGGCGCGAGGGGCGGGCGGAGGGGGCCGTTCGGCCCCCTCCGGGTGGCAGCGGCCCCGGCCCGCTCCTAGCGTCGGTCTCCTATGGTGCATTTCCTACCATCGGAGTTCTGACCATGCGTGCCATGCGTGCCATACGTGTCGTGGGCATCGCCCTCGCCGGAGCCGCCGCGACGCTGGCCCTCGGAGGCCCGGCCGCACTCGCGGACGAGGAGCCGGCGGCCACCGGTGACAGCACACCTTCCGTCGAGCGGAGCGACCCCGGGGTGCCGGACAGCCCGGATGCCCTGGATGCCCCGGATGCCCTGGATACTCCGGACCTTCCCGATATCCCGGATTCTCCCGGCCTTCCGGCCGAGGACTCCGGGGACTCCGGGGACGAGTCCCCGGGTAAGGGCGGGGGCGGTGGCGGGACCACCTCCTTCGACTTCACCGTCACTCCCGCCGCCGTCGCCCCGGGGGGCACCGTGACGCTGAACACCGTCGCGTGCCAGTCCCCCACCGTGACCGTGTCGTCCGAGGCCTTCGAGACCGTCACCCTCCAGGAGGGCCGGCCCGGCACCGCGCGGATCTCCGAGGACGCGGAGCCCGGCGCGGAGTACGAGATCACCTTCGACTGCGCGGGCGAGAAGGGCCTGGCCCGTTTCACCGTCGGCGGAGGCCCGGCGCACAACGGTGAGGACGGCGGTACCGACGCCGGCATCGGAGCACTCCCGCCGGGCGAAGCGGAGACACCCGGCGGTGGGGTGCGCGCCGGTACCGGCGGCAGCACGGACGCGCTGAGCCCCGCGCGGACCGCCACCGGCTCGGTCCTGGTCGCGGGGGCACTCGGCGGCGGTGCCGTACTGGCGTACCGCCGGCGCGCCGGGAACCGTGGCTGACGAGGGACGGGCCCAGCGGTCTTCCGCGCACCCGGCCCGCCCCGCATGCCGTCCGGACGCCCGTCACAGCGCCTGGTTCACCCTGCTCTCCGTGCTGCTGCTCGGGATCTTCCTGCTGCGCACCGGGACGGCGGGGAGCGCTTCGGGGCCGCCCGCTCCCCCTCGGGACGTGGCCGCGCCGCAGTCCCGGCCGCCGGTCGCGGGGCTGCTGCCGCCCGCCCCCGGGCCGCTCCCGCACTCCCCGCCCCGGCGGATCACGATCGCCTCCGTCGGGGTGGACGCCGCGCTGACGGGGGTTGGTCTGGACCCGGACCGGCGGGTCCAGGCACCGCCGGCGGCCGACGGCGAGCTGGCCGGGTGGTACGCGGGGGCGGCGGCTCCCGGGGAGCGCGGGACGGCGGTGGTCGTCGGCCATGTCGACAACGCGGCGGGCCCGGCCGTGTTCTATCCCCTCGGCTCACTGAAGCGCGACAGCAGGATCGAGATCCTCCGGGAGGACGGCAGAACGGTGGTCTTCAGTGTCTACGGCGTGGAGACGCACACGCTGAGGGACTTCCCGGCGGACCGGGTGTACCGGGATGGGCCGCGGGCGGAGCTGCGGGTGATCACCTGCGGTGGGCGGTACACGGGGAGGTCCGGCTACGACAGCAATGTCGTTGTCTTCGCCCGGCTGGTCGAGGTGCGCTGACCGGTCCGCGTCCGAGGACGGCCCTGTGCCCCGGGCCCGCCCGACGCCCGAGGACGGCTCCCGCCCCACAGGCAACCCGGGCAAACCCGGGCCCGCCCGACGCCTGAGGACCACCCCTGCGGCACAGGACCCCGCACCTGGCACCCCCAGCCCGTCCGGGGGCACCTCCCAGAGGCAGCTCTGGGGGAGTTCGAGGACGGACCCCGCACCACAGGCAGCCCGCACAAACCCAGCCCGTCCGGCGTTTGAGGACGGACCCTGTGCGACAGGTGCCCGCATGCCGCGGGCCACGGTCGGGGGCCGGCCCCCGAACCCCCGCGCCTCAAACGCCGGCGGGGCTGAAATGGTGCGGCCCACCCGCCGGAGGGCTGAGGGGTGCTGCCCACCCGCCGGAGGGCTGAGGGGTGCTGCCCGAAGGCCGGAGGGGGAGGGCGGCGGCTCGACGCCGGGGGCTGGAGTGGTGTGGATCGACACGCGGGGGCTGAAAGGGCGCGGCCCACACGCCGGAGCAGCCCACCAGGGCTGGCAGACTGAGGGAATGTCCGCTCCTCGTCGTCTGTGCACCGTCTGCCGCCGTGAGATCGCCGTTGTCGCGGGGCGGTTCGCCCGGCACGACCCGGCGGGTTCCCGGGTCGCGGCCGAGATGGTCTCCTGCCCGGGGTCGCGGCGGCAGGCTCCGTACGACTCCGCTCTGCGGCCCACCCTGGACGGTGCCGTCGTGCCGCTCTTCCCCGGGCAGCTCCCCCTGTTCTGAGACCCCGGCCCGGGCGCGCCGGAGGGTACGCGACAGATGGCCCGCTCACCCGGTAGATTGGTCTACACCATTGCGCATACCGAGACGCACACAGAGACAGGGATCTTCGTGGAAGTTGTCATCGTTCCGGACGCCGCCGCCGGCGGCGAGCTCATCGCCGACGCCATGGCCGGCCTGCTGCGCCGCAAGCCCGACGCCCTGCTGGGGGTCGCCACCGGCTCGACGCCGCTCCCGATCTACGAAGCCCTCGCCGCCAAGGTGCGCTCCGCCGAGGCCGACGCGTCCCGGGCCCGGATATGCCAGCTCGACGAGTACGTGGGGCTGCCCCCCGGGCACCCCGAGTCGTACCGCTCGGTGGTGCTGCGCGAAGTGGTCGAGCCGCTGGGGCTGACCGAGGCGTCCTTCATCGGGCCCGACGGCAGCGCCGAGGACGTCGCGGCGGCCTGTGCCGCCTACGACCGCGCCCTCTCCGAGGCGGGCGGCGTCGACCTCCAGCTGCTGGGCATCGGCACCGACGGGCACATCGGCTTCAACGAGCCCTGCTCCTCGCTCGCCTCCCGCACCCGGATCAAGACGCTGACCGAGCAGACCCGCAGGGACAACGCGCGGTTCTTCGACAGCCTCGACGAGGTCCCGCACCATGTGATCACCCAGGGCATCGGCACCATCCTGGAGGCCCGCCACCTGGTGCTGCTGGCCACCGGCGAGGCCAAGGCCGACGCCGTGGCGCTCGCCGTGGAGGGCCCGCTCGCGGCCCTGGTGCCCGCCTCGGCGCTCCAGCTCCACCCGCACGCCACGGTCGTCGTCGACGAGGCCGCCGCCTCCCAGCTCAAGCTCGCCGACTACTTCCGCGCCACCTACGCCTCCAAGCCCGACTGGCAGGGCATCTGATTCCCCCGGTACGGGGCCCCCGCCACCCGGCGGGGGCCCCGTACCGATTCCGCTCCCGCTGGAACATATTCCGCGCCCAACGGCTCTTTTCCGCCGTCGAGTTGATACGGTGCGCTCCCTCAGGCACTAGTCGCGCGTCGCACTGAAGCGCAACCGTGCAGCCCCGGGGGATCTTCATGGATGACGGCACCGCCCACGACCGTCTGGTGGTCAGGGACAGTCTGGAACGCGCCGGACGGCGGGCCAGTCATGTGGTCCGCTACTTCTACGCCTATTTGTTCACCCACCATCCCCATCTGCGGACGCTCTTCCCCGCCGTGATGGCCGACCAGTACGAGCGGCTGTACGCGGCGCTGGTCCACGCGGTGGACCATCTCGGGCACCCCGGGCTCCCCGGTCATCTGGAGCGGCTCGGCCGGGACCACCGCAGGTTCGGGGTGGTGGACGAGGACTACGCGGCGGTCGGCGAGAGCCTGATCGCCGCGGTCCGGCACCACACCCCCTACACCTGGGACACGGCGACGGAGGAGGCCTGGCGGCGGGTGTACGGCTCCATCGCCGCCGCCATGGCGGCGGGCGCGCGCCGCTCCGAGGCCGCCCACGAGCCGGCGTTCTGGTCGGCCACCGTCGTCTCGCACCGGCTGCACGGCGACCACACCGCCGTGGTGCGCGCCGCCGTCCGCACCCCCTACCCGTGGCTGCCGGGGCAGTACGCCACCGTCGAGCACAGCGCGCTGCCGGGGGTGTGGCGGCCCTACTCGCTGGCGGGCGGCGCGGAGGCGCCCGACCGGGAGCGGATTCTGGAGTTCCATGTCGGCCGGGTGCCGGGCGGGCAGCTCAGCACGGTGCTCTGCGACCACACCCGGGCCGGTCAGCAGCTGCGCCTGGGGGCCGCGTCGGGGTCGGCGCTCGCCCCGCCGCCCGGGACCGCGGCCGTCACCCTGATCGCCGCGGGCACCGGCTGGGCCCCGGTCAAACCGGTCCTGGCAGAACTGCTCGCCCGCAGACCCGCGCCCCGCATCCGGATCGACGCCGTGGCACGGGGCGAGGCCCACTTCTACGACGGCGCCTTCCTCGACGGCCTGCTGCGCGACCACCCCTGTCTCAGCGCCTACTGGTGGTACCAGGAGCGCGGCGAGGGCCCGACGCGGGCCGCGGAACGGCTCCACACCCATCTGCGGGCGCGCCGGGACTGGGCCGGGGAGAGCGTCTACCTCTGCGGGCCGGTGCGGTTCGTCGAGGAGACGGCGGAGCTGCTCTTCGGCAACGGGCTGCCCGAGGAGGCGCTGATCCGCGATCCCCAGCCGTCGGCGCTCGGCCCCCGCGGGCATGTCTCGCACGCGGAGGCGTTCCTCGACCCGGTGCCGGTGAAGTGGATCGACCCGCAGGCACGCACCCGGGCGCTGGAGGTGCCGGTGGCGGCGGACCAGCGGGCGGTGGGACGGGTCTGAGCGTGCGGCGGCCGGGCCGGGCCCGGGTCAGCTGCCGGGGCCGTACCAGAGCGTGGTCACATTGCAGAACTCGCGGATGCCGTGGCCGGACAGCTCCCTGCCGTAGCCGGAGCGCTTGACTCCGCCGAAGGGCAGCGCGGGATGGGAGGCCGTCATGCCGTTGAAGAAGACACCGCCGGCCTCGATGTCCCGGGCGAACAGGGCCATCTCGTCCTCGTCGCGCGTCCAGGCGCTGGAACTCAGCCCGAAGGGTGTGTCGTTGGCCAGCTCGACGGCCTCCGCGGCGTTCGCGACCCGGTGGACGGTGGCGACCGGGCCGAAGGTCTCCTCCCGGTGGATGCGCATGGTGGCGTCGATACCGGTGAGGACGGTGGGCTCGTAGAACCAGCCCTCGGTCCTCTCCGGTGGTCTGCGGCCGCCGGTGAGCACCCGCGCGCCGCGGCCGACGGCGTCGTCCACCAGCTCCTCCAGGTCGGCGCGGCCCTGCTCCAGGGCGAGCGGCCCGATGTCGGTGGACTCCTCCAGCGGATCGCCGACGGTCAGGCTCCGCATGGCCTCGGTGAAGCGGTCGCAGAAGGCGTCGTGGACGTCGGTGTGGACCAGGAACCGTTTGGCGGCGATGCAGGACTGCCCGTTGTTCTGGGTCCGCGCGGTGACGGCGGTGGCCGCCGCCCGGTCGATGTCGGCCGACGGCATCACCAGATAGGGGTCGCTGCCGCCCAGTTCGAGGACGGTCCGCTTGACCTCGTCGCCCGCGATGGCGGCGACGGAGCGCCCGGCGGGCTCACTGCCGGTGAGGGTGGCCGCGACGACCCTGCGGTCGCGGAGAATGCCCTCCACCGCGCCGGAGCCGACCAGCAGGGTCTGGAAGCAGCCCTCCGGATAGCCCGCGCGCCGGAAGAGGTCCTCCAGGCGGAGGGCGGTCTGCGGGACGTTGGAGGCGTGCTTGAGGAGGACCGTGTTGCCCGCCATCAGGGCGGGGGCGGCGAACCGGACGACCTGCCAGAGGGGGAAGTTCCACGGCATGACGGCCAGGACGGGGCCGAGCGGCCGGTAGCGCACGACGACCCGGGCGGCCCCCGAGTCCTCGGTGTCGGCGGGGGCGGGGTGCTCGTCGGCGAGGAGTTCCGCGGCCCGGGACGCGTACCAGCGCATCGTCTTCGCGCACTTGGCGGCCTCGGCGCGGGCCGCCGCGACGGGCTTGCCCATTTCGAGGGTCATGGTGCGGGCGCAGGCGGCCCGCTCCTCGTCCAGCAGGTCGGCGGCGCGCTCCAGCAGCCGGGCGCGGTGGGCGAGGCCGGTGGCGCGGTAGGCGGTGAAGGCGTCGTGCGCGCGGGTGATCCGCCGCTCGACCTCGTCGGCCCCGAGCGCGTCGAAGGTCCTCAGGGTCTCCCCGGTGGCGGGGTTGACCGTGGCGATGGGCATGACGCGCTCCTCTTCTGCCGTACTCCCCTTATTTGTGCCCGGGTTCTCCCGTACTTCCCCGTACGGTCGGCCGGGTCCGGTGCGTCCCCGCTCCCGCGGACGGCTCACCCGGACCCGTCACGGCCTCTCATGGCCCCTCGCGGACGGTTCGCGAACGGCTCACGGACGGCTCGCGGACGGCTTCGCGGCGCCGGCGGCTATCCGGGCCGCCCGTCGCCGCCGCTCTCCAGCCGCAGTTGGACGTCCTTCTCCTGGTCGCCGGCGGCCATGCCCTCGTCGTGGACGGCGAAGGAGGCGGCGAGGGTCTCCCGCATCCGGTCCACCGCCCAGTAGCCGCCCTGGACCCCCGCCTCGACGGGCGCTCCCAGCCGCACCGGCCGGGCCTCCGGGCGGACGTCGGTGACCTCGAAGGTCGCGGACCACACCGTTGTGTGCCCCTCGGAGACGTACTCGGGCGTGTCGTCGGCCGCGCGGTCGGACGCGTACGCCTCACCGAGCACATGGAAGACGGTGTCGGCGTCCTCCCTGCTGCATCCGGTGATGGTCACCTCGACCGGCGCGCCGGGGTTCTCCCTGCTGTTCACCGTGGTTCCTCGCTCTCCGTGCGCTGATCCTCGTGGGCCTGCCCGGCCGCGCCGGTGTGCCGTCCGCGCGGGCCCGCCCGGCGGTACGGGGCCGGATCTCCCCTCCAGGCTCACCCGGCCCCGCGCCGGGTGCACGTCGGGGCCGCCGGGCGGCTCAACCGGACGGCTCGTCCGGGACGGGGCGCTCGGGGTGAACGGAACCGCTGCGCGCCGTGTCGCCGCGGCCCGCGCCCGGCGCGTCGGCGTCCGGGAGACTCCGGTCGGCCTCGTCGTCCGGTGTGGCGGACCGGGGCAGGTCGAGCCGGTCGTCCTCCTGGGGCGCCTGCTGGTCGGGCGGGTCCCGGGGGACGGTCCGGTCCCGGGGAGCGGGCTGGTCGGGCGGGTGGGAGTTCATGGTCGGTCTCCTCGGTAGGGGGGACGGGGAAGGCGGACGGGGGACGCGCGGGCCGCGACCGGCACGGTCATCCGCCGGGCGGGGCGGGATGGACACCCACCGGGCAGGGGTCGGTCCGTACCGGCCAGGGGGGCGCGCCCCCGTGGGCGCTCAGCGCGCACCCGCCGTCCTGGCGCGGTCCGCGCCGTGGCGTACGGACCGGCGCTGGGTCGCGGGAACCCCGCCCCACACCCCGGTGCGCTGCCCGGTGCGCACCGCCCAGTCGAGACAGGCCTGTGCGACCGGGCACCGTTCGCACACCCGGCGGGCGCGGGCCACCTGGTCGGCGCCGGGGCCGAGGTTGCTGACGGGGAAGAACAGCTCCGGGTCCTCGTCGGTGCAGGCGGCCTCGCGCTGCCACTCCATGGTGTCCCGGCCGCCCGGCACGGTGGTCCGGTGTCGCGGTGGCTGGCGCATCCGATCAGTCCTCCTCCCCGGTTCGCCGGCCTCGGCCGGCGGACCGTTCCCGTGGTGCCGGTTCCGGTGCGCGGCCCGGGACGGCGCGGATTCCGCCGCCGTTTTCTCCGCCACTTCTTCTGTGGCCTCCTCCGGCGCACGCTCCGGACGGCCCGTGCGCGGTGCCGCCGCCGATGGTCATGGTGGCGTCCTCCTCGGTGTTCGGCGTCCGATGTGGCTGTCGGGTACCCGCGATTTCCCGGAATAACGGTGAACGGACAATCCGTTGGCCGCGCCGGCATCCGGTGACGGCCGGGCCGGCCACCCGGACCGCGCGCCCGCCCACGGCCCCGGGCGGAGGACGCCCCGCGCCGCCGGTGGGTACGCGGGCGGGCAAACGCCGGGACGGCGCCGCTCCGGCGCACGCCGGGAGGGCGCCGCTCACCCGTCCGGCGGCGGTGCTGCCGGGGTGGCGCCCCGCGCGGTGCCGACCCCGGCCCTCCCCCGGTGACGCCTGCCGCCCGGCCGCACGCGCGGGCTTCGGACCCCGCGCTCGCCCCTGCCGCCGCCCCGCCGCACGCGCGGGCACCGTCATGACGACCCCTGCCCGGCCGAGGGCCGTCAGGGAAGGCCGCCGGCCGCTCATCCGCTCCCCGCGCGGACGGCGGGCACGCGCGGTCCCCGGCGCACCCAGACGAGGACGACGACCGACGCGACGGCCGCGAGCGCGCACCAGGTGGAGACGAACTCGGCGCGCCACAGCAGCGCGCAGACCCCGGCCCCGATCCCCGCCACGGCGCCCAGCAGCCGCAGCACCGGGTCGCCGGAGAGCAGCAGCGCGCCGACGGTGGCCAGCAGATAGCCGGTGACGATCAGCGGCGGGTGGGGCAGGTCCAGCAGATAGCCGACCGTACGGCCGCGGATCTCGGCCGTCACCGTCCGGGTGGCCAGGCTGTGGGCGAGGACGGCCGTGGTGACGAGCCCGGCCGCGAGCGGGACGGCCAGTCGGGCCCGGCCGGCGGGGCGCACGGCGAGCAGTACGCCGATGGGGAGCCACAGCGGCAGCACGGTCAGGGCGATCACGGCCCAGGCGACCGTCGCGGGCCCGGTGCCGCCCCCGGCCCGCCAGAGGACGGACTCGACGATCTGGTGCGCGCCGAGCAGCAGCGGCAGGGCGGCGAGCGGCAGATCGCGCGCCCGCCGCGCCCGCGCCACACAGACCACACCGATCGCGCCGATGGCGGTGCCCGCCACCAGGTCGGCCGTCGCGCTCCAGCACATACCGGGAGCTATAGCCCGGACCGGGCGGGGATACGCCTGCCGGGGGCGCCGGGGTCAGAGACGGCGGTTCGCGAGCACCGGCACGGTCCTGCGCACGGCGGCGACCTCCTCGGGGTCGACATCGGCGATCAGCAGCCCCGGGGCGGCCTCCAGCCGGGCCCGGATCGTGCCGTCCGGGCCGACGACGGCGCTGTGGCCGATACCTCCCGGGGCCTTCCCGGACGGGGCCCGACCGCCGGAGGCCGTCGGATCGGCCTGGTCGACGGCGGCGACCCAGAGGGTGGCGTCGAGTGCCCGGGCGCGGATGAGCAGCTCCCACTGCTCGCGCTTGCCGGGGCCGTCCCCCCAGGAGGCGGGGAGCAGGGTGAGGACGGCTCCGGCGTCGGCGTGCGCCCGGAACAGCTCGGGGAAGCGGACGTCGTAGCAGGTGGCGACGCCGACCTGGACACCGTCCACCTCGAAGGTGACGACCTTGGAGCCGGCGGCGACGGTGGCGGACTCGGCGAAGCCGAAGGCGTCGTACAGATGGATCTTGTCGTAGGAGGTCTCCACGCCGGGTCCGGTGACCAGCAGGGTGTTGGTCACCTTGCCGTCGTCCGCCGGGGTGAACATCCCGGCGACGACGACGATCCCGGCCTCGGCGGCGATCCGCCGCACCTCGGTGGCCCAGGGGCCGTCCAGGGGTTCGGCGAGGCCGGCGAGCGGGGTGCCGAAGCAGGCCATGGTGGCCTCGGGGAAGACGACGACGGCCGCGCCGGACTCGGCCGCGCGGTGCGCCTGTTCGCGTACGGCGACGAGGTTGCGCGCCGGGTCGGGGGCGGACGTGAGCTGGCTCAGTGCGATACGCATGGCGGGTCCCAGGGGTGTGAGAAGGAGGCCGGTGCGGGCCGGGCGCCGGTGCCGGAGTCTGCCATGGTCGTGCCCTACCCACTGAGGCGGCGGGGATTCCCCGCGCGGGGGCCGGGAGGACGGCGCCCCGGTGCCCCGGTGCCCCGGCGGTGTCCGCCCGGCCGGCGGAGGGCACGGGCCACCGGTGAACGGCGGGCGCGCCGACACGGGCGGCGGTGCGCACCGGCGGCCACGCGACGCGCCCGGGTCCGGGACACGTCGACGCGGGAGGCGGCACGGAGCCGGCCGGGAGGACGACGCGGCACCCCACCGGCGGCACCGCGCGGGCCCGGGGGCGGGCGCCGGAACGGGCGTACCGGGGGTAGTGCACCTCCAGGAGAGGATCAAGAGCGGCGGGTGGTCGGCAAGGTCACAGCCCTCTCCTCTGCTGCCGCTCGATGCGCGTGTCCTAGCATCCGAGCATGACGGTCCTCCCCGATGACGGGTTCCCTCTGGCCGCCGAATTCCCCGATGCCTCCCACGAGCAGTGGCAGCGGCTGGTCGCCGGTGTACTGCGCAAGTCGGGCAAGGACGTTCCGGACGCGGCGGCCGAGGACATGCTCTCCACCCCCCTGGAGGACGGGCTCCGCACCCGTCCCCTCTACACGGCGGAGACGGCGGGCGGCGGCTCCGGCGCCGGACCAGCCGGCTTCCCGGGCTTCCCGGGCTTCGCCCCCTTCGTCCGCGGCGGCACCCCGCAGGGCGGCGCCGTCTCCGGCTGGGATGTGCGCCAGCGGCACGAGCGGCCGGACCCGGTGCGCACCAACGCGGCCGTCCTCGCCGATCTGGAGAACGGCGTCTCCTCGCTCTGGCTCTCCGTCGGACCGCGGGCGATCCCGGTCACCGGTCTCGCCACCGCGCTGGAGGGCGTCCTCCTCGATCTCGCGCCCGTCGTCCTCGACGCGGGCGCCGGCTTCGAGCCCGCCGCCCGGGAGCTGCTGCGCCTCCTCGACGAGCGGGAGGTGACGGCGGCGGCCGGCGGCAATCTGGGCGCCGACCCTCTGGGGACGGCCGCGCGGACCGGCGCGTACGAGGAGGTCGCGGGGCACACCGAGGCCGCCGTGGACCTCGCCCGGCTCTGCCACGGCACCCGGCCCGGGCTGCGGGCGCTGACCGTCGACGCGCTGCCCCACCACGAGGCGGGCGGCAGCGCGGCCCAGGAGCTGGGGTGCTCGCTGGCGACCGGAGTCGCCCTGCTGCGGGCGCTCACCGGTGCCGGGCTGCCCGTGGCGGCGGCCCTCGGCCAGCTGGAGTTCCGCTACGCGGCCAGCGCCGACCAGTTCCTGACGATCGCCAAGCTCCGCGCGGCCCGGCGGGTCTGGGCCAGGGTCGCCGAGGTCTGCGGGGCACCGGCCGCCGGGGCGCAGCGCCAGCACGCGGTGACCTCGTCCGTGATGATGACGCGGCGCGACCCCTGGGTGAACATGCTCCGCACCACGGTCGCTTCGCTGGCCGCCGGGGTCGGCGGGGCGGATGCCGTGACCGTGCTCCCCTTCGACCACGCCATCGGTCTGCCGGACGACTTCGCCCGCCGGATCGCCCGCAACACCTCCACGATCCTGCTGGAGGAGTCGCATGTGGGGCGGGTCATCGACCCGGCCGGCGGCTCCTGGTACGTCGAGCGGCTCACCGACGAGCTGGCGCACGCCGCCTGGGAGTGGTTCCAGGAGATCGAGCGCGCGGGCGGTCAGCTCGCCGCGCTCCGCGGCGGGCTGGTCGCCGAGCGGATCGGCGCGGCCTGGGAGCGGCGCCGGGAGGCCATCGCGCGGCGCCGCGAACCGGTCACCGGGGTGAGCGAGTACCCGCTGCTCGACCAGGCGGCGGTGGAGCGCGACCCGGCGCCCGAAGCGCCCGGCGGCGGGCTGCCGCGGGTCCGCCGCGATGAGGCGTTCGAGGCGCTGCGGGCCCGTTCGGACGCGCATCTGGCCGCCACCGGGTCCCGCCCGCGCGTCTTTCTCGCGGCCCTCGGCCCCGCCGCCGCGCACAGCGCCCGCGCGGGCTTCGCCTCCCAGCTCTTCCGGGCCGGCGGGATCGACCCGGTCCACGACCCGGTCTCCGTCGACGCCGCCTCCGTGGCGGACGCCTTCCGCGCCTCCGGCGCCGCGGTGGCCTGCCTCTGCTCCAGCGACGCGCTCTACGCCGACCAGGCGGCGCCGGTCGCCGGGGCGCTGAGGGCGGCCGGCGCCGGATGGGTCGTCCTCGCGGGGCGGCCCGGTGAGCTTCGGGACACATATACACGGGCCGGGGTGGACGCGTTCGTCGCCGCGGGCGGTGACGCGGTCGCCGTCCTGACCTCGGCTCTCGACCGGATGGGAGTGGCGTGATGAGCGTTCCGGACTTCACGGGCATCGCGCTCGGCGAGGGCGCCGGGTCCGGCTCCGACGACCAGTGGCGCGCGGCGGTCGAGGAGTCCACCGGCCGCGGGGCCGGCGATCTGGTGTGGGAGACGCCCGAGGGCATCCCCGTCAAACCGCTCTACACGGACCGGGATCTCGCCGGTCTCGACTTCCTCTCCGGCTACCCGGGGATCGCGCCGTATCTGCGCGGCCCGTACCCGACGATGTACGTCAACCAGCCGTGGACGATCCGCCAGTACGCCGGGTTCTCCACGGCCGAGGAGTCCAACGCCTTCTACCGGCGCAATCTGGCCGCCGGGCAGAAGGGCCTGTCGGTCGCCTTCGACCTGCCCACCCACCGGGGGTACGACAGCGACCACCCCCGGGTGACGGGCGATGTCGGGATGGCCGGGGTCGCCATCGACTCGATCCTCGACATGCGGCAGCTCTTCGACGGCATCCCGCTCGACCGGATGAGTGTGTCGATGACCATGAACGGGGCCGTGCTGCCCGTTCTGGCGCTCTACATCGTGGCCGCCGAGGAGCAGGGCGTACCGCCGGAGAAGCTGGCCGGGACCATTCAGAACGACATCCTCAAGGAGTTCATGGTCCGCAACACCTACATCTATCCGCCCGGCCCCTCGATGCGGATCATCTCCGACATCTTCGCCTTCACCTCGCGGCGGATGCCCCGCTACAACTCCATCTCGATCTCCGGATACCACATCCAGGAGGCCGGGGCCACGGCCGATCTGGAGCTGGCGTACACCCTCGCGGACGGCATGGAGTATCTGCGCGCCGGGCTCGGCGCCGGGCTCGACGTGGACGCGTTCGCGCCCCGGCTGTCGTTCTTCTGGGCGATCGGGATGAACTTCTTCATGGAGGTCGCGAAGTTGCGGGCGGCCCGGCTGCTGTGGGCGCGGCTGGTGAAGGGCTTCGACCCGAAGAACCCCAAGTCGCTCTCGCTGCGGACGCACTGCCAGACCTCGGGCTGGTCGCTGACCGCGCAGGACGTCTTCAACAATGTCACCCGCACCTGTGTGGAGGCGATGGCGGCCACCCAGGGCCACACCCAGTCCCTGCACACCAACGCCCTGGACGAGGCGCTGGCGCTGCCCACCGACTTCTCCGCGCGGATCGCCCGCAACACCCAGCTCCTGCTCCAGCAGGAGTCGGGGACGTGCCGGGTGATCGACCCCTGGGGCGGCAGCGCCTATGTGGAGCGGCTCACCCACGATCTGGCGCGCCGGGCCTGGCGGCACATCGAGGAGGTGGAGGCCGCCGGGGGCATGGCGCGCGCCATCGACGCGGGCATCCCGAAGCTCCGGGTGGAGGAGGCGGCGGCGCGCACCCAGGCGCGGATCGACTCCGGGCGGCAGCCGGTGATCGGGGTGAACAAGTACCGGGTGGAGACGGATGAGCGGATCGATGTGCTGAAGGTCGACAACTCATCGGTGCGCGCCCAGCAGCTCGCCAAGCTGCGCCGGCTGCGCGCGGAGCGGGACGAGGGGGCGTGCCGGCGGGCGCTGGAGGCGCTGACCGGGGCCGCCGGGCGGGAACCGGGGCCCGGCCTGGAGGGGAATCTGCTGGCGCTCGCGGTGGACGCGGCCCGGGCGATGGCGACCGTGGGCGAGATCTCCGACGCCCTGGAGGCGGTGTACGGGCGGCACTCCGGCCAGATCCGTACCATCTCCGGTGTGTACCGGAACGAGGCGGGCGAGTCCCCGTCGGTGGAGCGCACCCGTGCGCTGGTGGGGCGGTTCGAGGAGGCGGAGGGCCGCCGGCCGCGCATCCTGGTCGCCAAGATGGGCCAGGACGGGCACGACCGCGGCCAGAAGGTGATCGCCACGGCCTTCGCCGACCTCGGCTTCGACGTGGATGTCGGCCCGCTCTTCCAGACCCCCGGGGAGGTGGCCCGGCAGGCGGTGGAGGCGGATGTCCATGTCGTCGGGGTCTCCTCGCTGGCGGCGGGGCATCTGACGCTGGTGCCCGCGCTGCGGGAGGAGCTGGCGGCGGAGGGCCGGGAGGACATCATGATCGTGGTGGGCGGGGTGATCCCGCCGCAGGATGTGGAGACGCTCCACGCGGCGGGGGCCGCCGCCGTCTTCCCGCCGGGCACGGTCATCCCGGACGCGGCGCACGACCTGGTGCGGACCCTGGCGGCCTCGCTCGGCCATGAGCTCTCATGAGCCCCGAGGCCGGGCCCGCCGGGCCTCCGACGCGCCGGTCCCCCGAGGTCGGGAGCTATGTCAAGGGGGTGCGGGAGGGGTCGCGCGCCTGGGTCGCCCGGGCGATCACCCTGGTGGAGTCCACCCGGGCCGATCACCGGGTGCTGGCACAGCGGCTGCTGACCGAGCTGCTGCCGTACACGGGCACCGCCCGGCGGGTGGGGATCAGCGGGGTGCCCGGCGTCGGCAAGTCCACGTTCATCGACGCGCTGGGCACCATGCTCACCTCGCTCGGCCACCGGGTGGCGGTGCTGGCCGTCGATCCGTCGTCGAGCAGGACCGGCGGTTCCATCCTCGGTGACAAGACGCGGATGGAGCGGCTGGCGACCGATCCCTCGGCCTTCGTCCGCCCCTCCCCGACGTCGGGCACGCTCGGCGGGGTGGCCAAGGCGACCCGGGAGACGATCGCCGTGGTGGAGGCGGCGGGGTACGACGTGGTGCTGGTGGAGACGGTCGGGGTCGGTCAGTCGGAGACCGCCGTGGCCCATATGGTCGACTCGTTTCTGCTGCTCACCCTGGCGCGGACCGGGGACCAGCTCCAGGGCATCAAGAAGGGCGTCCTGGAGCTGGCCGACGTGGTGGCGGTGAACAAGGCCGACGGGCCCCATGAGCGGGACGCCCGCTCGGCGGCGCGGGAACTGGCGGGCGCGCTGCGGCTGATGCACCCGGCGGACGCGGCGTGGACACCCCCGGTGCTGTCGTGCAGCGCCCGGGAGTCCACGGGGCTCGACACGGTCTGGGACCGTCTCGAACAGCACCGGACCCTGCTGGAATCCACCGGCCGGCTCGCCGCCAAGCGCCGCGATCAGCAGATCGACTGGATCTGGTCGATGGTCCACGACACACTCCGGGACCGGCTGCGCGCCCACCCCGGGGTGCGGGCCCTGGCCCCCGGTCTGGAGGAGCGGGTACGGGACGGTGAGCTGACGGCGACCCTGGCGGCGGAGCGCATTCTGGACGCCTTCCAGGGGCCCGGGTCCGGCGGGTGAGGTCCCGCCGTCCGGCCCCGTGGTTCAGACGCCCCGGTGCCCGCGGATCGCGGCCACGGCGAGGACTCCGGCCGTCAGCCCGGCGATACTCCAGGGGATGCTGGGGCTGCCCCCGTTGAGCTCGTGGCCGGCCGAGGCGAGGAGCAGGACGGTGGCGAGGACGAGTGGGCCGCCGAACTGACGTGTCCTCATGTCTGTCTCCTCCACTGTGCCACTCCCCCGGGGAAGCGCTCTTGCCGCGGTCCTGAATTGCCCGCGGACACCTTGAATGATCATGCCCGACGCCACCGGCGGGGAAGCCGCCCAGCGGGTCTCGACCGGACCCGGTCCCCGGCGCCGGTGGATTCGTGATCGACTGTCCGGATCGGGCGGGCCTGCGGCCGGCGGACCGGCGCGCGGCCGGCGGTGCGCGCGGCCGGCGCACGGGACCGGCGCACGGGACCGGCGCACGGGACCGGTTCCGGCGATCCGCCCGGCCCGGGCCCGCGCGGCGGTGGCACGGGAGAAGAGGCGGAGGAAGGGTGATGGAGGCATGAGGCTCACGGTGCTCGGCGGCGGAGGTTTCCGGCTGCCCCTGGTCTACGGCGCCCTGCTGGGCGATCACGCGGAGGGCCGGATCACCCGGGTCGTGCTGTACGACACCGACGCCGGACGGCTCGCCGCCATCGCCCGGGTGCTGGCCGACCAGGCCGCCGGGGTGCCGGACGCGCCGGAGGTCACCGCGACCACGGATCTCGACGAGGCGCTGCGCGGGGCGGACTTCGTCTTCTCCGCGATCCGGGTGGGCGGCCTGGCGGGCCGGGCGGCCGACGAGCGCATCGCGCTGGCCGAGGGCGTGCTCGGCCAGGAGACCGTCGGCGCGGGCGGTGTCGCGTACGGACTGCGGACCGTGCCGGTGGCCGAGGAGATCGCCCGCCGGGTGGCCCGTGTCGCGCCCGGCGCGTGGGTCATCAACTTCACCAACCCGGCGGGCCTGGTGACCGAGGCCATGGCCCGTCATCTGGGCGGACGGGTGATCGGCATCTGCGACTCCCCGGTGGGCCTCGGGCGGCGGGTCGCCCGGGCGCTGGGCGCCGACCCGGACACGGCCTTCTACGACTACGCGGGCCTGAACCACCTCGGCTGGCTGCGCGGGGTGCGGGTGGCGGGCCGCGACGAACTCCCCCGGCTGCTGGCCGACCCCGGACTGCTCGGCTCCTTCGAGGAGGGCCGGCTCTTCGGCGCCGACTGGCTCCGCGCGCTGGGCGCGATCCCCAACGAGTATCTGCACTACTACTACTTCAACCGGGAGACGGTCCGCGCCTACCGGGAGGCCGAGCGGACCCGGGGGGCTTTTCTGCGGGAGCAGCAGGACCGCTTCTACGCGGAGATGGAGCGCCCCGGCACCCCGGCGCTGGCCGCCTGGGACCGGACCCGTGCCGAGCGCGAGGCGACCTATATGGCGCACAACCGGGAGGCGGCGGGGGCGGGCGAACGGGAGGCCGCCGATCTGGAGTCGGGCGGCTACGAGCAGGTCGCGCTGGCGCTGATGCGGGCCATCGCGCACGACCGGCGCACCACCCTCGTCCTCAATGTGCGCAACGGGGGCACCCTGTCGGTGCTGGACGCGGACGCGGTGGTGGAGGTCCCGTGTCTGGTGGACGCCAACGGCGCGCACCCCGTCTCCGTGAGCCCTCTGCCGGACCACGCGGCGGGGCTGGTGTGCGCGGTGAAGGCGGTGGAGCGCGAGGTGCTGGCGGCGGCGGAGAGCGGGTCGCGGGACCGGGCGGTGGCGGCGTTCGCGCTGCATCCGCTGGTGGACTCGGTGACCGTCGCCCGCCGGCTGGTGGAGGCGTACACGGCCGCCCACCCCGGGCTCGCGTATCTCCGCCGGTAGCCCCGGAGGGCGGGCCGGCGGAGCGCGGACGGCGGGGGGCGGCCGGGCGGCGGGAGGGCTCCGGGGCGCACAACCGGCCGGGCGGTAGGAGGCCGGCCGGCGGGGTAGACAGCAGGGTATGCACGATGAACGACGCCGGATCGAGGACCGTGTCGAGCGTCTCCTCGTCCAGCGCATCCAGCCCGCCGTCCACTCCCTCTCCCTGCCCTGCGAGGTGTCCTCCTGGCAGGCGCCGGGCGAGCCGGTGCCCTTCGCCGAGGCCGCGGCCCAGCGGTACGAGCCGTTCCCGATGGGCACCGCCTGGGGTCCGCCCTGGGGCACCACCTGGTTCCGGGTGCGGGGCGAGGTGCCGGCCGGGTGGGCGGGCCGCCGGGTGGAGGCCGTCTTCGATCTCGGCTTCACCGGTGCGGGCCCCGGCTTCCAGGCCGAGGCGCTCGTGCACACCGCCGACGGCACCCCGCTCAAGGCGGTCAATCCGCGGAACCGCTATGTTCCGGTGGCCCGGCGGGCCGCCGGCGGCGAGCGGATCGACTTCCTGATGGAGGCCGCGTCCAACCCGGACATCCTCGGCCGGGGCTTTGTGCCGACCCCGCTCGGCGACCCGGCCACGGCCGGTGACACCCCGCTGTACACCTTCACCGCCGCCGGGCTGTGCGTCCTGGACGAGGAGGTCTGGCAGCTCTCGCTCGACCTCGGGGTGCTGCGGGAGCTGGCGCTGGAGCTGGGCGACGGCGAGCCGCGCCGCCATGAGCTGCTGCACACGCTGGACCGGGCGATGGACGCGCTGGACCTGGACGACATCCCCGGTTCGGCGGCGGAGGTGCGGGGGGTGCTGCGGCCCGCCCTGAGCCGCCCGGCGCACGCCAGCGCGCACCGGGTGTCGGCGGTCGGCCACGCCCATATCGACAGCGCCTGGCTGTGGCCGGTCCGCGAGACCCGGCGGAAGGCGGCGCGCACCTTCGCCAACGCGACGGCGCTGGCCGAGGAGTACGGCGAGTTCGTCTTCGCCTGCTCCCAGGCCCAGCAGTACGCCTGGGTCCGCGACCACCACCCCGGGGTGTGGGCGCGGGTGGAGCGGGCCGTGGCCGCCGGGCAGTTCGTGCCGGTGGGCGGGATGTGGGTGGAGTCGGACGGCAATCTGCCCGGCGGGGAGGCGGTCGCCCGGCAGTTCGTGCACGGCAAGCGGTTCTTCCTGGAACACTTCGGCATCGAGACCAAGGGGGTGTGGCTGCCCGACTCCTTCGGCTACAACGCCGCCTATCCGCAGCTGGCGAAGCTGGCGGGGAACGAGTGGTTCCTCACCCAGAAGATGTCGTGGAACCAGACCAATCAGCTGCCGCACCACACCTTCTGGTGGGAGGGGATCGACGGCACCCGGATCTTCACCCACTTCCCTCCCGTGGACACCTACAACGCCGAACTGACCGGCCGGGAGATGGCGCACGCCGTGCGCAACTTCCGCGACAAGGGCGCGGGCACCCGCTCCCTGGTCCCCTTCGGCCATGGCGACGGCGGGGGCGGTCCGACCCGGGAGATGGTGGAGCGGGCCCGGCGGCTGGCCGACCTCGAAGGTTCGGCACGGGCCTCGATCGAGCACCCGGACGCCTTCTTCGCCGCCGCGCGGGCGGAGTACCCGGACGCCCCGGTCTGGTCGGGCGAGCTGTACATGGAGGGCCACCGCGCGACGTACACCTCCCAGGCGCGCACCAAACAGGGCAACCGGCGCAGCGAGCATCTGCTGCGGGAGGCGGAGCTGTGGGCGACGGCCGCCGCGCTCGCGGCGCCCGGCTACTCCTATCCGTACGAGGAACTCGACCGGCTCTGGAAGACGGTGCTGCTCCAGCAGTTCCACGACATCCTGCCGGGCTCCTCGATCGCCTGGGTGCACCGGGAGGCCGAGGCGGAGTACGCCCGGGTGGCGCGCGAGCTGGAGACGCTGATCGCCGGGGCGCTGTCGGCGGCGGGGCCCGCGCCGGGCGCGCCCCGGGTGTTCAACGCCGGGCCCCGGGACCGGGCCGAGGTCGTGGTGACGGCCGGCGGGCCGGTGTTCACGCGGGTGCCGGCGGGCGGCAGCGCGCCGCTGGGCGCGGGGGCGGCCCCCGGGCCCGGGGAGGCTCCCGCGTCCGGGACGGCCCCCGCGCCGGTGACGGTGACGGGCCGGGTGGTGGAGAACGGGCTGGTGCGGGTCGTGTTCGCCGAGGACGGCACCCTCGCCTCCGTGCGCGATCTCGGCGCCGGGCGCGAGGTGCTGGCCGGGCCCGGGAATCTGCTGCGGCTCCACACCGATCTCCCCAACCACTGGGACGCCTGGGACATCGACAAGCACTACCGGGGCCGCTGGAGCGATCTGACGGGCGCGGAGTCCGTCACGGTCACGGCGCCGGGGCCGCTGCTCGCGGCGGTCCGGGTGGAGCGGGCCTTCGGCAGCGGGTCGCTGATCGTCCAGACCGTGACCGTGCGGGCGGGCAGCCGCCGGATCGACATCGAGACGGAGATCGACTGGCACGAGACGGAGAAGATCCTCAAGGCCGGTTTCCCGCTGGACATCCATGCCGAACGGGCGACATCGGAGATCCAGTTCGGGCATGTGCACCGGCCCACCCACACCAACACCAGCTGGGACGCGGCCCGCTTCGAGGCGTACCACCACCGGTGGGTGCACATCGGCGAGCCGGGGTACGGGGTCGCGGTCATCAACGACGCGACCTACGGCCACGATGTCTCGCGCACCACCCGCGAGGACGGCGGTACGACGACCACGCTCCGGCTCAGTCTGGTCCGGGCGCCCCGGGTCCCGGACCCGGAGGCCGACCAGGGCCCGCACCGGTTCACCTACGCGCTGCTGCCCGGGGCGACGGTGGAGGACGCGGTCGCGGAGGGGTACGCGCTCAATCTGCCGCTGCGGACGGCGGACGCGCGGGGAGCGGAGCCGGTGGTGCGCGCCGACGGCCCGGGGGTGACGGTGGAGGCGGTGAAGCTCGCCGACGACCGCTCCGGGGATGTGATCGTACGGCTGTACGAGAGCACGGGCGGCAGGTCGGAGGCCACTCTTCGCACCGGGTTCCCGGTGGCCGGGGCACGGGTCACCGATCTGCTGGAGCGGCCGGTGGAGGCAGCGCCCGTGGCGCTGTCGGCGGCGGGGGACTCGGTGGCGGTCTCCCTGCGGCCGTTCCAGATCCTGACCCTGCGGCTCAGCCGGGCGTGAACCGGGCCGGGGCGGAGCGTCGGGGCCGCCCAGGCGAACATCAGGATAAATCGCTAGAATTCGAGCATGGCAGAGCGGCCTGTCGCTCCGACCGCGCCCGAACTCGTCCTCATGACGGACGACGGCTCCACCGTGATGAGCCCGGGCCACGAGTACCGCGTCGGGCGCGACCCCGAGAGCGATATCGTCCTGGACGACGTCCGGGTGTCCTGGCACCACGCGATCGTGCGGTCCCGGGAGGGCCACTGGACGATCCAGGACGAGGACAGCACCAACGGGACCTTCGCCGACGGCCGACGCGTCCACGAGTGGGGCATCGCCCCCGGCAGTGTCATCCGGTTCGGCAGCGCGGCGGACGGACCACGCGCGGTGATCGCCGCCCCGGCCCCCGCCCCGGTCCCGGTCCCCGCCGCCACCTCCGTCGCCGACTCCCCTCCCGTCCCCGGCTCCCCCGCCGATCCGGACGCGGACTCCGATTCCGTGTCGTGCGCGCCGGTGACACCGGCCGCCGCCACCGGCGCCTTCCGCCGGCCGACCTCCGTGCGCCCGCTGCCCGCCCGCACCGTCCGCATCGGACGCAGCGGCGACAACGACCTCGTCATCGACGATCTGACCGTCTCGCGCCACCACGCCGAACTGCTCGCCCACCCGGACGGCACCCACGAGATCCTCGACGCCGGCTCCCACAACGGCACCTTCCTCAACGGCGGCCCGGTCCTCCGCGCCCCGGTGACCCCCGGCGATGTCATCGGCATCGGTCACTCCCTCTTCTGTCTGATCGACGACGAGCTGGTGGAGTACGTGGACACCGGCGAGGTCTCGCTCGATGTCCAGGACCTGACCGTGACCGTGGACCGGGGCCGCAAGACGCTGCTCGACCATGTGTCGTTCCCCGTCGGCCGGAAGTGCCTGCTCGGCGTCGTCGGCCCGAGCGGAGCGGGCAAGTCCACCCTGCTGGGCGCGCTCACCGGGCTGCGCCCCGCCGACAGTGGCACCGTCCTCTACGACGGCCGCGACCTCTACCACGACTACGCCGAACTGCGGCAGCGCATCGGTCTGGTGCCGCAGGACGACATCCTGCACACCCAGCTCACCGTGGGAGCCGCCCTGGGGTACGCGGCCGAACTGCGCTTCCCGCAGGACACGGCGGCCCAGGAGCGCCGCGACCGGGTGGCCGAGGTGATGCGGGAACTGGGCCTGGAGGAGCGGGCGGGCCAGCCGATCCACAAGCTCTCCGGCGGCCAGCGCAAACGGGTGAGTGTCGCCCTGGAGCTGCTGACCAAGCCGTCGCTGCTCTTCCTCGACGAGCCGACCTCCGGGCTCGACCCGGGGATGGACCGCTCGGTGATGCACATGCTGCGCGGGCTCGCCGACGACGGACGGACCGTCATCGTCGTCACCCACAGTGTGCTGAGCCTCGATGTCTGCGACCGGCTGCTGGTGCTGGCGCCCGGCGGGCGGATCGCCTACTACGGGCCGCCCGGGGACGCGCTGCCGTTCTTCGGCTTCACCCAGTGGCCGGAGGCGTTCGAGGCGTTCGAGAACGACCGCGGACGGGACTGGGCGGGCACCTACGCCACCTCCCCGCTGCGCGACCGCTACGACGCGCCGGACCGGCCGGTCCCCGCGCCGGTGGCGGCGCCGGACGACGCGGCGGCCGTCCTCGCCGCGGCGCCGAAGCCCCAGAGCTGGGGCGCCCAGCTCTGGACCCTGGTCCGCCGCTACACCGCCGCCCTCGCCGCCGACCGCACCTTCCTCGCCATCATGATCGCGCTGCCGTTCGTGATGGGCGCGATGGCCCGGGCGCTGGCCGGTGGCCGGCTCACCGCCGAGACGGCCATGAACGCGCTGCTCATCCTCTGCATCGGCGGGGTGCTGACCGGCGCGGCCAACGCGGTGCGGGAGCTGGTCAAGGAACGGGTGATCTACCAGCGGGAGCGCGCCGTCGGGCTGTCCAGATCCGCGTATCTGATGTCCAAGGTGGTGGTGCTCGGCACCATCACCGTGCTCCAGGCCGTCGTCCTGACCCTGGTGGCCCTCGCGGGGGTGCGGCTCGGCGCGCCGGGCGGCGGGGTGCTGATGCCCCCGCTGCTGGAGATCACCCTCGCGGTGGCGCTGCTGTCGTTCACCGCGATGATGCTCGGGCTGCTGATCTCCGCGCTGGTGCGCAAGGAGGAGGTCACCATGCCACTGCTGGTGCTCCTCGCCATCGTCCAGGTGGTGTTCTGCGGGGCGCTGCTGAAGGTGAGCGGGCTGCCGGTGGCCGAGCAGCTGGCCTGGCTGGTGCCCTCCCGGTGGGCGCTGGGCGCGATGGCGGGCACCATCTCACTCGCCGCGATCGTGCCCGGTGAGCAGGCCCGCGACCCGTTGTTCGAGCACTCCGCCGCGGCCTGGCTGACGAACATGGGCATGCTGGTGGCGCTGTCGGTGGTCTTCGGACTGCTCGTCCTGTGGCTGCTGCGGCGCCATGAGCCCGCCGTGATGCGGAAGTAGCGCGGGCGCGCCATGACGACCGAGGACTTCCAGCCGACGCATGTCGTCCCGGGCGACGGGCTCCCCGCCTGGGAGGCCCCCGATGTCTCCCGGCCGACCGAGCCGCTCGACCCGCTGCTGCCGGTGCGGCTGATCGACCGGCGCGGCGACTGGTCGCACATCCTGTGTGCCAACGGCTGGCGGGCGTGGGTGGACGGCCGGCTGCTGCTCGCCGTGCCCCGCGACCCCCCGGCCGCCGGTCTCCCCCCGGCCCGCACCGCCGACCCCCGCCCCCTGCTGACCAGGACCGGGGATTCCCTGGCCCGGTACCGGCAGGCGGCCGAGGAACTGGCGGCGGGCCGGATCGACGGGGAGACGTTCCGGCGGCGGACGCGAGGGCTGCGGGTGGGGGTGGTGGTGGAGGGCGAGTCGGTGTGGCTGTACGACGCGGACCACGGACGCTGGGTGTACGGGGACGGGCGGAGCCTGAGCACCTTCGCGGTCTCGGCCGGCCCCGCCGGGGCCGTTCCGGGGGCTCCGGAGGCGGCGGACGGCCCGGAGGGCAGCCCGGACACCGCGAACGCCCCGGACACCCCGGACACCCCGGAACCGGCGGCGCACGGGCGCCCCGGCCCGTCCCCGGACGCCGGGTCCGGTGCCGCCGCCCGGCCGCCCGTGCGGGAGCGCACCGCGCCGACCCGGGGCCCGGGGCCGGACGGGGCGCGCCGCGAGCCGACCCGGGTGGTCGACCCCGCGCGTCCGGAGGGGCGGCCGGAGCGCCGCGCCGGTGAGCGGTCCGGTGCCGGGGACGGCGGGGAGCCGGACCGGCCCGGGACCGGGCGGGGCGGCCTCTGATGGCGGGGCCGGCGCGGGAGACCGGCCTGCCCGCCGGGCGGGCGTCCGATCTGATCGGCGGCCGGATCGCGGGGTACCTCGTGGAGGCGGAGATCGGGCGCGGCGGGATGGCCGTGGTCTACCGGGCCCGGGATCTGCGGCTGGACCGCACGGTCGCCCTCAAACTGCTCGCCCCCGAGCTGGCCCGCAACGACACCTTCCGCAAACGGTTCACCCATGAGTCGAGGGTGGCGGCGGCCATCGACCACCCGCACATCGTGCCGGTCTTCGAGGCGGGCGAGACGGAGGGCCTGCTCTACATCGCCATGCGCTACGTGGCGGGCCAGGACCTGCGGGCACTGCTCAACCGCGAGGGGCGGCTGCCCGTGGCCACCGCCGGCCGGATCGCCGCGCAGGTCGCGTCCGCGCTGGACGCGGCGCACAGCCACCATCTGGTGCACCGGGATGTCAAACCGGGCAACATCCTGGTCGCCGAGGGCACCGACAGCGACCATCCCGAGCATGTCTACCTCACCGACTTCGGGCTGACGAAGAAGTCGCTCTCGCTGACCGGGTTCACCACGGTCGGCCAGTTCGTCGGCACCCTCGACTATGTGGCGCCGGAGCAGATCTCCGGGCGCCCGGTCGACGCCCGCTGCGATGTCTACGGCTTCGCCTGTGTGGTCCACGAGACCCTGGCCGGGTCACCGCCCTTCGAGCGCGAGGACGACATGGCGCTGCTGTGGGCGCACCAGTTCGACGCGCCCCCGCCGCTGACGGAGCTGCGCCCGGATCTCCCGGCGGCGGTCGACGCCGTCCTGGCGAAGGCGCTCGCCAAGCAGCCGGACGACCGGTACGACTCCTGCGGGGAGTTCGTCACGGCCCTGCGGGCGGCGACGGCGGCCCGGCTGCCGCGCTCGGACCACCGGGCGCCCCGGGGGGACACCGAGGCCCTCACGGGGGCGCCGGCGCACACCACCGGCCCGCCGCCGGCGCCGCCGGAGTGGGCCCGCCCGGTCACCGGCGGTCCGCTCTAGGGTCCGTCCTCCGGCCCCTGCCGGGCTCCCGCGCCCCGGCTCGGGTCCCCCTCCCGACCGGCCCCGGTGTCGCCGCGCCGGTGGAACGGGCGGGCGACGAGGGCACCGAGGCAGCCGGTGGCCAGGCCCCAGAGCGCGGCGAGGCCCAGCGCGGACCAGAGCCTCGGAGTGAGGGAGAGTTCCGCCGAGAGCCCGCCGCCGAGGTCGCCGAGGCCGAGCAGCGACAGCCCGGAGTGAGCCCGGACCCGTACGGTCAGACAGATCAGGAGGACGGTGAGGACCAGCGCCACCGCCATCCGCAGGGCGTGCCGCCACAGCCGGGTCCGCGCGGGTGAGCGCGCGGCCGCGCCGACGGCGGCCCCCAGCAGCAGGAGCGCCGCTCCCGCGAGCAGCCACCAGACACGGCCGTCGTGGGCGGAGAGGGTGCGCAGATCGAGGGTGCCCCCCTCGGGGATGCGCAGCACCTGCTCCAGGAGCCGGGGCACGGGCAGCCCGAAGGGGCCTTCGGCGCGGCCGTCCCAGGACGCGCCGAGGCCGAGGGTGAGGGCGAGCCAGACCAGGTTGGGCAGTCCGAGCAGGACGACGGCGAGAGTCTCGGTGGGGTGGCCCCGGGTGACAGCGACGACGAGCGCGGCGACCACCCCGAGGGCGACACAGACCAGCAGCAGCACGACCATCGCGTGCGCGGCGGGCCGCACCGGCTCCTGGAAGCGCACCAGCCGGGCCGGCAGCGGCGCGCCCCGGGAGACGGCCAGGGTCAGCAGGAGAAGGCCCGCGAGCCAGAGCAGTCCGAGCACGACGGTGAGCGGCACATCGGCGCGGAAGCCGACGCGCGGTGTGGTGCCGAGCAGTTCGCCGAGGTCGGAGAGGGTGCCGCCGGGCCGGACGGCGAAGCTCCGGCGGGCGTGGGCCGCCAGCGCGATCAGGCCGACGGCCCAGAGCACGGCGATCCTGCCCGCCCAGCCGGCCAGTTCCCCGGTGCCGGTGACGGCCCGGTGGCGCAGGGGCCGCAGAAAGCCGCCCGCGAGGGCGAGGGCTCCGGCGAGCGTCACCGACAGCGGTACGGCGGTGAGCCGCGCCTCGGCGCCGGCGGCGGCCCCGGCCGACCCGGTCAGCTCGACGGTCCCGCCGGCGGCCAGGACGGCCACGGCGGAGACCACATGAGGGTAGGCACCCGCGGGCAGGCCCGGGGCGCCGGCCGCCCACACCCCGAGCGCGGCGGTGCCGATCAGCGCCGTCAGTCCGGCGGCGACCGCCGCGAGGGCCTGGGCCCAGCCGTGCGGGGCGGGCGCGGCCCGGGCGCCGTCCGGCGTTCCCCGCCGGCTTCCCTGCTGGCTCACGCTGCCACGCTAAGCAGCCCGGCGCCGCACCGCCCGCCGGGGAGGGCCGGATGCGGCGCCCGCTTGCGGACTCCCGGATTCCGGGGCACACAATGACCGGAGAGTGTGCCCGTTCCGCGCGCCGCCGGAGCCCCGTCGCTTCTGTTCTCACCGTGGGAAGAAGACCCCATGAGCACCGAACCCCCGCCGTCCGACCGCCCCACCGGTCCCCCGTCCGGCCCTCTGTCGGGGCGGCCGGACCGGGAGTCCGTCCCGCCGCCCCCGGAGCGGCCGAGCGGGGGCGGCCGGCCGAGCGGGCCGGAGGGGACCGGTGGCCCCGGCGGGCCGGGCGGGCCCCGGGGGCCGGGCGAACCGCCGGGGCCCGGCCGGGCGGAGGGGCCGCGCGGGGGCGGCGCGCCGTGGTGGCGCTCGGTGCCCAAGGTGGCGGCGCTCGCCGCCGCCGTGGTCGTGGCGGTCGTGCTCGCGGTCGTGCTGAGCGGCCGGGGCGGAGGCGGGTCGAGCGCGCGGAGCGAGGTGTTCCTCCAGGCGGCGGGGTCGGCGGGACCGGACCCGTACACCCCGTCGACCGTGGCCCAGACCGCCCCCGCGACGCCGTCCCCCCAGCCGGCGGGCACCGCGTCGGCGCAGCCCCCGACCACCCGCGAGGTGTCGGGTTCCACGCCGGGGCTCTACGGCGGCAGCCGGAATGTCGCGAGCTGCGATGTGGAGAAGCAGATCAGCTTTCTGACGGCCGATCCGGACAAGAACCGGGCGTTCGCGTCCGTTCTGGGCATCGGCCCGGACGCGGTGCCGGACCATCTGCGCTCGCTGACCCCGGTTCTGCTGCGGCTGGACACCCGGGTGACCAACCACGGCTACCGCGACGGCGGGGCCACCGGCTACCAGGCCGTGCTCCAGGCCGGTACGGCGGTGCTGATCGACGACCGGGGTGTGCCCGAGGTCCGCTGTGCCTGCGGCAATCCGCTGCTGCCGCCGACGGCGCTCAAGGGCGACGCGAAGCGGGTGGGTGAGCCGTGGCCCGGCTACAGCCCCGCCCGGCTGGTGACCGTGGAGCCCGCGAGGGAACCGGTGAAGGAGTTCGTGCTCTTCGACGAGAGGAGCGACGGCTGGATCGCGCGGCCCGCCGGGCACACCGGGAAGACGGACAAGGAGACGGCCCCGCCCGCGCGGGACCCGCTGGCTCCCTGCACCTCGCCGTCCGGCGGCGGGGTCACCTGCCCGCCGGACTCCCCCTCGGCGCCCGGGGACTCGCCGCCGCCGGGTGATTCGCCGGAGCCGGACCGGTCCCCGGCGCCGGGCTCGCCGGAGCCCGCGTCGCCGCCGGCCGAGGAGCCCCCGTCCCCCGGCGCGTCCGCACCGGAGTCGCCCGCCGCGCCGGACTCGCCGGAGCCCCCGCCGGCGGAGGAGACACCGCCGCCGCCGGCGGAACCGGCTTCCCCGGGGTACGGCACCGGGGGCACCCCGGCACCGCCGCCCGGGATGCCGCCCGCGAACCCGTCCTGACCGCCCTCGGGTTCAGCCGAGTTCGAGCGAGGTGACTCCGAAGATCCGCTCGGTGCGCAGCTCCGGAGCGGGTCCGGTGTACATGCGCACGGTGGGGAACTGCGGTGCCAGACCGCGCGCGGCGGCGATCTCCTCGGCCTCCGGCTGAGTCTCGGGCATGTCGACGGCGATCTCGTCGTCCGGGCCCAGATGGGCGGTGAGGCCGTCGAGCAGGGCCTCGGCGTCCTGCCTGGTGTCGGCGAAGAGCGGGCCGACCCGGTGCGCGTCGTGGCCGGGGCGGATCGCGCCGTAGCCGGTGACCCGCCCGTCGCGCAGCCGTACCAGGGCGAGATGGCCGGGGGCGGTGAGCCAGCGGGAGAGAAAGGCGCGCCGCCCGGCCGGGAAGCAGTCGCGGTCGTACGCGGCGATGGCGTCCAGATGCTCCGGGGCGACGGGGACCGTGCCCGCGCCTCCGGTGCCCGAGGCCACGGGACGGCCCGCGTGGCGGACGGTCCCGTACGCGGGGATGAAGCCGGAGCGCCGGTAGTTGGCCTGCTGGGCGGGGACCGCGTCCAGTCCCACCAGCCGGTCTCCCGCGTGCCCGAAGCCCGCCTTCCAGGTGGCGATGCCGAGGCCCCGGCCGCGCAGGTCGGAGCGGACCACGTAGTAGCCGAGGAAGGCGTACCGGTCCGAGTAGGCGACGACGGAGACGGACGAGACGATCTCGGCTCCGATACGGCCGACGAAGAAGCCGGCCGGGTCGGTGGGGTGGAAGCAGGCGACATCGCCGCGGCCGGGGTTCCAGCCTTCGGCGACCGCCCACGCGGCCACCTCGTGCCAGTCCTCCGGCGAGGCGGCGGTGACGGTGAGTCCGGCCGCCTCCTGGGCGAGAGGGTTGTTCATGGGAAGGAATCCGTTCTGTCGGTTGCGTCGTTCCGCGTCGTTCCCGTGCGGGTGCGCCCGAGTGCCGGGCGGTCAGATCAGGTCCATGGCGGCGACCTCGTCGGGGCTGCCGTAGCTGACGGGCCCCTGGAAGCGCCGGCGCGCGGTGGTGAACCACCAGGCGGTGGCGATGAGCAGGACCGCGCCGAGGGCGATCGGGGCGTAGTTGAAGGTGGTGGGGGTGATCGGGGAGGCGTGCGGCAGCATGAAGAGCACACTGCTGAAGACGATCCAGACGACGGCCGTGAGCGCGATGGGCTTGCCCCAGCGGCCGAGGTGCCAGGGGCCGGGCTCGAACGCGTCGCCGAGGCGCAGCCGCAGGTAGATGGGGACGCCGTAGGCGAGATAGAGGCCCACCACATTGACGCTCACAATGGCGGTGAACGCGGTGTGCGACCACCAGGCGGGGGCGATCAGCACCAGGGAACACGCGGCGGCCAGCCATACCGCCTTGACGGGGGTGCGGGTGCGCAGTGACACCGAATGCCACAGCCGGGAACCGGGCATCGCGCCGTCCCGCGCGAAGGCGAAGATCTGCCGGGTATTGCTGGTCATGTTGGCGAGTCCGCAGAACAGCATCGCGCCGATCACGATCAGCAGGAGGAGCTTGGCCGTGCTCGCGCCGAGGGCGTCAATGAGAATCTGCACGGGCGGCGCCGAAGCACTCGCTGTAGCCGAGTAATCGCGGATCGCATACACCAGGGCGAGCATAAGGATCAGTCCGGCGACCGCCGAGCCGCCGATGGCCCGCATGATGCCCTTGGGAGTGTTGACGGTTGCCTTCACCGTCTCTTCCGACATGTGAAAGCTTCCGTCGAAGCCGGTGAACGTCCAGCTCGTCACGAGCAGTCCGAGCATCGCCGCGTACACGCCGTGGCTGAACCCGGTGGTGTTCACGAAATGCGTGGCGAAGGAGGCCGGTTGATGGTGCGTGGGGACCAGTACGAGACTGAGGACGATCACCGTCATTCCGATCAGCAGCCACCACACGGAGATCCGGTTGAGGGTCGCGACGAGCTGGACGGTGTAGGTGTTGGCGAGTGCCTGTAAGAGCACGATCAGCGCGGTGATGAGCACGGTGCTCTGCCCGGTCACGGTGTAGCCGGGCCACTGCATGACGATGAACGCCTGGATGAAGGTGGCGGCGGCGTAGCCGGTGGCGGCGGTGCCGCCGATCTGGCCGACGAAGTTGAGCCAGCCCGTGTACCAGGACCAGGCGCCCCGGTGGCGCTTGGCGAGTTTCCCGGCGGAGAAGTAGAGGGCACCGCTCGTCGGATAGGCGGAGGCTATTTCCCCCATCGCCGCGCCGACGAACAGCACCATGATGGAGACGCTGATCCAGCCGAAGACGAGAATCAGCGGGCCACCGGCCCCCATCCCGAAGCCGAAGGCGGAGAAGATACCGGAGATGATATTGATGATGGTGAAGGAGATGGCAAAGTTGTCGAATCCCCTGAATCTCCGCGTGAGTTTTCTGGGATAACCCATCGCATGGAGTGTCGCATCGTCGTCGATAGGCACCGAATCACCCTCGTGGCGACGTTTCCGCTGGGCGGGGAGAGTGGTTCTCTCGGACACGGCAGCGTCCTTTCCATTCCTTGTCGGCCGGACCTCCGGCGGGGCTCAGTGGGAACTGGGTACGGGGAGCCCGCAAGCGCGTCTCGCCTTGGTCAGTTGTTCGTCGGGGGCTCCGAAAACGCTCCAGGGCATTCGTGCGGCATAGGGACCCATGGCCATCAGGACTTCCCTCGCCTCCAATTCGCGCCGGCCCATGTAGAGCGCGTGTGCCAGATAGGAGAGGTCGAGGACCGGGGTGAACCGGTAGCTCGCGAGCAGGGGGAACCAGTGGGTGTAGCTGCCGGTGGCGGTCGCCACCCACTGGGGGCGGCGCCAGGCGCGGTAGCCGAGCAGGGAGGCGGGGTCGTACTCCTCGGCGAGGGCGACCAGCGGCAGCAGCCGCAGCGCCGAGGTGACCGGCGCCCGGTGGCTGAGAAAGGTGGCGACGTCCCAGCGCGCGCTGGCGGTGCCGCCGTACCGGGTGAAGAAGAAGGCGAGGAAGCGGTGGTGGGCCTCCCGGTTCCAGGGATCGAGGCCGATGATGCGGGAGAAGACCCGCCAGGGCCCCGGGGGCGCGGTCAGCATGCCGCGCGGGGCGGGGTCGAGGGGGCGGCGGATGCGGGCGAGGGCGAGGTGGGCCACCCAGGGCGTCGGGTCCTCGGGGAACATCCGGGCCGCCCGCTCGCAGGCGGCCCTGGCGATGTCCACCAGGGCGTCGGTGTGCGGGTCGCGGGCGTCGGCGGAGCGCAGCGCGCGCAGCATCGCCACCCGCGCCCACAGCAGCGCCGACTCGGGCCCCGGCTCCTCGCCGAGCCAGCGCTCGGCGAGATCGGAGTCCGCGGCCTCGGAGGCCAGCACCAGGGACCGGTGGGCGCGGACGTCGAAATCGCCACGGGCGTCACGCAGCACTTCCTGCGCACTGAAGTACCGGCCGGCTTTGACGTCGATACACGCACGCGCCAGTCGGTGGTCGTCAGCCGCCGGATGCCAGACGTACTGCCCGTCGAACGAACCAGCAGGCACGATCCCCTCCCCCGTTCCCCCGGATGACACGACACCATCCGCGGGCATTCACGCCAGGCCGAATCAGGCCGGATCTCCCCGTCGGTCACCGGCAGCGGGACCACACCCTACTCACGATCAAGTGAGAGCGAAAACACTCGTCCGAGTAACCTCCGCGGGGTTTTTCGGGCATCCTGCGGGGAAGTCACCGGGAGCTGGCATATGCCACCATCGTGTGCGCCTCGGGGATTCCGGGGCTTCTTCAGTAACGAATGAATTACCTGGTTGAAACCTGCACTATCCTATCGGCCAGTTGACCGACAATCAGAATAGAAGCCGTGTCACCCGTTCGCATGGACATGCGAAACCTCTGCCCCATGCGCTCGTTGGGGGAGCATGATCAACGCACGACGCACCACGCTCCTTTCCACCGTCTGCATCGCGGCCGCCCTCATCACCGGCCTCACCCCCGGGTCCGCCGGCGCGCAATTCGCCCCGGACACCATCACGATCACCCCCCAGGGGCGGATCGCCCAGGACGGCACCCTCACCCTCAGCGGCACCTACCGGTGCTCATCGCTGCGCTCGGGCCCGGTCCTCATCGGCTCCAACGCCGTCCAGGGCAGCGCCCGCGCGGAGATCGACGGCGCGCTGGCGACCTGCGACGACCGGACCCACACCTGGCGGGAGACCACCGACCCGAGCGGTGCCTTCACCCCCGGCAGCGCGCGGGGCGAGGCCGTCCTCATCGAACTGGACTCCTCCAACGGCTTCGTCCCGCTTCCCGTGATCCTCAACACCGCCCGCTCGGAGATCACCCTGAGCAGGGGCTGAGCGGGCTCGCACCGCTGCCGGCCGCCCGGCTCACTCCCAGCGGGCGGCAAGCAGCAGCGCGATGTCGTCCGGCCGGTCCGTCGCCTGGACGGCCTCGCGGATCAGCCGGTCGGCCGTCTCCGCGAGCGGCGAGGCGCCGCACCGCGCGAGGGTGGACCGCAGCCGCTCGACCCCGATGTCGATATCGGTGCCCGGCTCCTCCACCAGCCCGTCGGTGTAGAGGGCGAGCACCGCTCCGGGGTCCAGGGTCAGTTCGGTGACGGGGTACGAGGCCGAGGCGTCCACCCCCAGCACCACACCGCCCGCCAGCTCCAGCACCTCGGTACGGCCCTCCGGACGGTGCAGCAGGGGCTGGGGATGCCCGGCCCGCACCGCCTGGGTGCGGCCCGTGGCCGGGTCGACGACCACATAGCAGCAGCTGGCGAACTGGCCGGGGTCCAGGTCGATCAGCAGCCGGTTGGTGCCGCTCATCACCTCCTGCGGATCGTGGCCGCTGAGCGCGAAGGCGCGCACCGCGCTGCGCAACTGGCCCATGGTGGCGGCGGCCGGCACACCGTGGCCCTGGACGTCGCCGATGACCAGGGCCAGGCTGCCGCCGGTCTCGACGACGTCGTACCAGTCGCCGCCGACGTCCATGCCCTGGGTGCCGGGGAGATAGCGGCCGACGGTGGTGGCGTTGCGCAGCACCGGCAGCCGGTGCGGCAGCAGGGCGTCCTGGAGACCTCGGGCGAGCGCCGCCTCGCTGTCGTAGCGCCGGGCCCGCTCCAGGGCCTGGGCGATCAGTCCGGCGAGCGCGGTGAGGACCGTGCGCTCCTCGTGGCTGAAGCCGCGCGGCTGGTCGAAGCCGAGGATGCAGGAGCCGACCGGCCGGCCGGAGGCGATCAGCGGCAGAAAGGCGCGGGCCCCCACATGGGCGTCCAGCGGGATGCCCGGGTAGGCGGCGGCCAGATGCTCCATGGACTCGAAGAACAGCGGACGGCCGGAGGTCAGGGTCTCGACCCCGGGCAGCCGGGCCTCCAGCCCCACGCCCTCGAAGCGGCGCAGGAAGCCCTGCGGGAATCCGGTCTCCCAGGCGAGGAAGAGATGCCTCTCGTGCAGCAGGTAGATCGCCAGCTGTCCGCCGCCGAAGGCGGGCAGCAGCTCATCGGTGACCACGGCGGACACCTGACGGGCGGTCACGGCCTCGGTGAGCGCGATGGCGAGGGCGACCGGGCGGTAGAGCACCGAGGTGCGGTCCGCCGGGGTGCCGAGACCGGCGGCGAGCCCGGGGCCCTCGGCGCTCCCGGTCCCCGTCCCCGTCCCCGTCCCCGGCAGCCGTGTCCCGGCACCGCTCCCGGAGCCGGCTCCGGCGCCGCCCGGGGGCTCGTCCGAGGGGACGAGGAGGACGGTCACCCCGTCGTGGCCGGGGTACAGCTCGAAGGAGAGCCAGTCGTCCGGCCGGCGGCGGGCGGCGAAGCGGACCGGGGCGTGCGAGATCAGGGCGGCCCGGAAGTGCTCCTCGTAGAAGGGCCGGCCGAGCCAGGGCAGCGCCTCCCAGAGCACCCGGCCCGCCAGCTCCGGCCGGCCCAGGCCGAGCACCGTCTCGGCGCCCCGGTTGAGATGGACGATCCGGCCGAGCCGGTCGAGGGAGAGAAAGCCGCGCGGGACGCGGTCGGTGGCGTCGGAGACCACCGGTCCCGCCCCGAGGTCCAGCACGAACCCGGCGAGCCGGCCGCGCGCCGCCGCGCCCGGCGGGCCGGGGTCCCCGCCGCTCCCGGGGCCCGCGCCGAGGCCCCTGGTGCCACCGGCGGCCCCCGTCGCGCCTCCGCCGCTGTCGCCGTCGCACGTCAGCTCGACCAGGTAGGGGCGGCCGTCGGGGCCGCGCAGCCGAATCCGGCGGGAGGCCGGGGGCCCCGCGGCGGCGGTCTGCTGGGCCAGTGACCACAGTCCGAGGACGTCCTCCCGGGCCAGCCCCTCGGTCAGCGCCCCGACCGTCCCGGGAAACTCCGCCGGGGCGGTGCCGAGGATGGCGCACATCCCGTCGTCGGCGCTGACCTCGCCGCTGCCGAGGTCCCAGGTGAACCGGCCCCTGGCCACCGGGGGCGTGATGACGGCCGGGAGTTGCACGGAGAGCGGCTCGCCGTCCCACTCCACGGGTGTCCCCGACGCGCCGAGCGCGCCGAGCGCGGCCCCGAGCCGGTGGGCCGCGCTGTCCAGCCGCCGGCGGTCGGCGCTCTCGACCGGCCGCCCCGGGGTGGCCCGGCGCAGCACCACGAGCACCCCCAGCCTCTCCCGCCCGCCGCTGACCGGCGCGTACAGCGAACCGAACGGGAAGGGCAGCCCGGCCATGAGCTGCGGGAAGCGGCGCATGGCCTCCTCGGCGTCCGCGAGATGGATGGCGCGGCCCAGCCGGAAGGCCTCGGCGATCGGGAAGGGGCGGTTCGCGTGCATCCGCCACCAGGGCCGGAACAGGGTGGGCGGCAGCCCGGCGAGCACGGCCAGCCGGAGCAGGCCCCCGGTCCGCGAACGCAGATAGACCCCGCCCGCGTAACCGCCGACCGCCTCGATCGCGCTCACGGTCGCGTGCGCCAGTACGCGTTCCCGCTCGCCCGGTGCCCGGCCGCCGCTCCTCGGTGTCCCGCTGGTCACACAGACAGCATGCTCCCCGGCCGCCGGTGCCCGCATCTCCGTGGCGGCGGCCCGGACGGGACCGTACGGGACCGGGGACCGGGTGGGCCCCGGGCGGGACCGGGCGGTCAGAAACCGAGGCCGGCCAGACCCGGGTGGTCGTCGGGGCGGCGGCCGAGCGGCCAGCGGCAGCGGCGGTCGGACTCCTCGATGGGGGTGTCGTTGATGCTGGCGTGGCGGGTGCGCATCAGCCCGTCGCCGTCGAACTCCCAGTTCTCGTTGCCGTACGAGCGGTACCAGACGCCCGAGCCGTCGTGCCACTCGTAGGCGAAGCGCACGGCGATGCGGTCGCCGCCGTGCGCCCAGACCTCCTTGATCAGCCGGTACTCCAGCTCGCGCGCCCACTTGCGGGTGAGGAAGGCGACGATCTGGTCCCGTCCGTTGATCCACTCGGCGCGATTGCGCCAGCGCGCGTCCTCCGTGTACGCGAGGGCGACCCGCTCGGGGTCGCGGCTGTTCCAGCCGTCCTCGGCGAGCCGGACCTTCTCGGCGGCCGAGGCGCGGGTGAACGGCGGGACGGGGGGCCTCACGGGCATGGTGTCTCCCTGGAGCAACCAGGACATAACAACTGGTCTCGGTGGCGGCAGCGTAGGGAGGACGGTGATCGTCCCGCAAGTCCGGCCCGCCGGGTCCGGGCGCCGTCCGGCACCGCGAGGCGCTGTCCGGCGCTGTCCGGCATGCGGGACGGCCGGCGGATACGGGTGCGACCGGGCGCTCTCCACGGGGGCCGCTGGGCTATGTTGAGCGGCAGCGGGACGAGAAGGAGTGACACCGGTGCCATCAGATCAGCAGGCACGCGCCCAGGCGTCTGCGATCACGCCGGGCGGACCGTCGCCCGACGCGGAGGCCGCCCCCACCGACAGGGTCCTCGCCCTCTTCGGGGACCACCGGCTCTCGCCGGCGCAGCGGCGGATCGCGCAGTACATCACCGATCACCTCACCGAGGCCGCCTTTCTGTCGATCACCGATCTCGCCGAGCGGGTGGGTGTCAGCCAGCCGTCGGTGACCCGCTTCGCCGCCTCCGTGGGCTTCAGCGGCTATCCGGCGCTCCGCGAGGCGCTCCAGCCGATCGCGCTCTCCGCCCTGGCCCCCACGCCGGGCGCGGGTGACGCGGCCCGCCGCAATGAACTCCAGGCGGCGATCGACACCGAGATCGAGAATCTGGAGAGCCTGCGCCGGGTGCTCGCCGACACCGGGCGGGTGCTCGACATCGGCGGCGAACTGGCCCGATCGGTACCGCTGACCGTGCTGGGGCTGCGGATCTCCGGCTCGCTCGCGGAGTACTTCGCCTACGCGGCGCGCCGGATTCACCCCGATGTGCGGACGGTGACCCGGGGCGGCAGCGTCGCCTATGACGCGCTGGTCCAGTCGCGGGAGGCCGGGGGGAGCTGGGTGCTGGCCTTCGCGATGCCCCGGCACGCCAAGGAGACCCTGGCGGCGCTGCGGGCCGCCCGCGCCACCGGGCTGAAGGTCGCCCTGATCACCGATCAGATGCTCGGCCCGCTGCTGGGCGAGGCGGACGCGGTGCTGACCGCCGCCACCGGGTCGCGGCTGGTCTTCGACTCCTACGCGGCGCCCGGGGTGCTGTCGGCGGCGCTGCTCCAGGCCATGGCGGACGCCGATCCGCAGCGGACGCAGACGCGGCTGGAAGGGTATGAACACGCCGCCGAGCAGCACGACTTCTTCCTCGACGACTGAGTCCGCCCCACCCCGTCAGGGGCGGGGCGGCGGTGCCCGTGGCCGTGACCGGCCGCCGCGCCACGGTGCATGAAATTTTTCATACCCTTGCTTACTCAACGGTATATATATTTACTGCTCTGGTACCGGCGGGGTTCATCGGACCCGGGCCGGGCCATGCCTCCGAGGAAAGCCGGCAGCGCGCGACCATGCACCTCTTCTTCCGCCCCGCCTTACACGGCAGCCGCCGCGCCGAGCGGCCGGGGCCCGTACCGCCGCCGAGCGGTACCGGGACCGGCGCGGCCACCGCGCCCGGCACGCCCGCACGGGCCCGATAGACCGGAGCCCGGGGAAGGACGCTTCTCCTCCTCGCGTCCCCCTCCGCGGTGCTCCGCCCCGGGCAGTTCCGACCCCTGACGGGCTGCCCACTCGGCGGCCTCGGCCAACCCCTGGGCCGAGGCCGCCATGATCCTCCTCCCGGGCCGTCAGCCCAGGTCCGCGACCTCGCCCCGCGCATGGGCCGCGGCGATCGCGGCCAGCGCCTCCGCGACGTACGACTCGACGGCCGCCCGGTCCACACCGGCTCCGGAGAGCACCCCCGCACCGCCCTCCTGCTCCAGCAGGGCGAGCAGGATGTGCTCGGTGCCGATGTAGTTGTGCCCGAGCCGCAGGGCATGACGGTAGGTCAGCTCCAGCGCCTTGCGGGCCCCGGCGTCGTACGGGGTCAGATCCGGCACCTCGTCGACGGCGGGCGGGAGCGCGCCGGTCGCGGCCTGCCGGACGGAGTCCAGCGGGATGCCCTGCGCGAGGATCGCCCGGGAGCCCATCGCGGCGGGATCGGCGAGCAGTCCGAGCGTGAGGTGGACGGGGGTGATCCGGTCGTTGCGCGCGGCGTGGGCCTCGTTCTGCGCGGCGGCGATCACGTTCTTGGCGCGGGGGGTGAAGCGGCTGAAGCCCTGGCTGGGGTCGAGATCCTGGGCCTCCGCGCCGTCCTTGGAGACAAAGCGCTTCTGGGCGGCCTGCCGGGTCACTCCCATGCTGGCGCCGATCTCGGTCCAGGAGGCGCCCGAGCGCCGCGCCTGGTCCACGAAGTGGCCGATCAGATGGTCGGCGACCTCGCCGAGGTGGTCGGCGGCGACCACCGCTTCGGAGAGTTGGTCGAGGGCGCCGGTGTGGTGCTTTCTGATGGCGTCGATCAGATCGTCGAGACGGACGGTTCGGTTCATCTGCACGGGCTTCTCCATGCGTCAACCTTAGGTTGACACCTGGGTCTCGTCAACCTTGGGTTGACGGGCCATGGGTGTGCGGCCTCTCCGCACGGTGCGGGCCCGCGTCGGGGGCCGGCCCCCGAGCCCCCGCGCCTCAAACGCCGGCGGGGCTGGGGGTGCTGTCTCCCTGCCGGGGGGCTGGGGTTGTGTTGCCTTCCCGGCAGGGGGGTGCGCTGCCCACCCGACAAGGGAGGCTGAGGTGTGCTGCCCATCCGCCAGGGGGTGCGCCACCCACCCGGCAAAGGGGGCTGAGGTGCACCGCCCCCTGCTGAGGGGCTGAGGTGTGCCGCCCAACCGACAGGGGGTACGCCACCCACCCGACAAAGGAGGTGTGCCGCCCAACCGACAGCGGGTACACCACCCACCCGGCAAAGGAGGCTGAGATGCACCGCCCCCTGCTGAGGGGCTGGGGTGTGCTGCCTCCCTCCGAAGAAGTCGTCCCGTCCTCCGCACCCTCGGCCGACACCGGCGGAGGCTAGGAGTGTGCTGCCACCTGCCCGGCACCCGGCACCCGGCACGCTGCGGCGTTGCCTTCGGGAGGCGGGGGCAGGTGTGGCGGCCACCCCGGGCGGGGGTGGGGTGGCCGCCTCCGGTGAGGATCGCCCGTCTTGGGCGTCTCCGCAGACATCGGCAGGGACGGGGCGAGGGGGCCCGCGGCGGCGGGGATCGCCGGGCCCGGCACGGGATCACCCCGCCCGTTGCGGCGCGCCCGTCGCGTACAGGGTGAAGGTGTCGGCGCCCCAGCGGACCGTGCGGCGGCAGACCAGGCCGTGTTGGGCCAGATGCGGTCCGAGCCGCTGAATCCGGGCCCGCAGCGCGGGCAGGGTCATCGGCCGGGTCGCCTCGCCCAGCAGATAGCGCACGTCATGGCAGCAGAGCGGACCCTGCGCGCCCAGCAGGATCTCCAGCAGCAGGGACTGGCTCCGGTGCGAGGGCTTCAGCGGCTCCGGCGCGGTCGTCGTCGGGTCCGGCTCCGTGCCGGTGGCGCGGCCGAGCCAGCGGAGGTCGGCGGTGATCCGGGCGGTGAGCGCCGAGGCCGTCGTCTCCCGGTTCAGTACGTTGAGAGCGCCCGCGGCGAGCAGCGGCTCCGGGTCGACGCGATGGCCCAGCGCGACGGCCACGGGCCCGAGCAGCCGTAAGGACCGCACGCGCTGGACGAGTTCGGCGAGGGGTTCGGGAGTGGGGCTGTCGAGCACGGCCAGGACTCCCCCGGCCCGCCGCAGGTACTCGTAACCGAGCTGATCGCCCCAGGGGCGCACCACGAGCCGGAGCGGGCAGGCCCGGCGCAGCCTGACCGCCCACTCCAGGCTGGCGGGCACCGCGAGCGAGACGACGACCACCCGGGGGGCTCCGTCCCGCGAGCGGGCGGAGCGGCGCCGGGCCGGGGCCGCCGCACTCCGGGCGGAGGAGGGAGAGACGGCCGGAGCGAGGTCCGGGGACGCTCTCATGACGCTGGTCCGCATGGTCCGTTTCCCGGGAGTGGCTCCGGCCCGGCGGGCGGGAGACCGCGGTGGGCCGGTCCGGCGGCGGCCTCCGGGGGCCGGGGCGGCCCGGGGACGAAGGGCTCGGCCGGGAGGGCGCCCGGCCCGGGGCCGCCGGCGGCCCACCAGGCCGCCGTGTTGCCGGCGAGCCGGCCGGGCGGGCAGGGGCCGCTGGTGAGCAGCGGGGTGTCCGTGACCGGTGCCGGTACGGACCGGTCGCCGAAGTTGACCGCGCAGACCAGGCCGTCCGCGCGGGCGAAGGCGAGGACCTGGGGCGGCGTTTCGAGCCAGCGCGGGCCGCCACCGGCCGCACCGCGCCCCGGGACCGCTCGCCCGTCGGCCGCCGGGCCCTCGAACCGCGCCGGCGGGTCCGGCCGGCGGAAACGGCGGCGCAGTTCGAGGGCCCGGCGGTAGAGGTGCCAGAAGGACCCCGGGTCGCCCAGGGCGCGGTCGGTGGTGTGCTCGGCGAACCAGCCGGGCTGCGGCAGCCAGGGCGGCGCGGTGCTGTCGGGGCCGGTGAAGCCGAACGGCGAGGCGTGTCCCGACCAGGGCAGCGGGACCCGGCAGCCGTCCCGGACATAGCGGCGGCTGCCGGTCCTGCGGAAGATGGGGTCGGTCAGGGCCTCGTCCGGCAGTTCGACCTCGGGCAGGCCGAGTTCCTCGCCCTGGTAGACATAGGCGGCTCCGGGCAGGGCCAGCATCAGCAGCGCGGCGGCGCGGGCCCGGGCCGCGCCCGTGGCGCCGTCGCCACCGGCGTACCGGGTGACGGTCCGCACCTGGTCGTGGTTGTTGAGGACCCAGGTCACGGTGGAGCCGGTGCCGGCGATGTCCCGCAGCGCCTCGGCGATCACCCGGCGGAAGGCGCCCGCGTCCCAGCGGGCGCCGAGCAGATGCAGGAAGAACGCCTGGTGCAGTTCGTCGGGGCGGACATACGCGGCCTGGTCGGCGGCGGTCGGTACGGAGACCTCACCGACGAGCAGCCGGTCCCGGCCGTCGCAGGCGGTGTACGACTCGCAGACGGCGCGCCAGTGCCGCCAGACCCCGTGCACCTCGGGCTGGTTCCAGGCCAGCGGGTTGACGGAGTCGCGGGAGCGCTCGTCGGCGGCCGGGTCCTCGGAGTCGGGCAGGTCGGGGTGGTGGAAGAGGCCCGTCGCCACATCGACGCGGAAGCCGTCGACGCCCCGGTCCAGCCAGAAGCGGAGCACGCCGTCGAAGTAGGCGCCGACGCGCGGGTCGCGCCAGTTGAGGTCCGGCTGCTCCGGGCTGAAGAGGTGCATGTACCACTGCCCGGGGCTGCCGTCCGCCTCCCGGACCCGGGTCCAGGCGGGCCCGCCGAACATGGAGTGCCAGTTGTTCGGCGGCAGGGCGCCGTCCGGTCCCCGGCCGTCGGCGAAGTGGAAGAGGGAGCGGGCGGCGCTGCCCGGCGCGGCGGCGAGGGCGGCGCGGAACCAGTCGTGCTCGCTGGAGCAGTGGTTGGGGACGATGTCGATGAGGACCTTCAGGCCCAGCCGGCGGGCGTCGGCGATCAGGCGTCCGAACTCGGCCAGATCGCCGTAGACCGGGTCGACCGCGCGGTGGTCCGCCACGTCGTAGCCGTGGTCGTGCTGGGGCGAGGGGTAGAAGGGCGTCAGCCAGATGCCGTCGACGCCGAGCTTGCGGACATAGGGCAGTCCGGCCCGTACACCGGCGAGGTCGCCGATGCCGTCGCCCGTGCTGTCGAGGAAGCTGCGGACATAGATCTGGTAGATCACCGCGTCACGCCACCAGGCGCGGGCGCCGGTGCCCGGGGCGGGCGGGGGTCCGGCGGTCCGGAGGCCGCCGCGCGGGCCGGTGTGATCAGCCCTCCGGGTCAGGAACATCCGTCACCCTCCTTCACGAGCGGCCGTAGTTTCATGTTATGTAGTGGCGAGCGAGCAGCGTCAAGCCATTCGTCCGAAATCGCGCCGAAAAACAGGGAGTTGACGCGCCAGTGAGCACAGAGGGACTCCGGGGAAAGCCATGGCGACCGGGTACCCGGAGACCCGGCCCCTACTCAACACGCGAGTAGGTCCGCCGAAATGAGCCGGATCAGCCGCCCGCCACGATCTCGCGCAGTTCGCGCTCCAGCCGGGCCAGCGCCTCGGCGGGGGTGATCCGTCCGGCGAGCGCGCTGTGGGTGATGGCCGCGACCGCCAGATTCAGCTGCTCGTACTCCATGTGCTTGGTCCTCACCCGCGCGGTCCGCACGCTCTGCGCCAGGGCCGGCAGATAGGGGAAGCGGCGGACCAGCGCGGGGTCCGCGTAGAGCGAGGCCCAGACGGGCGGCAGCGCGCCCTCGGTGAGGACGGTGCGCTGCACGGGTTCACCGAGGAGGTAGGCCATGAGTTCGGCCGCGGACACGGGGTGTTCGGTACGGGAGTTCACCGCGAGATTGGAACCGCCGAGGACCCCGGTGCCGGGCCCTTCCGGGCCCGGCAGGGGCACGGCGGCGACCCTGCCCGCGATCGCCGAGCCCGGTTCCGAGGCCATGACATGCACATAGGGCCAGTTGCGCAGGAAGAGGAGCCTGCCCTCCTGGAAGGCCCGGCGGGAGTTCTCCTCCTTGTAGGTCAGGGCCTCGCGGGGTATCCACCCCTCCTTGACACCCCGGGTGAGGAAGGTGAGCCCGGCCAGCGCCTCGGGCGAGTTGACCGTCACGCGCCGGCCGTCCGCGTCGAGGAGGGAGCCCCCGGCGGACTGGATCGCCTCCGTCACATTGACGGTGAGCCCCTCGTAGGGCAGGAGCTGCCCCGCGTATCCGTCCATCCGGTACTCGCGGGAGAGCCGGGAGGCGGCGCGGGCCAGCTCGTCCCAGGTGCGGGGAGGCTCGATGCCCTCGCGGGCCAGGATGTCCTTGCGGTAGAAGAGCAGTCCGGCGTTGGTCACATAGGGGACGGCGTAGAGCCTGCCGTCGTAGGTGGCGGTCTCGATGACGGAGGGGAGCAGTTCGCCCAGGGGCAGCCCCCGGGGGTCGACGGGCGCGATCCAGCCGCGCCCGGCGAACTCGGCGGTCCAGGCCACATCGATGTTGAGGACGTCGAAGCGGCTGCTGCCGGCCCGCAGGCTCTCCTGCATCTGGGCGTGCACCTCGTCGGCGGCCTCCGGCAGTTCGACCAGGGTCACCCGCTCCCCGGGGTGGGTGCGGTTCCAGCCGTCGAGCACCTTGCGGAGGTAGCCGGTGAGATCCCGGCCGGTCGCCAGGGTCAGCGGGCCGCGTCCGTCGCCCGAGGTCCCGGAGGTGCCCGGGCGGGGCACCGGGCCCGAGCCGGCCGCCAGCAGCACGGCGGACGCGAGCAGGATGCGGCCCGCGGTCAGGGCCGCCGTGCGTGTCCCGCGCATCACTCGCCGCCCTCTCCCGGCCGGCGGGGGCGGACGGGCCACCTGTCCCCCTTCCGGCACATCATATGTACTCCGTACCAGGCATCATGGATGCCCGCGGGCCGGTCCTGCTCCCGGAACCCGGGATTCCCCGCCCCGAAGTGCCGAGTCGCCGGAGACTCGGCAGCCCACTCGTCCCAGGAGGGAACCCGGCACCGTGCGTCTTCATCTGCTGGCGCTGCTCGCCGGTGGTCCCGCCCACGGCTACGAGCTGAGACAGGCTCTGGAGAAACTCCTGGGCGCCGCGTACCCTCAGCCGAACATCGGCCAGATATACGTCACCCTCGGCCGTCTCGAACAGGCGGGGCTCATCGAGGGCAGACACGTCAGCCAGTCGGACCGGCCGGACAAGCGCATCTACGAGATCACGGACGCGGGACGGGAAGCGGTGGACGCCTGGTACGAGACTCCGTCCGAGGCTCCCCGGGTACGGGACGACTTCTTCATGAAGCTCGCGCTGGCGCACCGCACGGGCCGGCCGGACCAGATCACCCTGATCAACAAGCAGCGGCGGCACTACCTCAATCTGATGCGGGCGCTCTCCCGGCTGGAGGACGCGGGGAGCGGGGGCGAGGACCGGGCCAACCGGATAGCGAGCCTGCTGATAGAGGGAGCGACGCTGCACCTCCAGGCCGATCTCGACTGGCTGGAGCGGTGCCAGGAGGAGCTGGAATGAGCACGGCCGCCCCGGCTCCGCTGCTGAGCGTCTCGGGTCTCACCAAGAGCCATACGACCGACGCCGGCCGGGTGCGCGCGGTGCGCGGTGTGGATCTGGAGGTGCGGCGCGGGGAGTTCGTCGCGGTCACCGGCACATCGGGCGCCGGGAAGTCCACCCTGCTGCATCTGCTCGCCGGTCTGGAGCGCCCCGACAGCGGGACCATCGCCCTGGACGGAGTGCGGGTCGACCGGCTCGGGGAGGCCCGCTGGGCGATTCTGCGGCGGCGCAGGATCGGGGTGGTGTTCCAGTTCTTCAATCTCGTCTCGACCCTGACGGTCGCCGACAACATCGAGATGCCCGCCCTGCTCGCGGGGCGCGGGGCCCGGGAGAGCCGGGCCGCGGTCCGGGAACTGCTCGCCGAACTCGGTCTGGAGGACCGGGCGGACCGGCTGCCCGGCGATCTGTCCGGCGGTGAGCAGCAGCGGGTGGCGCTCGCCCGCGCGCTGGTCAACGAGCCGGATCTGCTGCTCGCCGACGAGCCCACCGGCAGCCTGGACAGCCGGGGGACCCGCGAGGTGGTGCGGCTGCTCTCCTCGCTGCACCGGCGGGGCCGGACGATCGTGCTGGTCACCCATGACGCCCGGGTCGCCAGCTCGGCGGAGCGGGTGATCAGCTTCAGCGACGGGCGGATCATCGACGACACCCGGATGTCCGACGACTTCGGCGACGGCGCCCACGGGGTCGTGGCGGGTCTCGTCGAGCCGGCGGAGTAGCCGTGCGCGCCATCCTGCGCTGGGCCGCCGCCGATCTGCGCACCCACCGGGGGCAGGCGGCGACCCTGACCCTGGCGACCGCCGGGATCACCGCCGCGCTGCTGCTGTCGGCGGCGCTGCTCCAGTTCGCCGCGAGCCCCTGGCAGCAGCTGTTCACCCAGACGCGGGGGCATCACATCACGCTCCGGCTGAGCACCGGCGCCGACCCGGAGGGGCTGCGCCGGCTCGACGGCGTACGGAGTGTCTCCGGGCCGCACCCCACGGCCGCGCTCACGGTCGCCGGGGGGACCGGCACCGCCGCGCTGGATCTGCGGGCCGCCGGTGCCCGGGGGCCCGGGGAGGCGCGGCTGCTGGACGGTGCCCGGCTCGGCGGTGCCGACGGGGAGGTGGTGCTCGACCGCGCGACCGCCCGGGCGCTGTGGGTCGGGCCGGGCGACCGGCTGACCCCGCGCGGCCGTCCGGCCGGGAGCGCTCTGCGGGTGGTGGGCATCGTGGCCACGGCGGAGGCGGGGTACGCGGCGGGGCGGCGCCCGGGGATCGCCTGGACCTCGGCCGGCACGGTGGCGCGGTACACGGACCCGGACCGGCCCCGGTGGATCGCCGGGCTGCGGCTGGACGATCCGGCGGACACCGACTTCGTCATGCAGCAGGCGGTCGCGGCCGTCGGCCCCGAGCATGTCGTGCGGAACACCAACTGGCGCGAGTCGCGGGCCGCCTTCGCCGACGACCACGAGCTGCTGGGGCAGCTGCTGCGGGTCTTCGGGCTCGGCGCGCTGCTGGCGGCGGCCGTCGCCGTCACCGGGGGCGTGGGCTCGCGGGTGTTCGGCCAGACCCGGGACATCTCCGCGCTCAAGGCGGTCGGTATGACCCCGGTCCAGATCGCTGTGATGTTCTTCGGCCAGCACACGGTGCTGGCGCTGGTGGGTGTGGGGGCCGGGGCGCTGCTGGTGCGGACGGTGGGGGCGCTGCTGCCGGAGCCGATCGGCGAGGCGGTGGCGTACAGCGGGGCGCTGCCGGGGGCCGGTCCGGCGGGCGCGGGCATCGGCGCGGCGACGGTCCTGGTCATCGCGGCGGCCACGGTGTACGCCGCCGCCCGGGCGGCCCGGGTCTCGCCGAGCCCCGCCGCGCGCGCGGCCCGGCCGGTGCCGCGCCGGATGTCACGGCTGGCCCGGGCGGCCCTGCGCCGGGGCACGCCGCCGCAGTTGGTGCTGGGATGGCGCGGGGCGGTGCACCGGCGGGCCCGGTTCGCGGCGGGGGTGCTGCGGCTCTCGGTGCCGGTGGTGCTGATCACGGTGGCGCTCTCGGCCCTGGCGACGCTGGACGGACTGGACAGCGGTTCCGGAGGCCGGGCGAGTCCGGCGGCACCGCTGACCGTGCGTCAGGAGGGTGGTCTCGGGGCCGCCGATGTGGCCCGGCTGCGAGAGGGTCCCGGGGTGCGGGCGGTGTATCCGGCGGCGGAGGTGACAGCGCTGATACCGGGCCAGACCCGGTCGGTGACGCTGCGCGGCCTGGGCACGGCGGAGGGCCCATACCCCTTCGCGACGGTGGAGGGCAGAGCGCCGTCCGCCTCGCACGAGGCGGTGGCCGGTCAGGGCATGCTGGACGCGACCCGCGCCGAGGTGGGGCAGTGGGTGCGGCTCACCGTCGGCGGGACCCCGCACATCCTGCACATCGTGGGCCGCTCGATCGAGCCGGAGCACGGCGGGCTGGTGGTGACCACGACCCTGGACACCCTGCGGGAGAACGGCACGGCGCTGGGGCCGCAGGCCTACGCGGTGCTGCCGCGGCCCGGCGCCGATCCGGACTCCGTCGCCGGCGCCCTCGCCGGGGCGCTGCCCGGCGCCGATGTCCGGCGCGCCCCTCCCCCGGGGCCCACACCCGTGAGCGGGGTGCTCGCCGGGCTGATCGGGGTGCTGGCACTGATCGCGGTGGCGGAGCTGGCGTCCTCGGCGGGCTCCGCCGTGTGGCACCACTCGCGGGAGCTGCCCGCGCTGCGCGCCATCGGTCTGACCCCCCGCCAGCTGGCGGGGACGGTGGTGGCCAACTGCGCGGTCACCGCTTGCGCGGCGGCGGTGGCGGGGATCGCGGCCGGGCTGCTGGTGGCGGGGCCGGTCATCGATCTGGAGGGCGCGGCGAGCGGGGTGGGCGCGGGGATCGCGCTGCTGCCGTCGTGGGGGTCGCTGCTGCTGACGGGGGCGGGGCTGGTGGCGGCCTCGGTCGCGCTGGCGGTGGTGCCGGCGCTGCGGGCGGAGCGCCGGCGGGTCCTCGATCCGGTCGCCGCGGTGGGCTGACCGGGGGCGGGCCGGGCCACCGGTGTCCGCCTTCCGGGGCCGCCGGGTTCGTGTTCCCCGGCCCCGGGGTCCGGTGCGTCCGGCCCCGCTCACCGGTCCGGTCCGGTCCGGTGCGGGAGGCGGACCCTAGGCCGTGACCGCGGGCGCCGCGGGGGCGAACCAGGCGGGGCCGTCGGTGAGCGCCTGCTCGATCCGGAACCGGGCGCCCTCGCTCAGCTCCGGCATGGCGTCCAGGTCGAACCAGCCCACCTCCAGCGACTCGTCGTCGTTGACCCGGGCCTCGCCGCCGGTCGCCCGGCAGCGGAAGGTGATGTCCATGTACTGGCACTGGTCGCCGTTGGGGTAGGTCACGGCCCGGGGCTGCCCCTGGACGAGTACGACCCGCTCGGCGACACAGTGCACCGCGGTCTCCTCGTACACCTCGCGCACCGCGGTCTCGGCGGGCTCCTCGCCCGGTTCGGCGATACCGCCGATGATCGACCACCGTCCGTCGTCGGCGCGGCGGTCCAGCAGGACCTGGCCCCGCTCGTTGAAGACGACCACGCTGACTCCCGGGAGGAAGAGCAGTTGATGGCCGGCGGTGGCACGGATCGTTCGGATGAAGTCGGGAGTCGCCATGGTTGCGACCATAACCGATCATCAACGGGCCCCGGTTGCGGGCCGCCGGCCGCCCGCCCGGGGTCGCGTTGCGGGCCGCCGGCCGCGCTATCCGGCTTCCGGGCCCCCGGGGGCGGGCCGGGCGCGGCGCGCGCGTACGGCTCCGGTCACCGCTCCGGCCAGACCTCCCGCGGCGACGAGCAGCAGGGCGATCTCGGGCCGGACGCCGAGCCGGGTGGCCGGGGTGAGCGAGGAGCGCAGCGGCACCTCCGCGACCAGCGCGTCCGGGGTGAACATCCGGGTCTTCTGGACCACCTCCCCGTCCGGCATGATGACCGCGCTCACCCCGCTGGTGACGGGGACGACGACGGACCGCCCGTGCTCGACCGCCCGCACGCGGGACATGGCGAGCTGCTGGTAGGTCATCTCGCTGAGGCCGAAGGTGGCGTTGTTGCTGGGGACGGAGATGAGCTGGGCGCCGTCGGTGACCGTGTCGCGGGCCATGTCGTCGAAGGCGGCCTCGTAGCAGGTGACCAGACCGACCTTGGTACCGGCGAGGTCGAAGACACCGACCTTGTCGCCGGGGCCGAAGTCGCGGCGCACCCGGTCGACGTCGGAGCTGAAGAGCCGGACGAACGACCGCATCGGGATGTACTCGCCGAACGGCTGGACATGGCGCTTGTCGTAGGTGTCGACGGGGCCCCGCTCGGGGTCCCACTCGATGAGGGTGTTGCGGAGCTTCCCGGTGTCGGGGGTGAGGACCGCGCCGACCACGGTGGGGACACCGATCGCCTTCACCGCCCGGTCGATGACCGCGCGGGCGTCGGGGTTGCGGTAGGGGTCCAGGTCGGAGGAGTTCTCCGGCCAGAGCACGAAGTCGGGCGCGGCGGCCCGGCCCGCCTGGACGTCGTCGGCGAGCTGCTCGGTGCGGCGGGCGTGGTTGTCGAGGACCGCGCGCCGCTGGGCGTTGAAGTCGAGCCCGAGGCGGGGCACATTGCCCTGGATCGCGGCGACGGTCGCCGTGCCGTCCTCGGCGGAGTCGTCGACGAGCGGCAGGGCGGCGAACGCGGCGGTGACCGGCACGAGGACGGCGAGGAGCGCGGCGGCCAGCGGACCCCGGGGCAGTGCGCCGGTGCGCCGGTACGCGAGGCCGCGCCGGACCGTCTCGTACAGGCCGAAGCCGCAGAGCACCACGGCGAAACCGAGTACGGGTGTGCCGCCGAGCGCCGCGAGGGGGAGGAAGAGGCCATCGGCCTGGCCGAAGGCGACCTTGCCCCAGGGGAAGCCGCCGAAGGGCACACGGGCGCGGGCGGCCTCGCCGGCGATCCAGACGGCCGCGGCGAAGAGGGGCCAGAGCGGGAGCCGGGCGACCGCCGCGATGCCCAGCGCGGTGAACGCGATGAACAGGGCCTCCACGGCGGCCAGCGCGATCCAGGGCACGGGGCCGACGTCCTCGCCGGTCCAGCTCAGCAGCGGCAGCAGAAAGCCGAGGCCGCTGAGGTAGCCGAGACCGAGGGCGGAGCGCATCCGGCGGCCGTGCAGACACCAGCCGAGCAGGGCGAACGCGGGCACCGCCAGCCACCACAGGGGCCTGGGCGGGAAGCTGAGGAACAGCAGCACTCCGGAGAGTGCGGCGGCCCCGGGCCGCACCAGCCTCCGCACCAGCGCGGGTCGCGCGGCGGGGGCGGGCTGGGGGCTGTCGACGGCGGTGATGGTGGCGCTCACCTGCCGGAGTCTACGGTGACCGGCTGCGCGACCCCCCGCCGCGGGCACCACCCGAGGCCCTCCCCCACCAAGGACAGGACCCGAGCACGCCCCCTTGCGGCCGCGACAGCGAAACCCGGCCCCGGCACGGAGACCACCCCACCACGGCCGCGGCAGCGAAACCCGCCCCACCCGGCAACCGAACACCCGAAGCCGAAACCCAGCCCCCGCACGGACACCACCCCACCACGGCCGCGACAGCGAAACCCGCCCCACCCGGCAACCGAACACCCGAAGCCGAAACCCAGCCCCCGCACGGACACCACCCCACCACGGCCGCGACAGCGAAACCCGCCCCACCCGGCAACCAAGCACACAGAACCGCAGCCCAGACCCGGCAGGGACACCCCCCCGCCACGGACAAGACCCGAGCACACCCCACCACGGCCGCGGCAGCGAATACCCAGCCCGTCCGGCGATTGAGGACGGACCCCGGCCCCGGGAATCCCGCACCGCACCTGACAGGCGCGACAACCGTCCCCGGGCACACCCACGAACCAGAACACCCGCCGGAGGGCACCTCCGGCGGGCCGAGCCGGGGGCTCAGACCCCGGCGGGGGTGCCCGCGCCGGTGCCCGGGCGGAGCAGATCGCGGATGGCGCGGACGGCCGCCTCGGCGTCGTCCACCGTCACCGTGAACACCATGCCGTCACCCAGGGTGACAATCAGACCCTCGCCCCGGCGGACGACGACCGCCGTCCCCTTCTCCGGGAGCCAGCGGTAGCCCCATCCGCCCCACTGGCGCGGGGTGACGCTCGGGAGGAATTCCGCGCCCACCACATGGGAGAGCGGAATCCTCCGGCGGGGCAGCCCCATATGGCCGCAGCGGACCTCGACGGCGTCGCTGTCGACCCGGACCGCCACATGGACGAAGGCCAGGGTGCCGTAGAGCATCAGCAGCCCCACCGCGACACAGCCGATCACCGACATCAGCAGTGCGGCGATGCCGGAGGTCCAGGACGCGTTGAGCGCGATCTCGATGCCGAGTGTGATGAAGGCGACGCCCGCGATGGCGAGCAGCCACTGCATCCGGTTGGTCGCGCGCCCGGTCCACACCGCGGGCGCGGGCGCCACGGGCTCCACCGGGTCGTGGGTGTTGTCCCTCATGTCTAGGAGAGTAACCGGCTTCCGGCCCGTCGGCATGGAGTAGCCGGAGCGTCACCGCCGGTCAGCGGGGGTGCGGGGAGCCCGGGGAGCACTCAGTGGGCGGTGGGCACCCGCTGGAGGAGCCGGCCCTCGGCGTAGCGCGCCGCCTGCTCCGGGAGGGTGGCCGCCCGGCCGCTGAGGAGCACGGTGAGGCCGCCGACGGCGGCGGCGTCCGGGGCGGGCGCCGAGCCGACGCGGCGCAGTGCCTGAGCGGCGACCGCCCCGGCCGAGCCGAAGAGCTCCACGGGTGCCCCGACTGCGGCCCTGATGCGCTCGGCGACCAGTTCGTAGTGGGTGCACCCGAGGACGACGGCCCGGACATCACCGGGGGTGCGGGCGGCGGCCGCGGCCACCGCCCGGTCGATGGCGTCCTCGTCGGCCTGCTGCACGGCGTCGGCGAGGCCGGGGCAGGGCACCTCGGTGACGGCGGCCGTACCGGCGAACGCGCCGATGAGACCGCGCTGGTAGGCGCTGCCGGTGGTCGCCGGGGTGGCCCAGATGGCGACCGTGCCGCCGCCGGCCGCCGCGGGCTTGATCGCGGGCACCGTACCGATCACCGGAATGGCGGGCTCCAGCGCGGTGCGGAGCGCGGGCAGGGCGTGGACGGAGGCGGTGTTGCAGGCGACGATCAGCGCGTCCGGCGCGTACGCGGCGGCGGCCCGGGCGGTGGCGAGCGCGCGCTCGGTCACATCCTCGGGGGTGCGCGGCCCCCAGGGCAGTCCCTCGGGGTCGGAGGAGAGCACAAGATCCGCGTCGGGCCGCAGCCCGCGCACCGCGGCGGCCGCCGCGAGCAGGCCGATTCCGGAGTCAATGAGCGCGATCTTCACCCGGTCACCATAGTCCACGGGCGTTGCCGGGGCGGATCGGTGGGGCAGACTGCGGCGCATGAGCGCCCTCGCGTGGATCGCCGTCGCTTCGCTGGCCGCATGGGGGTGGCTGCTGTTCGGACAGGGGTTCTTCTGGCGCACCGATCAGCGGTTGCCGCCCGGCCGGGAGCCGGACTCCTGGCCGGATGTCGCGGTGGTCGTGCCCGCGCGCGACGAGGCCGGGGTGCTGTCCGTGACGCTGCCGTCGCTGCTCGCCCAGGACTATCCGGGGCGGGCGGAGATCGTCCTGGTGGACGACGGCAGCACGGACGGTACGGGGGAGCTGGCCCGGTCCCTCGCGGCGCGCCACGGCGGGCTGCCGCTGGCCGTGGTCTCCCCCGGGGAGCCGGAGCCGGGGTGGACCGGGAAGCTGTGGGCGCTGCGGCACGGCATCGCGCTGGCGCGGGCCCGTGACCGCGAGCCCGGGTATCTGCTGCTGACGGACGCCGACATCCGGCATGCCCCGGACAGCCTGCGGACCCTGGTGGCAGCGGCGGGGGCGAACGGTCTGGATCTGGTGTCGCAGATGGCGCGGCTGCGGATCGCGACCGGGTGGGAGCGGCTGGTGGTGCCCGCCTTCGTCTATCTCTTCTGCCAGCTCTACCCCTTCCGCAGGGTCAACCGCCCGCGCTCGTGGACGGCCGCCGCGGCGGGCGGCTGCGCGCTGCTGCGGACCGGGGCCGCCGAGCGGGCGGGCGTACCGGACTCGATCCGGCAGTCGGTCATCGACGACGTGGCCCTGGCCCGTGCCGTGCAGCGCTCCGGCGGGCGGATCTGGCTGGGGCTCGCGGAGCGGGTGGAGAGCGTGCGGCCGTATCCGCGGCTCGCCGATCTGTGGCACATGGTGTCCCGTTGTGCCTATGCCCAGCTGCTGCACAGCCCGCTGCTGCTGGCGGGTACGGTCGCCGGGCTCGCCCTGGTCTATCTGGTGCCGCCGGTCGCGGTGGTCTGCGCGGCGGCCGGGCTGTCCGGCGCGGACGCCGTCGCCGGCTGGGCGGGCGCGGCGGCGTGGGCGGTGATGGCGGGGACGTATCTGCCGATGCTCCGGTACTGCCGGCAGTCGCCGCTGCTGGCGCCGGTGCTGCCGTTCACCGCGCTGCTCTATCTGCTGATGACGGTGGACTCGGCCCGCCGGCACCACCGGGGTCGCGGCGCGGCCTGGAAGGGGCGCACCTACGCCCGTCCCTCGGCCGCGCCGGGGCCCTGACCGGGCGGCGGGAGGGCCGGCCGGTCAGGACGGGGTGTCACTTGCGGCCCGGTGTCCAGTCCATGCCCCAGCCGTAGGCGCGGTCCATGGTGCGCTGGGGGCTCACCCCGCGCTCGGGCACGAGGAAGTCGGCCTCGCGCTGCACGACCAGGTCGGAGCCGGTGTTGGTGATCAGGGCGAGGGCGCAGACGGTGGAGGGCACGGTGCACTCGCCGAGGGAGAACTCGATGGGGGCGCCGTGCTCGGGCCGCAGGGTCACGGTGGCGTCGAGATCGGCGAAGCTGCTCGCGCCCGCGTAGATGGTGACGAAGATGACGATGCGGCGGATGCTGTCCCGGTGGTCGAGGTTGACGGTGAGGTTCTCGCCGGAGGTGCCTCCGGTGCGGTCGTCGCCGTCGAGGTGGATGTACGGGGGCTGGTGCAGCGCGCCGAAGGCGTTGCCCAGGGACTGGACGACCCCCTTGCGTCCGTCGGTGAGTTCGAAGAGGGCGCAGAGGTCGAGGTCGAGCCCGCCCTGCCCGGCGAGGGCGCGGCCGAGCTTCGCGCCCCAGCCGCCGCCCTTGGGCTGCTTGCGCATCTGCCAGCTGAGGTTGACGCGCATGGCGCCGGAGGTGCCGCCCTGCTTGGCGAGCGAGACGCGGGGGGACTCCTTGGTGAGAGTGACCTTGCTCAGACTGACGGGCGCGGAGGCGGGCGGGGAGGCCGTGGCGCGCGCCGGGGCGGCGGCGGGGGCGGGCGCGGCGGGTGTCGCGGCGGGGGCGGGGGCCGCCGGTGCGGAGGGCGCGGGCGCCGGGGGCGCGGGACGGACGGCGGCGGCCGAGAGGCCGAAGTCCTTCGCCAGCCCCTCCGGGCCCGCGCTGTACCCCTGCCCCACCGCCCGGAACTTCCAGGCCCCCTGACGCCGGTACAGCTCGCCGAGGACCAGGGCCGTCTCGACGGTCGCGTCCGCGCTGTCGTACCGGGCGAGCTCCGCGCCCGACGCGGCGTCGACAAGCCGGACGTGCAGGCCGGAGACCTCACCGAAGCCGGCGCCGCCGGCCGAGGCGGCGACCACGACCTTCTCCACCCCGGCCTCCACCGCGTCGAGGTCGACCGCGAGGACCTGGACGGCGCCGCCCGCTCCGTCCGGCGCGCCCTCGTGGCGCACGGCGCCCGAGGCGTGGGCGGGCCGGTCGCGGCGGACGAGGTCCGCGTCGGAGCGGACCCCGCCGGTTCCCGCGGCGAGCAGGAGCGCGGAGACGTCGACCGGGGGCACGGAGGCGCCGGAGGCCCACCCCACTTCCACCCGGACCTGCCGCGCCGGCACCGGGGTGTTGGCTCCCTTGAGCATGGACATGCTGGCTCCTGTCACGCGTCGGTCCGCCCGGCGGAATTCACCGGACGTCAACCCCATCTTCACCCGCCCCGGCCCCGGGTGCCGACCCGCGGGTAACCCGCTCTCAGCTCGCTCTTTACAGGATTCTTGCTCTGCTTCGCGACCGTTTTTCCCGAGTTCGCTCGCTTTGGCGATCCGTGGGTACCCACGTCCACGCAAAGAACCCACATACCGGGCTCCCCAACCGGGACTCGTGGGCTTACCTTAGGTCCCATGACCTCCCCCCGCTCCACCTACGGCGGCGGCTACTACTCCGCACCGTCCTTCGCCGACACCCCGATCTACGACTCCCTTGTCGCGGAGCGGGGCACGCCCCAGATCGCCCCGATCCGGGTGCCCTCCGCGTACGACCCCGGCAACCATCTGCCGGCGCTCCCCGCGGCGCTGCCCGCCCTCCCGGCGGGCCCCTCGATGTCCCAGCAGCCCCAGGGGTACGGCTACCCGCAGCAGGCGCCCGCGCCGATGCCGCTCCAGCAGGCCGCGGCGCCGTACATCCCGCAGCCGCAGCCGCCGCGCGGATACCCGGCGCCCCAGAGCCAGCACCAGCAGCAGCGCCCCGCGGCCACCGGCTACGAGGCGATGCGCCCGGCCACCGCCCGGCCCGCGCCCGCGCCGTCGCCCGCCGCGTACAACGATCCTTACAACCGCCCGTATCCGGGACAGGGTTACTGAAACCCCCGGGGCACCGAGAACTTCCCGGAAGCGGCCTCCGGCGCCCGCTTCCCTCCCGCCGTCCGGCCATCGCGCCACGGGGCCCACACTCGACGAGGTCTGTGGGAACTCCGGCGCGCTCGCGGCACGTTGGGCTGTCGAGGGCGCGGCGGGAGAGGGGTGACGTTCCTCTCTCCTCCGCCGTCCCGGGCCCGTGCCGTTCCGCACGGGGCGGTCACGGACGCGGAAGGGGGTGCGGGAGATGCGGGCGGCCTCCGGGGTCTGGCGCTGGCGTCGCAACCCCCTGCGCCGGGCGACCGATCTCGTCGAGGCGTGGACCGCGCTCCTCGCCGCGCTGCTCCTGGTCACCGCCGCACCGGCCGTCGGCTGGTTCGCCGGGAGCGCCACCGAGGATTCCCTGCGCCAGTCGGCGCGTCAGCAGCGGCTCCAGCGCCATCCCGTCACCGCGACCGTGCTGGGCCCCCTCTCCCCCGCCGGCGCGCCGGTGTACACCCCCGACTCCCCGGCCGCCCGCGAGAAACCCCGGCTGGTGCGCGCCCGCTGGACCGCTGTCGACGGCGGCAGCCGCACCGGCAGCGTGCCCACGACCCTGCGCGACCCCCGGCCGGGCGACCGGCTGACCGTCTGGACCGACGCCCGGGGCCGGACAGCCCCGCTCCCGCTGGAGCCGTCGGCCGTGCGGGTCCACGCCGTGCTGGGCGGGCTGGGCGCGGCGTTCGTCTGCGCGGGTCTGGTGGAGGCCCTCCGCCGGCTGATCGTCCGGTGGCTCTCGCGCCGCAGATTCGCCCGGCTCGACCGGGCCTGGGCCGCCACCGGACCGGACTGGGGACGCACCGGCACGGGGGGCTGACCTCGTGAGTCGTCAACTGCCGCCCCTCGCGCGCGCTACGGTGGTGCGAGCCCCCTCAGGGGGCAGGGCAGGTCGTGCGGGCACGGCGGAGCCGGCGGGTCCCCGCGGACCCGGCGGGCGGCCGGGCACCCGTGCGGACAGAGCGGATGGAGCAGGTCCCAGGGGGCGTCCCCCTTCTCCGAGGCGCGCCGGAACAGATCCCGAGGTGGGGGCAGAGCAGCACGATGGCACAGGGCACGGTCCAGGTGACCCACACGGGCACATCGCGGTGGCGGCGCCGCACGGGCGAGTACGCCTCCCTCGCGGCGGCCCTGGAGGCGGCGGGTGACGGCGATGTCCTCACCGTCGCGCCGGGGACGTACCGCGAGAATCTGGTCATCCAGCGGGCGGTCACGCTCCGCGGCCCCGAGGGGTCGCTCGGCTCGGTGCGGATAGCCCCCGCCGACGGGGTGCCGCTGACGGTGCGGGCTTCGGCCACCGTCCAGGACCTCCATGTGGAGGGGCAGGACGCGACCTCGCCCGCGCTGCTGGTCGAGGACGGCACCCCGGAGCTGTCCGATCTGCGGATCTCCACCCGGTCCGCCGCCGGTCTGGAGGTCCGGGGCTCGGCGCGGCCCACCGTGCGCCGGTGCACCGTGGACAATCCGGCCGGTGTCGGCATCGCCGTACTGGACGGCGCGGGCGGTGTGTTCGAGGAGTGCGAGGTGGTCGCGGCGGGCCAGGCCGGTGTCTCGGTGCGCGGCGGCGGTCACCCCCGGCTGGAGCGGTGCCGGGTCCACCACGCCTCCGGGGCGGGTCTGGCGGTCACCGGCGAGGGCAGCGGGCTGGAGGCCATCGGCTGTGAGATATACGAGGTCAAGGGCGCGGGTGTGCAGATCGCCGCGCGCGCGTCGGCCCATCTGACCGACTCCACCGTGCACCGCACATCGGCCGACGGGGTCACCCTGGACACGGATGCCGTCCTCACGCTCTCCGACTGCGACATCCACGACATCCCGGAGAACGCGATCGATCTCCGCTCCCGTTCCGTGCTGACGCTCACCCGGTCCACCGTGCGCCGCTTCGGCCGCAACGGCCTGTCGGTGTGGGACCCGGGCACCCGGGTGGACGCCAACCAGTGCGAGATATACGACAGCACGGGCGACTATCCGGCGGTCTGGATCAGCGACGGGGCGACCGTGGTGCTGGACGCCTGCCGGGTGCACGACGTGCCGGACGCGCTGTTCGTGCTGGACCGGGGCTCGCGGGTCGATGTGGTCGACAGCGATCTCTCCCAGATCCGCAACACGGCGGTGTCGGTGAGCGACGGCGCCACCGCCCAGCTGGACGACTGCCGGATCAGGGAGGCGTCCACCGGCGCCTGGTTCCGGGACCACGGCAGCGGCGGCACCCTGGCGGGCTGCACCATCGACGCGGCGCAGACCGGGGTGATCGTCACCAAGGGCGCCGACCCGGTGATCGAGCGCTGCACGGTCACCTCGCCGGCCGAGGCGGGGTTCTATGTGTCGGCGGAGGGCCGGGGCACCTTCCGGAACTGCCGGGTGACCGGCAGCGGGGGCTATGGCTTCCACGTGATGGACGGCTGCCGCACCACCCTCAGCCGGTGCCGCACCGAGCGGTGCGCGCGCGGGGGGTACGAGTTCGCCGATCCGTCCCTGCTGCTGGTGGAGGACTCCACCAGCGACGAGAGCGGGGTGCGCGCCGCGGCCGAGCCGGTCTCCCCGCTGTCCGCTCCGCTGTCCTCCACCAGTGTGCTGGGCCCGGTGCTCCCCCAGCCCGTCCCTCTTCCCGCGCCCGCCCCCGGGCCGGCCGCCCCGGCGCCGCCGCCCGACCCCGGGCCCCGGCGCTCCCCGGAGGCGGTTCTGGGCGAACTGGACGCGCTGGTCGGCCTGGAGAGCGTCAAGCGCGAGGTGCGCTCGCTGACCAACATGATCGAGGTGGGCAGGCGCCGCCAGGAGGCGGGGCTCAAGGCCGCCTCGGTCCGCCGCCATCTGGTCTTCACCGGCTCCCCCGGCACCGGCAAGACGACCGTGGCCCGGCTGTACGGGGAGATCCTGGCCGCGCTCGGGGTGCTGGAGCGGGGCCATCTGGTCGAGGTCTCCCGGGTGGACCTGGTCGGTGAGCACATCGGCTCCACCGCGATCCGCACCCAGGAGGCGTTCGACCGGGCGCGCGGCGGGGTGCTCTTCATCGACGAGGCGTACGCCCTCTCCCCCGAGGACTCCGGCCGGGACTTCGGCAAGGAGGCCATCGACACCCTGGTGAAGCTGATGGAGGACCACCGGGACGCGGTCGTGGTGATCGTCGCCGGGTACACCGCGGAGATGGAGCGGTTCCTGTCGGTGAACCCGGGGGTGGCGTCCCGGTTCTCGCGGACCATCACCTTCCAGGACTACCAGGCCGATGAGCTGCTCAGGATCGTCGGCCAGCAGGCCGACGAACACGAGTACCGGCTCGCGGACGGCACGGGCGAGGCGCTGCTGAAGTACTTCACCGCCCTGCCCAAGGGGCCCGCGTTCGGCAACGGCCGCACGGCGCGCCAGACCTTCGAGTCGATGGTCGAGCGGCACGCGGGCCGGGTCGCGGAGCTGAGTGACGCGGACACCGACGATCTGACCCTGCTCTACCCGGACGACCTCCCCGAGCTGTCCTGATCCCGCCGGGACCGCTGAGCCGGCGGGGACCCGGGGGCCTGCGGAGGCTGCGGGTCCTGCGGGGACGGCGGGGCCTGCGGGGGGATGCCCGGGTGGAGCCGGTCCAGCAGTCCCCGGCGCTCCAGGGCGAAGGCCGGGTCCGCCTGGTAGTCGCCGTGGCCGAGGATCGGTTCGGGCAGAGGGTGGCTCCGGGACCGGCCGTAGACCACCGGGTCCTTGAGCACCGCGCGGTCCACCGCCCGGTGCCGGCCCTCGGGTCCGACGAGCACCGGACCGCCGATCGGGTCGGTGTGCCGCCAGAGATTGCGCCAGCAGTCGACCTCCCCGCGCAGCTGGTGCAGGGCGGTCGGCCCGAAGTAGGCGGGGAACCAGCGGCCGTAGAGGCGCTCCAGGGGTGAGCCGTAGGTGAGCAGCGCGACCCGGCTGCGGGTGGCGGGGGGCAGCTGCCAGACGGCGGACGCGGCCAGCACGCTCCCCTGTGAGTGCCCGGAGATGACGAGCCGTCCGCCGGTCCGCTCCGTCCAGGTGCACATGCGCCAGGTGAGGTCCGGGACGGCGCGCTCGGCGTAGCACGGGGGCGCGAAGGGATGTGCGGCACGCGGCCAGAACGTGCCGACGTCCCAGAGGATGCCGATGGTCCGGCGGGCGGACGGGTCGCGGTAGGCCCGGCGGCCCCAGGTGACGAACAGTATGAAACCGAAGCCGATCAGCCAGGAGCCGATGGCCTGCGCGGCCTCCGCCGCCGACTCGGCGAAGCCGCTGTCCCCGAAGGCCTCGCCGGGGACCTTGCCGCTCGCCCACGCCCCCGCGACCGCTCCGGCACCGAGCAGGAGGGTGGCGCCGGAGAGGATGCCCACAACCCTGGGGGCGGTGTCGGTGAGTCCGGCCCGGGCCCGGGTGCCGGCGATTCTGCGGGTGCGGATGGGGTCGGGCCGCCAGATGCCGGAGTCCGAGACGGCGACCTCGCGCAGGGCGTACTCGTCCTCGACGACCCGGGCGAGGCGCCGGCCCCGGCGCCAGGTCCGGGCGCACAGATAGCCGAGGGGCAGAAGCAGGACGATCAGCAGCACCGGGATGACCGACGCCAGCCAGCTGAGGAGCACGGGGGGCCCGGGGATGGTGCCGTCGCCGTCCATGCCGGGGGTGCCCGGTCCGTCCAGCCAGTCCGCGACCCGCTGGGCGATGCCACCGCTTATCACCCCGCCGAGGGCGCAGGCGAGCATGGCGACGGCCGGGCCGCCCAGCCCCCGCAGCGCGGAGCGCGGGTGCCGGGCGCGGCGCTGGAGGAGCAGCGCGGTACCCGCCAGCGCGACGGCCAGGACACCCTGGGAGAGGACGATCAGCCGGAAGGCCCACTCGTCACCCGGGAGCATGCCCCGGGAGGCCCAGCCGGGCCGGTCCCACAGGGCGTGGAGGAGGGAGAGGACGAGGATCGCCAGCGCGCCCGCGGGCATGGCGGTGACGGCGGCCCGCTCGAAGCGGGCATCGAACCGCCGCTCGCTGCGGCCCCTGCGGATCACGATCCACACCACGAAGACGAAGGCGAGGACGAGCGCGATCTCCAGGGCCCGGCCGGCGAGGTCGAGGAGGGTGCTGTCGCCGTCCCGGTCGTGGCGGGCGGCGGGCGCGGCGACGGCGGCGGCGATGGTGAGCAGGCCGGCCGCGGTGTGCGCCGCCCTCAGCCGGGCGACGAGCCGGCGCCCGTACCAGAATCCGGGCCGGCCCAGCGCGGGTCTGATGACGGGCGGACCCGCCCCGGCCGGCTCCCCGGCGCTCTCTTCCTCCTCGTCCTCCCGCTCGTCCTCTTCCTCTTCCTCTTCGTCGTCCTCGTCGTCCTCCTCGTCCGGGTCGTGGTCGTCGTCGTCACGCGGGCCCGTGTCGCCCTCGGCCACATCCATCCCGGTGGGCGGGCGCTGGGACTCGTAGGCGTTCCAGGTGCGGTGGGAGAGGTACCAGAGCAGGGTCACCAGCCCGGTGGGCAGGAGCGAGGCGAGCGCGAGCCGCCGGCCGGGCTGTGACCACCAGCCGCCCTCCGCGCTGGAGAGAAAGCCGAGCCAGTCCCGCTCGCGCGCGCACTCCGGGGTGCCCGCGCACTGCCAGGCCAGCAGATCGAGCGTCACCTCGCAGGCGGCGGCCGTGATCAGCACGGTGAGGCTCAGCGCGATCAGCCGCACCAGCACCCCGTACAGCCGGGTCGTGCGGATGAGCCCCTTGGCGCGCGGGCGCATCCAGTGCGCGAGGTTGACGACCATGAAGGGGAGCAGCAGCAGCCACAGGGCGCGGGCGCTGTTGCCCGAGGTGAGGTTGGACCAGCAGTACGCCTCGGGGATGGGCTCGTCCCGGTGCTCGCCGGGGCGGCTCTCGGCCTTCTCGTCGTCGGCGCGCCGGAAGACGGCCGCCTGGGCGTCGCCGGTGATCCGGACCGTGCGGGGGTCGCCGAGCATCTCCTGCGGGGTGGTTCCGCCGACACCGTGGACCAGGAGTTCCAGCGCCGGGCCTTCGCCTCGCGGAGCCGGAGTTGCTGAGGACACTTCTGTCACTCGCCCTCTCGATGATAGGGATCGACCGGTGCGCGACCGCACGGCACCGCATGCCTCAGGGTCCCGGACCGGGACAGTTCACCGCATGGCCCTCACCGAATCTCCGCGAGTCTCGGGGGAGGGGGCCGTGAGAGGATGTGACGCTTTGAGCCGCTGGCGGAGCGTACGACGGAAGACGACGACGTGGAAGGACCGGTCCCGGTAGTGACCGACCATCAGAACCTGCTCGCCGAGCAGCGGCGTGCCCTGATCCTCGACGAGGTGCGCAGGCGCGGCGGGGTCCGGGTCAATGAGCTGACCCGGAAGCTCAATGTCTCCGACATGACCGTGCGCCGGGATCTGGACGCGCTGGCCCGCCAGGGGGTTGTCGAGAAGGTCCACGGCGGCGCGGTGCCGGTGGCGGAGGCGAGCACCCACGAGCCGGGGTTCGAGGCCAAGTCCGCGCTGGAGCTGAGCGCGAAGGAGGACATCGCCCGGGCCGCCGCGCGGATGGCGGCGCCCGGCAGCGCCATCGCGCTCTCCGGCGGTACGACCACCTTCGCCCTGGCCCACCATCTGCTGGAGGTCCCGGATCTGACGGTGGTCACCAACTCGGTCCGGGTGGCGGATGTGTTCCACACGGCCCAGCGGCCGGGCCCGACGGGCGCGCCCCGGCCGGGTGCGGCGACGGTGGTGCTCACCGGAGGGGTGCGCACGCCGTCGGACTCGCTGGTGGGGCCGGTGGCCGATCAGGCGATCCGTTCGCTCCACTTCGATGTGCTCTTCCTGGGCGTGCACGGGATCTCGGTGGAGGCCGGGCTCTCCACGCCGAATCTGGCGGAGGCCGAGACCAACCGCCGCTTCGTGCAGGCCGCGCGGCGGGTGGTGGTGGTCGCCGACCACACGAAGTGGGGCACGGTCGGGCTGAGTTCCTTCGCGGAGCTGACCGAGGTGGACACGCTGGTGACGGACGCGGGTCTGTCGCCGCGCGCGCGGGAGGAGATCGCCGAGCATCTGCCGGGGCTGCTGCTCGCGGGCGGGTCCGGGGACGAGGAACCGGAGGGTGACGGATGAACGGACGGGTACGGGGAGCGGCGCGCCGGACGGCGGTGTTCCGGCTGACGCGCGCGGTGCCGCTGCCCGCCGGGGAGGTGTGGCGGCGGGTCACCGACTGGCGGGCCCACGCGGCGCAGGTGCCCCTCACCTCGCTCGCGTCGGTGACCGCCGGACCCGCCCGGGTGGGCACGGTGTTCGTGGTGCGCTCGGCGCTGGGCCGGGTCCGCTTCGACGATCCGATGGAGGTCGTCCGCTGGGAGCCGCCGGGCGGGGGGTCCGGGATCTGCCGGCTGGAGAAGCGCGGCCGGATGGTCCTGGGCTGGGCGGAGATCGAGGTCGCCCCGCGCGGTCCGGGCTCGGTGGTGGTCTGGACGGAGGAACTGCGCCTCCGCGGGGTGCCCGCGCTGCTGGACCCGGTGGTCACCCGGGTGGGCCGGAGGGTGTTCGGGCGCGCGCTGGACGGGCTGCTGCGGGGCCCCGGCGAGCCCTAGGCCGTCTCTTTCGGATCGTGCCGGGGCTCGCGAGCCCCGGCACCGCGCCTCGCCGATCCGGCCTGCTCCGAGAGAAACTCCCCAGGGCCTTGCGTCTCGGCCCGATCCGGACCGAAGGACCCTAGCGCCACTCCCCCGTCGCCAGAAAGTGCCTGATCCGCTCGGCGTGCGCAGTGATGTCCAGGCCCTGATCCTCCAGCCAGCCGTCGGAGTAGTACTTGTCGAGGTAGCGGTCCCCCGGGTCGCAGAGCAGGGTGACCACGCTCCCCCGGCGCCCGGCCCGCACCATCTCCGCGACGATCTTCAGCGCGCTCCACAGCCCCGTGCCGGTGGAGCCACCCGCCTTCCGGCCGATCGCGGTGTCGAGGGCGCGCACGGCGGCGACGCTCGCCGCGTCCGGGACCTTCATCATCCGGTCGATGGCGCCGGGGAGGAAGCTGGGCTCCATGCGGGGGCGGCCGATGCCCTCGATCCGGGAGCCGGCGTCGCTGGTGGCGCCGGGGTCGTTCCTGGTCCAGCCGTCGAAGAAACAGGAGTTCTCGGGGTCGGGGACGCAGATCCGGGTGTCGTACTGCATGTAGTGCACATAGCGGGCGATGGTGGCCGAGGTGCCCCCGGTGCCGGCGGTGGCGACGATCCACGCCGGTTCGGGGTAGCGCTCCAGTCGGAGCTGCTGGTAGATGGACTCGGCGATGTTGTTGTTGCCGCGCCAGTCGGTCGCCCGTTCGGCGTAGGTGAACTGGTCCATGTAGTGGCCGCCGGTCCGTTCGGCGAGCGCCGCGGACTCCTCGTACATCCGCCGGGGGTCGTCCACGAAGTGGCACTTCCCGCCGTGGAATTCGATCAGGCGGATCTTCTCGGCGCTGGTGGTGCGCGGCATCACGGCGACGAAGGGGACGCCGATGAGGCCCGCGAAGTACGCCTCGGAGACGGCGGTGGAGCCGCTGGACGCCTCGATGACCGGTTTGCCTGGCCGAATCCAGCCGTTGCAGAGGCCGTAGAGGAAGAGCGAGCGGGCCAGCCGGTGTTTGAGGCTGCCCGTGGGGTGGGTGGACTCGTCCTTGAGGTAGAGGTCGATCCCCCACTGCTCGGGGAGCGGGAAACGGAGCAGATGGGTGTCGGCGGAGCGGTTGGCGTCGGCCTGCACCTTGCGGACGGCCTCCTTCAGCCAGTCCCGGTACTCCGGATCGGTGCGGTCCACATCCGCGGTCGCCGCCGCCCCGTCCGTCACTCGCTGCTCATCGGTGTCCATGGCCGCCGTTCCTCACCGTGCTGGTTCTCCGCTCCGCACCGCCACAGTAAGCCCCCCACCAGGACAAACGATGACTTGGGGAATCCATAGGGGCGGCTTGTGGTTCAGTTGGGTGTGGCATGGGCCCTTCCCACTGGTATACGGAGCGGGAGTTGGGCAGACTGCCAGCAGGCAAATGTCATGAAGGGGGCGGAGAACCTATGACGATGGCCGAGCCCGAGTTCCGGGCGACCGGGGTGCGGATCGAGCGGTGGCCTCGTTCGCTCACCAAGGCGGGGCAGGTGCTGATCAAGGACGGCCGGCTGGAGCTGCTGACCAGCTACGGCAAGGTGATCGACAGCGCGCCGGTCCGTGCGGTCAGGGCGGGGAGGGCCTGGTTCACCGACGAGGGCAGTGCCGCGCTGACGGTCAACGGCAAGCGGTACCGGCTCACCCTCGGACAGCGCAACCACCGGGCGGACCCGGAGACCCTGACGGGGCGCTTTCTGAAGGCCGTGCGCGGGGCGGGTGCCTCCGAGGGCTGAGCGGCCAGGGCGTTCACCTGAGTGCCGCGGAGCCGGAGGGCTCTCCGGAGTGCCGAGTTGCGGGACGGTCATGTGTGGTTCACGCTGATGTCACATCACTCAGGGTGCATCAGCGGTGACACTGTGATTGTGCGGTGGATCGCGGGCACCGCCGGGCACGACTCAGCAGGCAGCCTCTGCTGGATCATCCGACCTCCGTCTTCTTCCGGACCTCTTTCGGGGAGTCGCAGCCGTGATCAGCCAGTCAAGCAGGCACTGCACGGTGGAGCTCCAGGCCCTGCCGTCGCGGATCGGCCAGGTCCGCAGAATCGTATCGGCGCAACTGCGCTACTGGCATCTCGATCCTCTGATCGACCAGGCAGCGCTGGGCGTCACCGAGTTGCTGACCAATGTCCATCGGCACGCCGAACCGGACAAGATGTGTGTCGTGGACATCGAGCTGCTGCTCGACCGGCTCACGGTCTCGGTCCATGACCACGACCCGCGCATTCCGTCCGTGCCCGCCGCCGCCCCGGACGGCGATCTCTTCGCCACCTCCGGCCGGGGGCTCTCGTTGATAGCGGCGGTGAGCGAGCAGTGGGGCGTACAGCCTCAGGGCGATACGGGGAAGACCGTCTGGTTCACGCTCGCCGCGCCGCCGCCCCCGGCGGACCCGGCACCTCCCGCTCCCGAGGCGGCCGTCACCGCCCGGGCGCCGGAGGAGGCTCCGTTCATCGGGCTGGCCGAGGACGGCGAGCAGGGCGCGGGCACCGGTGAGAGCACCGGCTCCGAGGCGGAGGACTTCAGTCCCGAGCGCGATCCCGAGCGCGAGCCGGAGCCGGATGCGGACGCGGTACGCGCGCCTGCCGCCGCCCGGACCGCCGTGGCGGGCTGATGGGCTGACCGGGGCTCCGGGCCGCTCTCCGGGTGCTCCCGGCGCTCCCGCCGCCGGGTGACCCCGCGGTCAGGACGGGCCGCCGTCGCGGCGGCCGAACTGCTCGTCCAGGACCGAGAGCCGGCGCCAGTACTCCTCCTCGTCGATCTCCCCCGCCGCGAACCGCCGTCCGAGCAGCGCGACCGGCGAACGGGGTCCCGGCGCGACGGCGGCGGGCCGGGAGGCGTACCCGCGCAGATGCCCCCGGGGCCCGCGCCAGACTCCGGTGCGGCGCAGCAGGACCACGAAGCCGGCCGCGACCGACGCCCAGACCAGGGGGAGAAGAAGAATCCACGGGCCGGTCACGGGTCCGTGTGCCAGCGTGTCCATATCTGTTCAGCTCCTCGGTGACGATGACGGTGAGGTGCGGCGCCCGGGCGCCCTGTCCCTTCCGAGGCTCCCGCCGGGGGCGGCCCGTGTCGTCGTACGGCCGGCGGCCCTCCGGATACCGCCCGGGGAGTACGGGACGGGTGCGGGCACGGGCCGCCGGCGGCGGGGCGGGGTGACACGGCCGGCCGCACCTCAGCCGGGCGGCGGGAAGGACCGCTCCAGCCTCCGCCGCAGCCGCTCCTCGTGGATGAGCCGGCCCACCAGGGCGCCCCCGTAGACCACCACGCCGACGCCCACCAGCCAGGACTGGAGCACCAGCACGGTCCCGAAGGGCCCGTAGGTGACCGCGTTGGAGGCGATCAGCGGGGAGAAGACGAACTGGGAGAAGATCCGCAGCCCCAGCATGAACAGCGCGGTCACCACCGCCCCGGGCAGCAGCGCCCGCCAGCGGACCCGGCCGCCGAGCAGCAGCCGCTGGGCGATCCAGAAGAAGAGGAAGGTGCCCGTCAGATCGACCAGCGCGGCAGCGGTGACGGCCACCGCGGACTCCGAGGCGGCCGGGGTGTTGACGAAGGCCAGCACGCCGAGGACGAGCAGGGCGAGAAAGACGACATGGCGCCACATGGTGTGCCAGCGGGCGGTGGGCAGGTCCCAGACCTTCTCGTAGCCGGTCTGCACCGCCGAGCCGAAGGTCAGGCCGAAGACCGCGAGGGCCGCGAGACCGAAGGCGGTGGTGCGCTGAAGGGCGGTGCCGGGCATGCCGAAGAGCCGTTCGACCTCGTCCTGCGAGGCCTGGGAGACCCCGAGCGCCTGCCCCAGCCAGCGGGCGAAGCCCTGGCTGCTCGCGGGGTCGGCCGCCGCGACGACGACCAGCAGCGGCACGAGGGTGAGAAAGCCGAGCGCGGCGAAGCCCATCGCGCGGTGCAGCAGCTCCATCGCGCGGGCCCGGTTCCAGGCGAGGGCGACGGGCGAGGCGAGAATCCGGGCGTGCAGTCGCCGGACCCGGTGCGGATGGGGCTGCGCACCGGAGGGCAGATGGGTCATAGCCCGCTCCCTACCCGTTCAGGGGCGGTGGGCCGCCCCGGGTGCCCCCGGACGGGTGGTGGGCGCCCCGGGCGGGCGTACGGGCGGGAGCCGGCGGACCGGAGGGCGCGCCCCGGCGCGGCTCGCCCCGGCCACCGGTGGTGACGCGACCGGCTCCCCGGCGGACGGCAGGGGTACGGAAGGTCAGGCCAGCGCGCCCAGCGGATCGTCGAGGACCGGCTGCCAGGCCAGCTCAGCGGCCCCCACCAGGCTGTTGTGGTCGAGGGTGCAGGCGAGGATCGGCACACCGCCGCCGCTGCGGCCCCAGAGACTGCGGCCGGCGACGACCGAGCGCAGCCGCTCCGGGTCGGCGGCGAGGAGTTCGCGGTGGAGCCCGCCGAGGATGATCCGGTCCGGGTCGAGCAGATTGACCAGTCCGGCGAGCCCCCGGCCCAGCCGGTCGACGAGCCTCTCGCCGGCCGCGCGGACGGCGGGGTCGTCGTACTCCGTGCGGAGCAGTTCCCTGGACTGCTGGAGCAGGGAGACCTCGGGGCCCGGGTCGCGGCCCGCCGCGACGAGGAAGGCCAGCGGGTCGGTCTCCACATCGAGACAGCCCCGGCCGCCGCAGTGGCAGGGGCGGCCCTCGGGGCTGACGGTGAGATGGCCGACCTCCAGCGCGAGGCCGGAACCGCCGGTGTGCAGCCGTCCGTCGACGACCAGGGCGCCGCCGACTCCCCGGTGCCCGGTGGCGACACAGAGGAGGTGGCGGGCACCGCGCCCGGCGCCGTGGCGGTGCTCGGCGAGGGCGGCGAGGTTGACGTCGTTGCCGGCGAAGGCGGGGCCGGTGATCCCGGCCGCCCGGACCCGCGCGGCGAAGATCTCCCGCACCGGGGAGCCCGCCGGCCAGGCGAGGTGCAGCGGGTTGAGGGCCGTACCGCCCGGTTCGGCGACGGCGGACGGCACCGCGAGACCGGCGCCCACACAGCGGCGCCCGCTCGCGCGCAGCAGTTGGGCTCCGGCGTCGACGACCGCGCCGAGGACCTGAGCCGGGTCGGCGGCGACGGTGAGACAGCCGGGGGCGGTGGCGACGGTCCGGCCGCCGAGTCCGATGAGGGCCGCCCGGAATCCGTCGGCGTGGACCTGCGCGGCCAGCACCACCGGGCCGGACTCGTCGACGGAGAGCCGGTGCGAGGGGCGGCCCTGGGCGCCGGCCGGGGCGGCGGGCCGGGAGTCGACCCGGATCAGCCCGAGGGCCTCCAGTTCGGCGGCGACCGCGCCGGCGGTGGCGCGGGTGACACCCAGCGCGGAGGTGAGCACGGCACGGGTGGGCGCGCGGCCCGTGTGCACCAGTTCCAGAGCGGGGCCGAGTGCGCTCCGGCCCCTTTCCAGCTTTGTTCTGACGCTCGTCGCCTTGCCGTTCATACGGGCGAGTCTCCCATGATCCGAAGATGGCGCGGACGGGTTCCCCGGATCGCGCCCCCGCCGCCATTCTCCCTTTGTGCCGGACCCAAACAAAATTGGGAGGGCACCGCTCCGGGGGGATCTCGCGGCACCGCCGCCGCGTGGCCCCGACGGTGTTCCCCGCCCGGGACGGCTCCCTCCGCGCGGCGGGCGGGGCGTGCGCATCGCCGCGATCGAGGAACAGCCCGGGAGAGTGAGCGCCCGGGCTTCCTTTCCGGTGCCGGCGGCCGGGGCGGGCGCGCTCGCCGGGCCCCCGGGGATGGCCGTGACGGCGGCCATGGGGTGCGGCGGGATGCCGCCGGGGCCGCCTCTCGCCGGCCGGCTCCCGCCGCCGGTGACGGTCTCCGCGAGCGTGCGGGCGCGGTGCCGGCCGGCCGCGTGACCCGCGACAGCGGGGGGGCGGGGAGGGTGCGGCGCACGCCGAACGGCCCCTGGGTGCGGGCGGGGCCGGGCACCCGGGGCGGGGGGCGGCGCAGGCCGAAGGGCTTCCGGGCACGCCGGGTGCGGGCGGGGCCGGGCACCCGGGGCGGGGAGCGGCACACACCGAAAGGCTTCCGGGCACCCCGGGTGCGGACGGGGCCGGGCACCCGGGGCGGGGCCGCGCCTTGCCCGTCGGCCGCCGCCCTGTGAGACTCCCGTACATGACACCAGGTCCACGACGTACTCAGTCGGAGCGGGACGCGATCACCGTCGAGATCGGTTACGCCCTGCTGAGCGGGGTGTTCGTGGCGGCCGTGGCCTTCGGCGCGATCGCCGGCCCCAAGCTCGCCTTCACCTTCCCGTACGCCATCGAGCGCGGGCTGCTGCTGGCCGGCTGCGGCGCGGCGGCGCTCGTCTTCCTGGTGCGGGTGGTGACCGTGCTCCGCAGGCTCCCCGCCGCGGCCGCGGCCGCGAGGAGGCGGCCGGCTCAGCCCAGCCAGCCGGGCCGGACGAGCCCCGACTCATAGGCGAGGACGACGAGCTGGGCGCGGTCGCGCGCCCGGAGCTTCACCATGGTGCGGCTGACATGGGTTTTGGCGGTCAGCGGGCTGACGACCAGTCTGCGGGCGATCTCCTCGTTCGACAGACCCATGCCGACCAGCGCCATCACCTGCCGCTCGCGCTCGGTCAGCTCCGCCAGCCGCTCCGCCTCGGCGGGGGCCTTGGAGCGGGCCGCGAACTCCGCGATCAGCCGCCGGGTCACCCCCGGCGACAGCAGGGCGTCCCCCTCCTTCACGGCCCGTACGGCGCGCAGCAGTTCCTCCGGTTCGGTGTCCTTGACCAGGAAGCCCGAGGCTCCGGAGCGGATCGCCTCGAAGACGTACTCGTCCAGCTCGAAGGTGGTCAGCATGACCACCTTCACCTCGGCGAGCAGCTCGTCGGCGGTGATCCGGCGGGTGGCGGCGAGCCCGTCGACCACCGGCATGCGGATGTCCATCAGCACCACGTCCGGGCGCAGTTCGCGCACCCGGCGGACCGCCTCCTCGCCGTCGGCGGCCTCGCCCGCCACCTCGATGTCCCGCTGGGCGTCGAGCAGCGCCCGGAAGCCCGCCCGCACCAACAGCTGGTCGTCGGCGAGCAGTACACGGATCACATCGGTCTCCTGAGCGGTCGGGGTGTGGGGACGGGGCGCGCGGGGCCGGGCGCCGCAAGGGCTGCGAGGGCTGCGGGGACGGCGGGGGCGCGGCTCACGGCGTCTCCTTCGGCTGTACGGGGAGGTCGGCCCGCACCCGGAAACCGCCATCGGGCCGGGCTCCGGCCTCGATCGTGCCACCCAGCGCGGCGGCGCGCTCCCGCATCCCGGCGAGTCCGTTGCCGCTGCCGCCCGCGTCGGAGCCGCCCGCCGGGCCGTCGTCGTCGATCCGGAGCGCGAGCCGGCCCGGCCCGTAGCCGATCCGCACCTGGGCGCGGCGCGAACCGGAGTGCCGCACCACATTGGTGAGGGCCTCCTGGACGATCCGGAAGGCCGCGAGATCGGTGCCGGGCGGCAGCGGGAAGGGGGAGCCGTCGGTGGCGATGGTGACGGTCAGCCCGGCGGCGGTGGCCTGGTCGGCGAGTTCGGGGAGCCGGTCGAGACCGGGGGCGGGCGCGCGGGGCGCGTCACCGGGCGCGCGGAGGCTGTCCAGGACCTGGCGCACCTCCCCCAGGGCCTCCTTGCTGGCAGCCTTGATGGTGGTGAGCGCGGTGCGGGCCTGCTCGGGGTCGCTGTCGAGGAGGGCCAGTCCGACGCCCGCCTGCACATGGATCACGGAGATGGAGTGGGCGAGCACATCGTGGAGTTCACGGGCGATCCGCAGCCGCTCCTCGTCGGCTCGGCGTCTGGCGCGCGCCGCCCGCTCGGCCCGCTGGCGGGCCCACTCCTCGCGCCGCACCCGCACGAGTTCGGCGCCGGCGAGGACCGCCGACACCCAGGCGGCGACGACCAGCTCCTGCGTCCAGGGGGAGCCGTGGTCCCCGGCGGGCGGCAGATAGGCGTAGAGCCAGTGCGCGAAGAGGACATGGCAGACCCAGAAGACCCCGACGATCCACCAGGCGGCCCGGCGGTGGCCGCCGACGACGGCCCAGAAGGCGGCGACCACGACCGGGAGGAAGACCGGGCCGTACGGATAGCCCGCGCAGAGGTAGAGGAGCGTGACACCGGCGACGGCCGCCAGACAGGCCACCGGCCAGCGGCGGCGGACCAGCAGCAGCGCGGGGGCCAGCAGGAGCAGGGCCCACGCCAGGCCGTCGAGCGCGGCGCGGTGCTGGCCCTGGGCGGCGAAGCGGGTGCCGACGAGGATGATCACGGCCACCGCGAGGGTGGAGCGCCAGGGCACCCGACGGGCCCGCCGGGTCCCCCAGGGCCGCGGGCGCGGTGCTCCGTCCGGCTCCTCGTGCGGGCCGCAGCGGCGGCGGACCTGCTGTTCTTCCATGGCGGCCACGCTAGACGGGCGGGGGCGGCGGGGCGTCCGCCCGGCGGCGCGACCGTGCGTACTCCTGGAGGAGTACGGCCTCGGGAGCCGTACCGCTCCCGGTGGCCCGGCCGGGAGCGGGTTCAGCCTCCGGAGCGGCTGCCCGCCCGGCTGCCGGGGAGCGCACCGGCGGGGTGGGCGCCGAGGCCGGTCTCGTGCGCGAGCCGGGCCACGGCCTCGTCGAAGAAGGCGTCCCGGTCCTCGACCAGCCGGTTGAACTGGCCGAACACCTCGAAGGAGATCAGCCCGAAGAGCTGCGACCAGGCGGCCACCAGGGCGACGACGGCGGCCGGGGGCAGATCGGGGGCGAGGGTGGCGGTGAGCCGGTGCGCCTCGGGGCGGATCTCCTCAGCGAGGGACGGCAGGGCGAGGCCGCCGGAGCGGTGGGCGTCGCGGGCGATCGAGATCAGGGCGGCGCCGACGCGGGCGGCGGGGGCGACGGTGTCGCGGGGGGCGGTGTAGCCGGGGACCGGGGAGCCGTAGATCAGGGCGTACTCATGGGGGTGGGCGAGCGCCCAGGCGCGCACGGCGCGGCAGAGGGCGAGCCAGCGAGCGGTGGGGGCGGGGGCGGCCGGTGGGGCGATGGCGGACTCGGCGGCGGCTCCGACGGCGTCGTACGCGTCGACGATGAGCGCGGTCAGCAGTTCGTCGCGGCTGGGGAAGTAGCGGTAGAGGGCGGAGGAGACCATGCCCAGCTCGCGGGCGACCGCGCGGAGGGAGAGCTTGGCGGCTCCCTCGGCGGCGAGTTGCCGGCGCGCCTCGTCCTTGATGGCGGCGGTGACTTCGATGCGGGCTCGGGCGCGGGCGCCTCGGATCGTGGTCATGCGCGCAGTCTTTCACGTTTTGGAGCAGCGCCCACTAATGAGAGCAGTGCTCTTGCTTTAGCGCACCGCTCCGATGCACACTGATCTCAAGCGAGAGCACTGCTCTCGGAATCCGGTACCCACCCCTGGAGCCCGTCATGGCGCAGCAGATCGCCCACTACATCAAGCCCAACGGTGTCGACACCGCCGTGAACCGCGCGATCGGCTGGCTCGCCCGGCGCGGGGTGAGTCTGATGGGGAGCAGTGAGCTGTCCGTCGTCGGGCGCACCAGCGGTGAGTGGCGGAGCATCCCGGTGAACCCGCTCTCCCACGAGGGGAGCACCTATCTGGTCTCCGCACGCGGCCACTCCCAGTGGGTGCGCAATCTCCGCGCCTCGGGCGGCGGGAAGCTCACGCTCGGCCGCAGCACCCGCCGGTTCGCCGCCGTGGAGCTGTCCGACGAGGAGAAGCCGGAGCTGCTCCGCGCCTATCTGAAGCGCTGGGGCTGGGAGGTGGGCCGCTTCTTCGGCGAGGTGACCGCCGCCTCCACGGACGAGGAGCTCCTGGCCGCCGCCCCCAGGCACCCGGTCTTCCGGATCACGGTCACGGAGTGACCCCCGCGAACGCCCTCCCACCGACGGACCGGGCCACACCCGGCCCCGCCAACCCTCAGGGCCCCGCCCTCCACAGAAGCCAGAAGACCCCACCCAACCGAACCGACCCCCAAGGCACCCCGAGACCCAGAGACCGCAGACCGCACACTCAGCCCCGCCGGCGTTTGAGGCGCGGGGTCCGGGGCGGAGCCCCGCGAGGCGCCGCGCCCCGCGGGCATCCCGGCCACCGGGTGGGTCCGCACCCGGACGCCGGACAGGCCCCCCGGGGTGGGGAACCCCGCCCGGCCCTCCACCGAGGCCCCGGCGGGCAGGCAGAACCTCAGACCCCGGCGCGCCGGTCCAGGGATTCCACCACCCGGCGCGCCACCCCGCTGGTGCGCACAATCCCCGCCAGCGTGGTCGAACCACGGGTGATGTCCGCGAAGGCCCGCCAGGCGGGCCGCAGGCCGGTGATCGCGGCGTGGAAGACACCGGGGCGCCGCTCGAACGCGGCGAGCAGCCGCCTCCCCACCCCCATCTCCACACCGAGCCCCGCCTTGATCGCGAAGGCGTAGTTCAGCGCCTGGCGCCGCGCGTCCACCGCGTCGTGCGCCTCGGAGATCCGCACCGCCCACTCGCCCGCGAGCCGCCCCGACCGCAGGGCGAAGGAGATGCCCTCGCGTGTCCAGGGCTCCAGCAGCCCCGCCGCGTCACCGCAGACCAGGACCCGGCCACGGGAGAGCGGTGAGTCGTCGCTGCGGCACCGGGTCAGATGGCCCGAGGAGATCGCGGGCTCGAACCCGGCGAGGCCCAGCCGGGCGATGAAGTCCTCCAGATAGCGCTTGGTCGCCGCGCCCTCGCCGCGCGCCGAGATCACCCCGACGGTCAGCGTCTTCCCCTTGGGGAACACCCAGCCGTAACTCCCCGGCATCGGGCCCCAGTCGATCAGCACCCGCCCGGCCCAGTCCTCCGCCACCGGGTCCGGCACCGGGATCTCGGCCTCCAGACCGAGATCGACCTGGTCGAGCTTGACCCCGACATGGGCTCCTATCCGGCTGGCGCTGCCGTCGGCGCCGACGACCGCGCGGGCGAGGACGGTCTCCCCGGCGGAGGTCACCACGGCCACCGTGCGCCGGTCGGGGACGGCCGCGCCGTGCTGCTCCACCCGGGAGACGGTGACCCCGGTGCGCAGGGTGGCGCCCGCCTTCTGGGCGTACTCGACCAGCTGGGCGTCGAACTCCGGGCGGTTGATCAGCCCGAAGAGCATCTTCTTGGAGCGGCGGGTCCGGGTGAGCCGGCCGTTCAGTGTGAAGGTGACGGCGTGCACCCGGTCGCGCAGCGGGAGATCGAACCCGGGCGGGAGACTGTCCCGGGTGGGGCCGATGATCCCGCCGCCGCAGGTCTTGTAGCGGGGCAGCTCGGCCTTCTCCAGCAGCAGCACCTGACGGCCCGCCACCGCCGCCGCGTAGGCCGCCGAGGCCCCCGCGGGCCCGGCACCGACGACCACGACGTCCCACACCGTCCCCTCGTGCTCCACTGCCTCTGCCTCTGCTCCGGTGCCGCCGTTCTCGCTGCTCACGATGTGCTTCTGCTCCCGATCCGACGCGTGCCCCATGCTCTCGACGGCATCCTACGGCGCGGCCGTCTCACCCCGCTGTGGGAGGATCGACCACACATTTGCCGTACACACACCGCACAACGTCGTACCCCCCTGGAGCGTGCCCATGACCGCCGATCCGATCGCCGAGACCGTGGCGGCCCTGCTGCCCCGCGCCAAGGCGGAACTGGCCGAGCTGGTGGCCTTCAGGTCGGTGGCCGATCCGGCGCAGTTCCCGGTCGGCGAGTGCGAGGCCGCGGCGGCCTGGTGCGCGGGGGCGCTGCGGGAGGAGGGCTTCGAGGATGTCGCCGTGCTCGACACCCCGGACGGCAGCCAGGCCGTCTACGGCTTTCTGCCCGGCCCCGAGGGGGCGCGCACGGTGCTGCTCTACGCCCATTACGACGTCCAGCCGCCGCTGGACACGGACGCCTGGATCTCGCCGCCGTTCGAGCTGACCGAGCGTGACGGCCGTTGGTACGGACGGGGTTCGGCCGACTGCAAGGGCGGCTTTGTCATGCATCTGCTGGCCCTGCGCGCCCTGCGGGCGAACGGCGGGGTGCCGCTCTCGGTCAAGGTGATCGTGGAGGGCTCGGAGGAGCAGGGCACGGGGGGTCTGGAGCGTTACGCGGAGGCGCACCCGGAGCTGCTGGCGGCCGACGCCATCGTGATCGGGGATTCCGGGAACTTCCGCGAGGGGGTCCCGACGGTCACGGCGACGCTGCGCGGGATGACGCTCCTGCGGGTGCGGGTGGACACCCTTGAGGGCAATCTGCACTCGGGCCAGTTCGGCGGTGCCGCGCCGGACGCGCTGGCCGCGCTGATCCGCGTACTGGACTCGCTGCGCGCCGAGGACGGTTCGACGACCGTGGACGGGCTGGAGGCCGGGCAGCGCTGGGAGGGGCTGGAGTACCCGGAGGCGGACTTCCGCGGTGACGCGGGGGTGCTGGACGGGGTGGAGCTGATCGGCGCCGGGTCGGTCGCCGACCGCATCTGGGCGCGGCCCGCGGTGACCGTTCTCGGCATCGACTGCCCTCCGGTGGTCGGCGCGACGGCGTCCGTGCAGTCGAGCGCGCGGGCGCTGGTCAGTCTGCGGGTGGCGCCGGGCCAGGACGCGGCCGGGGCGACGGAGCTGCTGTCGGCGCATCTGCGGGCACACGTCCCGTGGGGGGCGCGGGTGTCGGTGGAGCAGACGGGGCAGGGTCAGCCGTTCCTGGCGGATGTGCGCAGCCCCGCGTACACGGCGATGGCCGACGCGATGCGGCTGGCCTATCCGGGTGAGGATATGCAGTCGGCGGGCATGGGCGGCTCGATCCCGCTCTGCAGCACGCTCGGATCGCTGTACCCGGAGGCGGAGATCCTGCTGATCGGGCTGAGCGAGCCCAAGGCGCAGATCCACGCGGTGAACGAGTCGGTCTCGCCCGAGGAGCTGGAGCGGCTCTCCGTCTCGGAGGCGCTCTTCCTGCGGAACTACGCGGCGGGCTGAACAACGGGGTGGACGGCCGACGGGACGACCGACCGCACGACGGACCGGACGACCGACGGAACGACCGACGGAACGACCGACGGACCGGACGACGGACGGGACGGCTCCGCCGGGCGCCCTCCGCGACGCCCGGCGGAGCCGTTCACGGCCCAGGTCGTCTCTTTCGGATCGTGCCGGGGCTCGCGAGCCCCGGCACCGCGCCTCGCCGCGCTGTCGTCCGTCGCCGACGCTCCGCGTGGGCTCCCGCCTCCGCCTCGCGATCCACGGCACCGGACCCCGCTCACCGATCCGGCCCGATCCGAGAGAAACTCCCCAGGCCCGTCAGTAGGGCACCCCGCCCTCCAGATAGAGGGCCGTGCCGCGCTCCCGGGCGCGCAGGGCCCAGCGGAGGCGTTCGTACCGCAGCGGGGGCAGCAGCCGCTGGGCCTCCTGTTCGTCCACGAAGCGCCAGCCGCGCAGTTCGGCGCCGGGCAGCAGGACCCGTCCCGCCTCGTCGCCGTCGAGCCGTCCGCCGTCGAAGAGCAGCCGCAGGCCGCCGTATCCGGGGGGCCGGGGCGGTTCCCAGTCGGCGACCAGCAGCCGGGGAACCCGGTCGAGTTCGATGCCGAGTTCCTCCGCGACCTCGCGCATCCCGGCGCGCGCGGGTGGTTCGCCCTGTTCGACGACTCCGCCGGGGAACTCCCACCCCGGCTTGTAGGTGGGATCGACGAGGAGCACCCGGTCCTCCTCGTCGAAGAGGAGCACGCCGGCCGCGAGGGTCTCGGTGGTCGGCTCGGGGGTCTGCACGATCTCGCAGACGCCGGCCTCCCCGCTGGTGACCGCCTCGGCGATCCGGTGCGCGGCCTGCCGGGGGTCGAGCGCGGTGGTGTCGATGACGAGGGCGTCGGCGGTGATCCACTCCAGCGCGGTGAGGTAGGACTCGACACGGTCGTGCGCCCACTGCTCGCCGCGAGCCCCCGCCCGGCTGCGCAGGATCGTTTCATCCGGTCGCAGCAGCACCTGGCGCACCGGAATCCTCCGGGCGGCGAGCCCACCGAATATCTCGTCCCGGTACTCCTGGCGCAACAGGGTCATCGGCACCACCAGCACCCCGCCCACCTCCGCGAGCAGCGCGGCCGCGGTGTCCACCACGAGCCGCCGCCAGATCGGCAGGTCCTGGTAGTCGCTCACCTCGGCGAGTCTCTTGGGCGGCAGCAGCAGACGGAGCCCGTCGCCGGTGTCCGCGGGGTCGTACAGGGTGCTGTTGGGGACAAGGTCGATCAGTTCCAGCGCGGTGGCCGACTTGCCCGCTCCGTACGCCCCGTTTATCCAGACGATCACGGTTCCCCCTCTTCCCTAGGCCACTGTGGATTGCCCGGAACACCCTGCCACGGAAACCCGCGGAGGGGCCGGGGGACCTGTCGGGCGGGGCGGGAGAGGGGGACGCGGCAGGGCCCGCCCGGGGTGCCGGGCGGGCCCTGCCGCGTGTGGCGTACGGCGTGTGGCACACGGCGTGGCGCGGGGGCGGCGCCCGCGGTGGATCAGCCCTTGGTGGAGCCGAGAGTGAGACCGGCGATGAAGTGGCGCTGGAGGAGCAGGAAGACGATCAGGGTCGGCAGTGCCACGATCACCGAGCCGGCGGCGAGCAGGTTGTAGTCCGTGAAGAACTGGCCCCGGAGGTTGTTGAGCGCCGAGGTGACGGGCAGTTTGTCGCCGTCGGAGATGAAGACGAGCGCCCAGAGGAAGTCGTTGTACATCCAGGTGAACTGGAGGGTGCCCAGGGCCGCGAGGGCGGGGCGGCAGAGCGGCAGGGTGATGCGCCAGTACTGGGTCCAGACTCCCGCGCCGTCGACGATGGCGGCCTCCAGGATCTCCTGGGGCAGGGTGCGCATGAAGTTGGCGAGGACGAAGACGCAGAACCCGATCTGGAATCCGATCTGCACCGAGAGAACGGCCCAGTAGGAGTCGTACACGGTCATGGAGTCCGACATCCAGTACGGCAGCGGGACGCGGTTGAACACCACGTACAGCGGGGTGACGATGACCTGCTGGGGCAGGAGGTTGCCGGCCGTGAAGAGCATCAGCAGCACCATCGATCCGCGCATCCGCAGCCGGGCGACGGCGAAGGCCACGAAGGAGGCGAGGAAGAGGGTGATCAGCACCCCGGGCACCGCGATGATCATGGTGTTGACGAAGTACTTCGTCATGCCCGATTCGCTGAAGGCCCGTTGGTAGTAGTCGAGGGAGAGCTCGCGGGGCAGGGAGAAGTACCCGTGCTCGGAGGTCTCCTCGTAGGGCCGCAGCGAGGCGTACACCGCGAGCAGCAGCGGCGCGAGGAACGCCAGGGAGACCGCCATCAGGAAGGCGTGCACTCCGACGCGTCCGGGGCGGATGCGGAGCACTCGGCGCGGCCGGGCGGCCGGAGCCGGGGTCCGGCCGGGCGGGATGGTGGGTGTGGTCGTGGCCGGGGCGGTCATCGTTCCCGCTCCCCCCTCAGTTCCTGGACCAGGAAGGTGACGACGAATCCCAGCGAGAACACCAGCAGCACCACCGCGATGGCGGAGCCGAATCCGATGCGGCTGGCCTCACCGATGATGTTGTCGGTGACGAGGACGGAGAGCAGTTCGAGGCCGTTTCTGCCCTTGTTGACGGCGTAGACGATGTCGAAGGCGCGGAGCGCCTCGATCACGGTGATCACCCCGACGATGACATTGACGGGACGCAGCGTCGGCAGGATCACCCGGAAGAAGGTCTGGGCCTCGCTCGCGCCGTCGATGGCCGCTGCCTCCTTCAGCGAGGGGTCGACGGCCTTGAGCCCGGCGAGGAAGAGGATCATCACATAGCCGGTGTGCCGCCAGGCGGCGGCCAGCAGGATCATCCAGATGTTGAGGTCGGGGTCGCCGAGCCAGTCGGTGGGTTCGGCGGTGTTCCCGATGATGGCGTTGAGGGCGCCCTGGTCGCGGGAGAAGATCAGCTGGGCGATGAAGCCGACGACGGCGAGCGAGAGCACCACCGGCATGTAGAGCGTGGACTGGTAGAAGCGGCTGAACCGCACGCCCCGGTCGATGAGGACGGCGAGCAGCAGTCCGAAGGGGGTGGCGACCAGTGCCAGAAAGGCCAGCCAGAGGAGGTTGTGCCCGGCGGCGGGCCAGAAGGCCGGATAGGCGGTGAAGAGGTTCCGGTAGTTCTCGGTGCCGGCCCAGGAGATGTCGCCGATGCCGTCCCAGTGGGTGAAGGAGAGCCCGACGGAGGCGAGGGTGGGCCCCCAGATGATGGCGATGTCCAGCAGGACCGGTATCCCGAGCAGTACGCCGATGACGGCGAGGTCGCGGCGGGTGAACCGGCGCGGGCCCCGGCGCGCGGCGCGGTGGCGCGGAGCGCGCTGTGCGGTACGCGCTCCGCGGTGTCCCGCCTCGGCGCGGGCGGCGGAGGGCTCCGTGCGGCCCTCCGGAGGGTCCGGCCGGCGGCCGGGGGGTCGCGGGCGGCGGCCCGGGGGGTCCGGGGGCCGGCCCGGGGGTTTCGGCCGGGGGTCCGGGGGCCCGCCCCCGGGAGTTCGCAGCAGCGGCACGGGTGGTGACTCCAAGTCGGTAGCGTCCGGGGCCGGCTCGGAGTCCGGGCCCGGCTTCGGTTCGGGGGTCAGGAGTCGGCGGCGAAGATGGTCTTCTTCTGCCGCTCGATTCCCTTCACCAGCCCGTCGACGTCCTTGGGGTCGTTGATGAAGTTCTGGATGGCCGGAATCATCACGGTCGAGGAGAAGTCGGGCCTGGTGTCCCGGTCCAGGAACTGCGATATCTGCCGGGCGCCGGAGACGAGCGTGACGGCCTTCTTCTGGAGTTCGGTGTACCGGGAGGTGTCGGCCCGGTCGCTGACGGCGATGTTGTTGGGGTCGCCGGCGAGGTAGATGTCCTCGGCCTCCCCGGTCGCCAGCCAGCTGAGCAGGGCCTTGGCGCTCTCCATGGTCTTGTCGTTCGTGAGGTTCTTGGACTTCTTGGCCATCAGGAAGCCGTCGATGGGCGCCTCGACGGCGTCCTGGCGGTGCTCCGGGTTGATCTCCGGGAACGGGAAGAAGTCGATATCGGCCTGCTCGGCCTCGGGGAACTGGGCGCCGGGGTGGGGCAGTCCGAAGACCGCCATGCCCGTCTCCCGCTTCTGGAGGCTGGTGGCGGCCTCCTGCCAGGTACGGCCGTTGGCCCCGGGCTGGCAGTAGGGCAGCAGACCGCGCCAGGTGTCGAAGACGCTCTTCACCCGGTTGTCGGTCCACGCCTCCTCGCCGGCCATCAGATTCTTGTGGAACTCATAGCCGTTGCTGCGCATATTGATGTAGTCGAAGGTGCCCATCGCGGGCCAGCCGTCCTTGTCGCAGAAGGCGATGGGGATGAGCTTGTCCTTCTTCATCTGCCGGGCGAGGGCGATGTACTGATCGAGCGTCCGGGGCGCGGTGTATCCGAACTTCTGGAAGACGCTCTTCCGGTGGAAGACCGCCCACGGATAGTAGTAGTACGGAGTGAGGTACTGCTTGCCGTCGTCTCCGGTCGACTGGGCCCTGAGGGCGTCGGAGAAGCCCTCGTACCGCTCCCAGATGTCGCTGACGTCGTGCAGCAGTCCCTTTTTGGCGAAGAACTGCATGCGGTAGCCGGCGAACCACATGAAGATGTCGTCCGGCTTCCCCTGGAGATAGCGGTTGATGTTCTCCTGGAAGGTGTTGTGGTCAACGGTGTTGACCTTGATCTTCCGACCGCCCTCGGCCTGCTTCTCATAGGCGGCGAAGGCATCGGCGAACGCCTTCTTCGGCACCGGGTCGGACGAGTTGGACCCGATGGTCACGGTCCTGCCGTCACCACCGGGTCCGCTGCCGCAGGCGGAGAGCAGGGAGGGCAGCGTGACCGCCCCCGCACCCGCCGCCCCGCCGCGTAACAGACTCCGCCGTGACATCCGATGTCCCGCCACGCTTCCGGGTGCTGCCGTGCCGCTGTACGAAGTCTGTGCCACGTCCCCTCCTTCGGGGGTGCAACCCAACACAACTCAACGCGAGGATTGGATCTCACCCCTAGAGAACCGTGTAGTCAAGGGGTCGTGCACGACATCGGCCAACCGTTACCGCACCTCTTCCAACAGACTCGAACACGCTCTACCGTAAACGCTCGTCATCGATACGCACACACCGTCCCCCCGGACCCCGTCAGCACGGAGGAAGGGTCACGATGCGTTACCCGCCCACCCCCACTGCGCGCCGCAGAGTCGTCGGAGCGCTGACCGCCGCGTTACTCGGCACGGCGGGGCTCACCGCCCCCGCCGTCGCCGCTCCGGACCCGGACCGGGCCACCCCGGCGCCGGCCGCGCCCGCCGCTCCCCGGGCCGAGGAGCCACTCGCCCTGACACCGCCCATGGGGTTCAACAACTGGAACTCCACGCACTGCCGGGCGGATTTCAACGAGGACATGGTCAAAGGGATCGCCGATATCTTCGTCGAGAGAGGCCTCAAGGACGCGGGCTACACCTATGTCAACCTCGACGACTGCTGGGCACTGCCGCAGCGGAACGCCGAGGGCAAACTGGTGCCCGACCCGGTCCGCTTCCCCAACGGCATCAAGGCCGTCGCCGACTATGTGCACTCCAAAGGGCTGAAATTCGGCATCTACACCAGCGCCGGGACGAAGACCTGCAACAGGGCGGGATTCCCGGGTGCGCTCGGCCATGAGTACAGCGACGCACAGCAGTTCGCCGACTGGGGTGTGGACTACCTCAAGTACGACAACTGCAATAACCAGGGTGTGGACGCGAAACTGCGCTACACGACCATGCGGGACGCGCTGCGCGCGACCGGCCGGCCCATCGTGTACAGCCTCTGCGAATGGGGCCAGAACAAGCCCTGGGAATGGGCCAAGGACGTCGGCCAGCTCTGGCGCACCACGGGTGACATCAGCGACAACTGGGGCTCCATGTTGTCGATCATGAAAAGGAATCTGCCGCTGGCGCAGTACGCCGGGCCGGGCCACTGGAACGACCCCGACATGCTGGAGGTCGGCAACGGCGGGATGACCGACACCGAGTACCGCACCCACTTCTCCATGTGGTCGATCATGGCGGCGCCCCTGCTGATCGGCGCCGATCTGCGCAAAGTCCCCGAGTCGGCCTTCGAGATCCTCGGGAACCGCGAGGTCATCGCGGTCAACCAGGACCGCCTCGGCAAGCAGGGCACGGTGCTCTCGTCCGAGGGCGGCCGATGGGTGGTGGCCAGGGAACTCGGGGACGGCAGCCGCGCGGTGGCGCTCTTCAACGAGAGCAACCGCCCCCAGCGGATCTCCACCACCGCCGAGGCCGCCGGACTGCCGAGGGCGAGCGCCTACAAGGTGCGCGATCTCTGGCAGCGCACCAGTGCCAACACGGCGGGGACCCTCTCCGCGACGGTGCCCGCGCACGGCACCGTGCTGCTGCGGGTCTCCACGGACCGCGCGTGGCCGCTGCTGCCGCCGGCCGTCGAGGTGAGCGCGGACGAGAACGTGACGGTGGAGTCCGGCACCACCGAGAAGGTCGTCTCGGCCTTCACCAATCTGGGCCGCACACCGGCGCTGGCGGCCTCGGTCTCCGTGACCGGGCCCGAGGGCTGGCGGGTCCGCGCCGCTTCCAGGACCACGGCTCCCCTGCTGACCACCGGCGGGAAGCTGTCCACGGGGTGGGAGGTGACGGTCCCCGAGGGGACGGCCACCGGGTCGTACGGACTGACCGTGAAGGCCGCCTACCGCACCCTGACCGGAAAGCGGCTGACCGCCTCCGTACCCGCGAGTGTGAGCGTGGTCGCGCCCCCGCCCGCGGGGGACTCGTACCTCAGCGACCTCGGCTGGCTCAGCTCGGTCAACGGGTTCGGCCCGGTGGAGAAGGACCGCAGCAACGGTGAGAGCAAGGCGGGTGACGGCAACCCGATCACCATCGGGGGCCAGGTCTTCGCCAAGGGCCTGGGCGTCCACGCGTCGAGCACCGTCGAGTACTACACGGGCGCCCGGTGCAGCCGGGTGACGGCGCAGGTCGGGGTGGACGACGAGAAGGGGGCCCGGGGCACGGTCGCCTTCGAGGTCTGGGCCGACGCGAAGAAGGTGGCCTCGACGGGTGTACTGACCAACGCGATGACCGCTCAGCCGATCTCGGCGGATGTCGGCGGGGCGAAGGTCGTACGCCTGGTGGTCACGGACGGCGGGGACGGGATCGATTCCGACCACGCCGACTGGGCTGATCTGAAGATCGTCTGCTGAGGGGCCCGGGGAGCCCGCCGCACGGGCTCCCCGGGGCACAATCCCGGTCCGGGCGGGGCCGAGCCGGGCCGGGCCGGGTCCGATCCCGGTCCGGCCGGTCCCGGTCCGGCCGGGTCCGGAAGGCGGGCCCGGGGCCACCGCGCACCAGGCACCAGGCACCGGTCACCGGCCGTCTCAGGGCCGGATCGGGATCGCGGCCGCCGGCTCGTCGCGCCTCCCCGGCGAGGCGGCGGCCGCAGCACCCAACAGACCCGCGTCCGCGCCGGTCAGGGCGGGTACGACGATCAGCCGCCGCACAAAGGAGAGCGTGGCGTAGTCGCGCAGCGAGCGGCGCAGCGGCGCGAAGAGCACCTCGCCGGCGCCCGCCACTCCCCCGCCGATCACCGCCCGCTCGATCTCCACCAGAGCGGCGGTCGCGGCGATCCCGGCGGCGAGCGCCTGGGCGGCCCGTGCGAAGGAGGCCACGGCGACGGGGTCCCCTGCGCCCGCGGCGGCGGCCACCGCGGCGGCCGAGGTGTCGCCGTCCGGCCCCGGCAGCCAGCCGCCCGCCAGGGCCCGCCGCGCGATGTTGGGCCCACTGGCGATCCGCTCCACACAGCCGCGCCCGCCGCACGGACACGGGTCCCCGTCCAGGTCGACGCTGATGTGCCCGATGTGGCCCGCGTTCCCGGTCGGTCCGGGGTGGGGACGGCCGCCGATCACCAGCCCGCCGCCGACACCCGTGGAGACCACCATGCACAGGGCGTTCGCACAGCCGCGCGCCGCGCCCTGCCAGTGCTCGGCGGCGGTCATCGCGACCCCGTCGCCCACCAGCACGGCCGGCAGCCCGCCGACCGCCCGGCGGACCCGGGAGACCAGGGGGAAATCGCGCCAGCAGGGGACGTTGACCGGGCTGACCGTGCCCGTCGAGGCGTCCACCGGGCCCGCGCTGGCGACGCCGACCGCGGAGGCACGGCGCCACAGCGGTGACGCGCCCAGGTCCGCGAGCACCGACTCCACGGCCCCCATCACCGTCTCGGCGTCCTCCCGCGCCGGCGTGGGGCGCTGGGAGCGCAGACATATCCGGCCGTCACGGTCGACCAGCGCGCCCGCGATCTTGGTTCCGCCGATGTCCAGCGCGGCGACGAGGTCGTTGTGCATTGGTATGGAATCCCCCGGTGAACTGTTCCAACCCGCAGCTACGGGAACGGACTTCCTGCCCCTGACAACGTTATCCAGGTCCTATGCTCATCGCTACACATTCGCATACACACCGTACGACGACAGGACTACGCACTGTGGCCGATACCGAACGTTCTCCGCATGCACTCGGACGGCCCCGGAGGTCGGAGTCCCGCTACGGCAATCGGCCCACCATGAAGGACGTCGCGGCGCGTGCGGGAGTCGGTCTGAAGACCGTCTCACGGGTGGTCAACGGGGAGCCCGGCGTCACCCCGGACACGGAGCGCCGGGTGCAGGAGGCGATAGAGTCCCTCGGCTTCCGCCGCAACGACAGCGCACGGGTGCTGCGCAAGGGCCGCACCGCCTCCATAGGACTGGTGCTGGAGGACCTCGCCGATCCCTTCTACGGGCCGCTGAGCCGAGCGGTGGAGGAGGTCGCCCGGGCCCACGGCGCCCTCCTCATCAACGGGTCGAGCGCCGAGGACCCGGAGCGCGAACAGGAGTTGGCCCTGGCGCTGTGCGCGCGCCGGGTGGACGGGCTGATCGTGATCCCGGCCGGCCACGACCACCGCTATCTGGAACCGGAGATCAAGGCGGGTGTCGCGACGGTCTTCGTGGACCGCCCGGCGGGGCGGATCGACGCGGACACCGTGCTCTCCGACAGCTACGGCGGCGCCCGTTCGGGCGTGGCCCATCTGATCGCCCACGGCCACCGCCGGATCGGGTTCATCGGCGACCAGCCGCGCATCCACACGGCGGTGGAGCGGCTGCGCGGCTACCGCGCGGCCATGGCGGACGCGGGTCTCGGCGTCCGCGCGTCCTGGGTGTCGCTGGGCTCGACCGCCCCGGAGCGGGTGGACGCCGCGGTACGGGAGATGCTGGACGGCCCCGAGCCGGTGACCGCGGTCTTCGCGGGGAACAACCGGGTGACGGTGACGGCGGTCCGGGTGCTCGCGGAGCGGCCGGACCGGGTCGCCCTGGTCGGCTTCGACGACATCGAACTCGCCGACCTCCTGGGGATCACGGTGATCGCCCAGGACGCGGCGGCGCTGGGGCGCACGGCGGCGGAGCGGCTGTTCCGCCGGCTCGACGGGGTGGAGGGGGAGCCGTCCCGGGTGACGCTGGAGACGGTCCTGATCCCCCGGGGCTCGGGGGAGACGGCTCCGCCCGGGACGCCCTGAGCCGTCTCTTCCGGAGCTTGCCGGGCTCGCGAGCCCTGGCACCGCTCACCGATCCGGCCCGCCCCCGAAGGAGACTCCCCGGGCGGCGAACTCCGCCAGCCCGGCCCGGGTCAGACCGGTGAGCCGGGTGACCTCGGCGGTGTCCAGGGCGCCGCAGTCGATGCCGCGCAGCAGTTGCCCGCTGAGCGCGCGGGCGGTGGCGGGTTCGTCCAGGACGGCGCCCCCGGTGCGGGCCGCGTAGGCGGCGAGCCGGGCCGCCGCCTCCTCCAGGCCCTCGCGGTGGAAGGCGAACACGGCGGCGCAGCGGGCCGGCAGTTGCCCGGGGTGCAGGTCCCATCCCTGGTAGTAGGCGCGGGCCAGGGCCCGGCGGACCAGTCCGTAGTGCAGCCGCCAGGCGCGGTGCACCTGCTCGGTGGGGCCGGTGGGCAGCACATGGGTCGATCCGTCGCTCAGCCGTACGCCGGTTCCGGCCGCGGCCACCTGCATCACGGCCTTGGCGTGGTCGGCGGCCGGGTGGTCGCTCGACTGGTGGGCGGCGCTGACGCCGAGAGCGGCGCTGTAGTCGAAGGTGCCGTAGTGGAGTCCGGTGACCCGCCGGCCCCCTGCGGCGATCAGCCGGGCGACGGTGGCGGTGCCGTCGGCGGCGAGCACGGACTGGCTGGTCTCGATCTGGAGCTCGAAGCCGATCCGGCCCGCCTCCAGGCCCTGGGCGCCCTCGAAGGCTTCGAGTACCCGGGCGAAGGCGGTGACCTGCTCGGGGGCGCTGACCTTGGGCAGGGTGAGCCGGAGCCCGCCGGGCAGTCCGCCGGCCGTCATCAGCCCGGTGAGGAAGATGTCCAGGGTCCGGATCGCCCGTGCGCGCGTGCCCGCTTCCAGGCACTTGGTCCGGATGCCCATGTACGGGGCGGCCGTGCCGCTCCGGTACGCCCCGGCGACCAGCCGGGCGGCGCGGGCGGCGTCCTCGTCCTCCTGGACGCCGGTCCGGCCCCGGTATCCGTCCTCGAAGTCGATCCGGAGGTCCTCCACCGGCTCCCGGGCCAGCTTGGCCCGTACGCGCGCGTGGACCGGGTCCGCCAGTTCGTCCGGGAGTCCGAGCACGGCGGCGAAGGAGGCCGCGTCCGGGGCGTGTTCGTCGAGTGCGGCGAGAGCGCGGTCGCCCCAGGACCTGACGGTGCCGGCCGCGAAGGCGTCGCCCGGCACATAGACCGTGTGGACGGGCTGGCGGGTCCCGGGGTCCCCGGGGTAGCGGCGGGCGAGTTCGGCGTCGACGGGTGCCAGCAGGGCGTCGATCTCCGTGCCGACCCCGGCGGGGATGCTGGTGGCGGGCCGCTCCCGCCGGTCCGTGCCCCGCCGGTCCGCCTCCTGTTGGTCCGTCACCGTGCCACCCTCCCGGTTTCCGCCCATCGGAATCGCCGATCCGCCCGGCGAAAGCTAAGGGCCGGTCATGATCCGCGTCAATGGTCCGGGAGGGGGCCTGGCGTGGAGGGTCAGTTCTTGCGGGTGGTGATGTCGTCGGTGAGCTGGGGAACGACGGTGAAGAGATCACCGACGACGCCGTAGTCGGCGAGGTCGAAGATCGGGGCCTCCGCGTCCTTGTTCACGGCCACGATGGTCTTGGACGTCTGCATCCCGGCCCGGTGCTGGATCGCACCCGAGATCCCCGCCGCGATGTACAACTGCGGCGCGACACTCTTCCCCGTCTGCCCGACCTGCTGGGAATGCGGATACCAGCCCGCGTCGACCGCCGCCCGCGAAGCACCGACCGCCGCCCCGAGACTGTCCGCGAGCGCCTCGACCACGGAGAAGTTCTCCGCGCTCCCCACACCCCGCCCCCCCGACACCACGATCGCCGCCTCCGTCAGCTCCGGCCGCCCGCTCGACACACGCGGCGTCCGCGAGGTCACCCGCGCCGCGGGCACCTCCCC